>NZ_PYHU01000036.1:0-87701 GCF_003989595.1 Alteromonas sp. KS69 | reverse complement strand
GACATTATGCGGTATTAGCAGTCGTTTCCAACTGTTATCCCCCTCGCAAAGGCAAGTTCCCAAGCATTACTCACCCGTCCGCCACTCGACATCATCTAGCAAGCTAGACATGTTTCCGTTCGACTTGCATGTGTTAGGCCTGCCGCCAGCGTTCAATCTGAGCCATGATCAAACTCTTCAATTAAATATATCGAATATGAATCGTCGTTGTGTGACACTCTTAATGAGTACCCACACAGATTGTCTTGTTATAAATTGTTAAAGAACTATCGTGCAAAAATCATAATGCGAAGCATTCTGTTTTTGCGCAAGGAGGACTAACACTACATATAGTTGCTTAGACTTCCTCACCTCACCCGAACGGCCATTGCCTTTTCGATGAGCGCTTCTCTTCGAAGCGGATGCGCATTCTACGCGTTTCGTTTTCAGTGTCAACGTTTTTCGTAAATTTCTTTTCGAACCGTTGTTAACTCCAAAGAGTTAATGAAAACTGCTTTTCCAGTGTTGTTACCAACTCCTTAAAGCGAGGCGCGCATTCTACGCGCTTCGGTTTTCATGTCAACACTTTCAGAAAATTAATTTCAAAAGCATTTCCTTGTAAACCTTGCCAGTACTACCTTTCAGGTTGTAGTGACTTGCTTTGTCAGTGTAAGTTATTTCACTTTCCTGTCGAAGCGGATGCGCATTCTAGAGATTTCTGAGGCAAGGTCAACCTCTTTTTGATAATTCATAAAAAAAGCGACCTAGAAGGTCGCTTTTTAGTCGTTTGGTATATTAATACAACTAACTCATCACTATTAATGACTGAGAGGCGTGTTTTTACACTTTATTAGACGACTCTTTGTCTTGCTGCCCTTCGCTACTATCGACAGTATCGGTCGCACTATTAGCATCAAAGTCTGCATCTTCTTCTTGCTCACCTACTACGTCGTTCAATGTAACTTTATCGACGGTTCTAAATGTATTGATTGGGCCAGCAAGCGCGTAAAGAGAAAACACAATAAAGAGTACCAAAGCAGGCTCTGTTGCTACCACCACAAATATAAGTAGCACAATAAGCAGCCCTACGAAAGGAACCTTCCCATGCCAATTCAATTCTTTGAATGAATTGTATTTGAAGTTACTCACCATTAGTAGGCCAGCGAAACCAGTGACTAACGCCACTACAATTCCGTAGTCTGTACCTACAGCATCATATTCAACGCCTACCCAGACTAAGCCAGCAACTACTGCTGCTGCTGCTGGGCTAGCCAAGCCTTGAAAGAAGCGTTTATCGGCAATACCAACTTGCGTATTAAATCGCGCTAAACGTAGGGCAGCACCTGCCACATAAACAAAGGCAGCTAACCAACCGAACTTACCGAGCTCAGTTAAGCCCCAGTTGTATGCCACTAACGCCGGCGCCATACCAAATGACACCATATCGGCCATTGAGTCATATTCAGCACCAAAATCGCTTTGCGTATTCGTCATACGCGCAACCCGGCCATCTAATCCATCAAAAACCATAGCAACAAATATAGCTACCGCTGCTGCTTCAAATCTTCCTGTCATTGAAGACACTACTGCAAAAAAGCCTGAAAATAGACCCGCAGTGGTTAATAGATTGGGAAGAAGATAAATCCCTTTTCGCTTTTGTTCAGACATAAGTCCTCATACTTCTATATGTAATGCAGCAATTATTTCATAGATATTGTTTAACGCCTAGCAAAGTAAATTCTACGTATGCGTTATCTATAAGTAATAGTGTGCGACTTGGTTTAAGTTTACATGCGCAAACTTATCTAATAACTAGGTATACGCCCACATACCTTTTTTAGCTCACCGTTCAGTTATCATACAAATCCATGTTGAAACTAGCGATACCTTTTACGCCGCCTTAAAAGTTGTACTTCTGCTCAGTAAGAAGAGGTATTCGCGCCCAAGCCCAATTAGGGTTTATAAGGAACACCGCCATGCGCAGTTTATTTAAAAAAGTAGTACTACCATCGCTACTCTTATTCTCATCAACCACAGCAATCTTCGTTGCTGGCAATGCGCAAGCTACCTATCACAACAACCACAATTATTCTTATTGCGGTAGCGGTAGTTCTAATAGTAGTAGCAACCAAAACTCATCCTGTAATTCTGCGTTGGGTGAGCATACTTATGATTTAGTAGAAGACGGGGTCTATCAAAGTACAAATGCCAACGACTCAAATATCAGCATAGATGGTGTCAGTATATCACTTGCCGCCTTTTCTGATACTCAGGGTGTTTACAACGAAACCGTAGTAGGTGCAGATTTAGAGAAAATATCTAATCAATGGGCCTATGGTGTTACCAACAACGACGAAGCAATTTACAGCGGTAACTCTGATCACGCCATAGATAACCTGAATTACAATTATCAAGGTAGTAACGCTGCGTACAGAAGCGGGACAACCAATGTTGAGAGAGACTACGACTTCGTACTTCTTTCTTTCGACCAAGCTGTAACCTTAACCGGTGCAAGTTTCTCTTGGCTATATGACAGTAACGACAGTCAAATATCTGTTGCAGCATTAGGAAACACTTCAACGCTGACTTCCGGGGTTAATACTTGGAGCGATATAGTTGCAGATGCATTGACGTCAGCATCTTTTGATATAGAGAACTGTGAAACGCTAGATCACCGCGCCGACTTTACCTTTACTGAATCTTCTCAGTATTGGCTTGTTGGCGCTTATAATACCGTTTTCGGTAACATAGGCGGGTATGTAGGTAACGATGCATTCAAACTTGCTAACATAGGTTTTTCCAAAACTGAGACACAAGCGCCCCCCGCCCCTACAGAAGTTACTGAGCCAGGTACGCTAGGACTGCTTATGGCATGTTCATTATTTGTGATGTGGCGCCGTAAGAAAAGCATTTAAAGTTATTAGACTTTAGATCACTGACAAGTGGTTGTACCTGTCAGCTTTTTTTACTACCATAAAAACAACATCATTAAATTATAAAAAAATCAACGACATAACAAATGGCACAGTAAATGCTTACTAACTATTATTATGGTAAATATTAGTGGTAATGAAACATATGAAAGGCTTAACAAGTTTTGCGTTTAGCGTAGCTGTATTATTGACCGGAAACGTTCTGGCTGATGATAGTCTCAGTGAAGCAACCTATTCTCTTTCTGAAAATGGAATTACTCAAACTTTAACTCCATCTGCCTCACATGGTTCTGTGATCAACATTGATGGAACAGATGTTTATGTCGGTATTACAGCATGGTCGGACACAGGGAACTTAAGCAGTTCTTCGTCTGAAGATACAAAATTAGACCAAGGCGACATCAAAGGCTGGAGCGAATACGGCAACGTCGGTTATGGCATCTTGAATGACGATTATTCGTGGGGTGGAGATAGTCATTCGGCTGATAATTACAATGATAAAGGTAAAGATGATTTCGATATGTTTTTACTGAGTTTTAGTGAAGACGTGACTCTTCAGGGATCATCATTTTCTTGGGTAAATGGAAATAATGGAACCAAAGAGGTGACTGTTGCGGGGTTAAGTGACATTAATTCGTTTAGCGATAGCGTAGAGTCAACATGGGCTAGTGTTTCAAGTTCTATTGTTGCGGGTACACTAGGTCACTTTGGTATAGGCAGTAGAGATAGTTCAACAAAATTGTATGAATCTAAATTTACGACGTTAACGAATTCTGCAAAATACTGGTTAGTCGGTGCATATAATACTGTTTTTGATGATAGTTCAAGCACTTATCACGGAGTAGGCTTTAAGCTTTCTTCTCTTGACCTAGCGATTCAAAAATCTACAACACCACCGCCGGCTCCAACACCAGTTAGCGAGCCAGGTGCATTAGCGCTGATGAGTATAGGTCTTGGTCTTCTTGCTTACCGCCGTAAGCGTCGCGTTTAATTGTTTTAAAACGCAGAGAAAACACGTATCTTTATAAGGTGGCTTAGGCCACCTTTTTTTATGCTATTTTTAAGCTTGTAGCTGGGTAATATTTTAAGGTAATTATGGATTTGGTTAATAATAAGAAAGGTTTTTTCAAGCAAGCCCTTGTCTCGGCTATCGCAACCTCATTTTTTGCATTCAATAGTTTCGCAACAACTTCTGAAGATTATGAAAAAGCACTCTCAGCTTTTAACGAGACGGCTTACGATGAAGCCTATATACACCTAAAAAACAGCTTACAAAAAGATCCCGAAAACCTTGCTGCAAAAATGTTGATGGGTGAAATTTTACTTATTAACGGTTATTTAAACGCAGCTGAATTGGAATTTGTAGAAGCGCTAGAAATGGGCGCCGATATAAATTTATTGGCTGAGTTACTGGGTAATACCTGGCTGTTCATGAACAAGTATCAAAGCATCGTCGATTTCACCGATGTGGACAAGTTATCTGGTGACGCTGAGCGGGAATGGTTACTGATAAGAGCTACCGCGTGCATTCGACTAGAAGATAATGAATGTGCGCTAAAAGATTACAATACGATTGTGGCCTCTTCACCTAATTTTGTGCCGGCGATAAACGGGCTAGCCTCTATTGCTTTGCAAAACGAAGAATTAGTTGAAGCCAACCAACTAATACAGAACGCTATTTCCATCGAGCCAGAAAACGCTATTTCGTGGAGATTAAAAGGACAATTAGCTTACCGCCAGGGCGATAAAGATGCCGCAACCGCTAATTTACAACAAGCGCTTACCTTTAATCGAAACGATCCTATTGCACTTCGTAATTTAGTTGATTTGTATTTGGAAGCCAAAGACTACGATACCGCAAAGTTGTTTGTTGATGAAATTATTGAAGATACACCAAACGATCCTTTAGCTATACTGTTGAATAGCTGGTTGCAAAGTAGAGACAATAAAGAGGCCATTGATAATAAAAAGCTAAAAGAGCTAAACGACTTTATGGCTCAGCTCGATCCAGAGTTAATTACCTCTCAACCTATGCTGCTTTATATCAGTGGTTTAACTAACTTTTTCAATAACAACATGGAAACGGCAGCTAAAGATTTTTCCTCTTATCTGCAAAAAGAGCCCGAAGATTTGCAAGCAGTACTGATGCTCAGTCAAGTTTATATGGCTACTCAGCAAGACAAGCAAGCACTGCTACTTCTAGAACGCTATCAAGAACCTTTAATGGAAAATCCCGACTCTGCACTTATGTTGGGTGATCTTTTCATTCGTCAAAAAAAGGCATTTAAAGCTGAACGACTGCTTCGAAATTTAGAAGAAAAGTATCCTGATGAAGGAAAACTTCAACTATTCAAAATTAAGTTGATGGCGGCTAGAGGTAAACAAGAGCAAGCCTTATCTATCCTTCAAGAGAACCTGCCAAAATACACACAAAATGCAGGTTTCCTTTTTACTTATGCGTTAATGAATTTGCAAGCAGAGCGTTTTGAACCAGCCCTTGAAGGGGCTAACTTGCTAAACAAGCTGTTCCCTGATGAAGCCGAGGTTTATAATTTAAAAGCCGGTATTCTTATTAGGCAGGGGCAACTAGAAGCGGCAAAAGAAAATATCGAAAAAGCACTTGAGCAAAACCCCACCCTCTTTCCTGCAAAGTTTAATTTAGCAGCTACAGAAAGTCGTTTGGGTAATGTTGATGAATCAAACGCGCTGGTAGAAGAGTTACTTATCCTATCGCCAAAGCACAGTGAAACCCTAATGTTGAAAGCGTTCAACATGACTAAACAGGGCTATGTAGAACCCGCGAAACAGATTTATCTCGATATACTTACTTTAGACCCATCGAATGTGGGTTCAAGAGAAAGACTGTCATTCTTGTATCAACAACAAGGCGATACAAAAAACGCGTTGTATCATTTAGATTTACTGTTAAAGGATAACTTCGATAACGCAGAGTACTTACTGAGAAAAGCATCGCTACTCATAAACTCAAAGCAGCGTGCTGAAGCAGAAAAGACGCTCAATATTGTTCGCAACTTTATTAATGACAACCCAAGAGATTTAGTAACGTATTCCGATTTGATACGCTCGCTAGGCAATAATGACCTATCGCTCCACGCGATGGAGCGGGCATATAATATTTCGCCAGAGAATAGCTTTATTTCTTTACGGTACGCCAGCTTACTGCTCGACTTACAAAACAACAATAAAGCTAAATCACTGTTAAATGGCATGCCAAAAGCAAAAGAGCAAAGTCCAATTTATTGGTATTTGATTGGCCGTTTAGAAGCTAATTTGAACAAAGACAAGGCAGCAGTCGATGCTTACCTCAAGGCTCTGGATGTTAATCCAAGCTTTTCTCAAGCTTTCGTTGCCATTTACAATTACGCGTTGAATGAAGAGTTTGTAGATACCTTTCTATCTAAATCTAGAGAACTGATAGCAGAAAATGACGCTAATTTGTTAGCGAAAAACTTATTAGCGCAATATTTGTTTTTCATTCGCGATTTTGAAGAATCTACAGCGCTATACAAAGAGTTAGTCGAGAACCCCAATACACTTAATCCAGCTGAGGCTTACAACCGTTTGGCTATTATGGCCGTTGAGGACTCATTAGAAACAGCCCATGCATACGCTAATACAGCCTTCGAATTGCAGCCTAATTCAGCCAAGATACTTGATACGTTTGGTTATTTAAAAGCATTGCGAGGGGAATATGAAACCAGCCTCAAACTATTACGCGACGCCTTTGCCCGTGATGCCAATGATCCTAACATTCGCTATCACTTGGGTTATACATTGGCTAAGTTAGGCAGAATTGAAGAAGCAAAAGAAGAATTAACCTTTGCGGTAAATGTGAAACGACCTTTCTTTAAACGTCCTGAAGCACAAAGCCTGCTTGATAGTCTTTAGCTACGCTCGTTACCTTTTCTCACGTATAAAAAAGCCACACTATCTATCAAGATGTGTGGCTTTGTTTTATCTACACAGTCACTACTGCGGCATAGCTAATCAATCACTGGTTTGAAATCACTAGCTTTTCGTTATCCACATCTATTCTGATAACAGAATCTGGCACCAAATCACCAGAAAGTAACTTTTGTGCTAGCGGGTTTTCTATATGAACTTGAATTGCCCGTTTGAGTGGCCGAGCACCATATACTGGGTCGAAGCCGGCATCAGCAAGTTTATCCATAGCGGCGCCCGATAAATTAAGCTTATAGCCTTTTTCTACTAACCTAGCACGTAGAGCTGCCAGTTGAATTTTGGCAATAGATTTAATTTCATCTTTGCCGAGTGGGTGGAATACCACAATGTCGTCAACTCGGTTGATAAACTCAGGGCGGAAATGTTGCCCTACCACCGACATCACTGACGCTTTCATTTCTTCGTACTGACTTTCTTCATGTTGATTTTGAATAATGTCAGAACCTAAGTTGGACGTCATGATCACCACAGTATTTTTAAAATCTACAGTGCGGCCATGTCCATCGGTCAAACGGCCGTCGTCTAGCACTTGTAGCAAGATATTAAAGACATCAGGATGCGCCTTTTCAACTTCGTCGAGCAAAATAACAGAGTAAGGCTTTCTACGAACCGCTTCGGTTAAATAGCCGCCTTCTTCATATCCAACATAACCAGGGGGCGCCCCAACTAATCGAGCAACAGAGTGACGCTCCATAAATTCCGACATATCAATACGCACCATGGCGTCTTCGGTGTCGAACATGAAACCGGCTAGTGCTTTACATAATTCAGTTTTACCAACCCCTGTTGGGCCTAAAAATAAGAATGAACCGATAGGACGGTTAGGATCCGCAAGACCAGCTCGAGAACGTCTGATTGCATTAGATACAGCCTCAACCGCTTCCCCCTGCCCTACTACACGTTTGTGTAAAACATCTTCCATCTTAAGTAATTTATCACGCTCGCCTTCTAGCATTTTAGCGACAGGTATACCTGTCCAGCGAGACAATACATCGGCAATTTCAACATCGGTGACTTTGTTTTTAACTAGCTTCGTTTCTCGGGTTTCATTTTCAGATGCCCGCTCTAGCTTCGCTTCTAACTCAGGAATTCTGCCGTACTGAAGCTCAGACATACGATTTAAATCAGATGCTCTGCGCGCAATCTCTAAATCGAGCTTCGCTTGTTCAAGTGCCGACTTAATAGTTTGGGTGCCTTGCATAGCCTCCTTTTCATCAAGCCACACTTTTTCAAAGTCATTGTATTTTACTTCCGCCTGCTCTCGCTCCAGCTCAATCATTTCTAGTCGTTTATGGCTGGCGTCATCAGTCTCTTTCGCAAGCGCTTGCTCTTCCAGTTTCAATTGAATAATACGGCGCTCTAATCTGTCCATATCTTCAGGTTTTGAATCTATTTGAATACGAATACTTGATGCTGCTTCGTCAATCAAATCGATAGCTTTATCGGGTAGTTGCCTATCACTGATATAACGGTGCGACAACGTAGCTGCGGCTACAATCGCGGGGTCGGTAATATCTACTGAATGGTGAAGTTCATATCGTTCTTTCAACCCCCGCAAGATAGCAATGGTGTCTTCTACGCTGGGTTCATCTACCACTACCTTTTGGAACCTGCGTTCAAGAGCGGCATCTTTTTCAATATATTGGCGGTATTCATCAAGGGTTGTGGCGCCCACACAGTGCAATTCACCTCGGGCTAGCGCGGGTTTTAACATATTCCCCGCATCCATAGCACCGTCGCCTTTGCCGGCACCAACCATGGTGTGTAATTCGTCGACGAACAAAATAACGCGGCCTTCTTCTTTAGCCAATTCATTGAGTACCGCTTTAAGTCGCTCTTCAAATTCTCCGCGATATTTTGCGCCTGCCACCAGTGCTCCCATATCAAGAGAAAGTACACGCTTATTCTTGAGCCCTTCTGGTACTTCACCGTTAATAATTCGCTGCGCTAAGCCTTCAACAATCGCGGTTTTACCGACTCCAGGCTCACCGATTAACACGGGATTATTCTTGGTTCTACGTTGCAAAACTTGCACTGCACGACGAATTTCGTCATCACGACCAATAACGGGGTCGAGTTTGCCTTGTTCTGCGCGTTCAGTTAAATCGGTCGTAAATTTTTCCAGTGCTTGACGTACGTCTTCGGCATTAGGATCGTTTACGGTTTGCCCGCCACGCATAGAATCAATGGCATTTTCAACGTTATCTTTGGTAATGTTAAGCTGCTTTAGAATTTCGCCTAACCGGCCATTGTCTTGAATAGCGGCAAGTACGAAAATTTCAGAGGTAATATATTCATCTTTACGCTGCTGAGCGATTTTGTCGCACAGGTTAAGCAATATGCCACTTTGTTTACTTAGCTGTACATCACCGCCAATGCCATCAACACTAGCAATGCGGTCAACCGCTTCACTTAACGCCGAGCGTAGTGCATTCACATTTACATTTGCTTGGTCAAGTACGGGTCGTACCGAACCACCTTGCTGATTTAGCAAAGCCGTCATTAAATGTACAGGTTCGATGTATTGATGGTCGCGCCCAAGCGCTAAAGATTGAGCATCCGAAATGGCAAGTTGGAACTTATTGGTGAATCTGTCTAATCGCATAGCTAAACCCTAATAATGTCAAAATACCCTATACATTAGTTATGGGAGCTTATTGAATGAGATTCAAGAGAAACGATTAAAGTTTCGTAAACCTTTGATTTAGCGCAAACCTATTACACTTACCATTCTACCGGTAGATGGCTTGCCTTGATGCGTGGCCCTGCGGTGGGAGTAAAACTGTTTTTCATTGCAGTAGGTGCAAAGCTGACTATTAATGACGGTACCCACATTGAGCGATGCTAGCTGCTGGGCTGCAATGGCGGGTAAATCCAATTGAAACTTAGTGGGAGTATCACCTTGGCATAATGCTGACGGATAATCTGCGAAGCGTTGTGCTAATGCTGAATCTACTTCATAGCATTGTTGACAAATAGCGGGTCCAATCCAAGCCATTAACTCTGAAGCTTGGCTTGAAAAGTGGTTTACTGTGCGTCTAATAATTTCAGACTCAAGCCCTTTCCACCCAGCATGCACGGCGGCTACTTCCTTACCCGCATTATCACAAATAAGAATAGGTACGCAGTCAGCGGTCATTACCGCACAAAAATGCGTAGTACTTGTGGTATAAGCTGCATCGCCTTCTGTCTCGCTAGAAGGCAACGTAACAACATGGTTACCATGAACTTGGTTTAACCACGTAATAGCATTGGCATAGGGCAAACCTGCACGATTTAATGCCACGGCTTTTGTGTCATCACCCACATGGTCACCAACATTGCACTGGGCATACTCACCGCGACTGGCACCTGGGTTATCGTGGTCACAGCCACTACCGTCACGGGTAGTGGTGTAAGCAACCACGTTATTAGGGCTATTCCATTGAGGCGTTATCATACCGAGTTCCGTTGCACAGCAACCATTATTCGTGATTCAGACATACCAGTTACACTGACTAAATCATATCCTCAGGATTTTCTTTAGAGTCTAAGCGTACCGCCGCTAATAAGTCTTGCATATCTTGCGGCAGTGGCGCTTGCCATGTCATCCATTCTTCCGTTTCTGGATGATATAAAGAAAGCTGAGCTGCGTGTAAAGCCTGACGCTGGAAACCCCGTAAGGTGTTAACAAAGTCATCAGATGCACCTTTGGGTAAGCGAGGTCTTCCACTGTAGGTAGGGTCGCCTAGTAACGGATGCTTAATGTGGGCCATATGCACACGAATTTGGTGGGTCCTGCCTGTTTCCAGCTTTAAGCGCAAATGCGTATAAGCACGAAACTTCTCAATGACACGAAAGTGAGTTACTGCAGGTTTACCATTTTCACGCACGGCCATATGTGTACGCTTAGTTGCATGGCGACCAATAGGCTCATCCACCACACCACCCGCTACCATAGTGCCCATTGCAACGGCTTCATACTCTCGGCTCATCACCCGCGTTTGAAGCTGGTCTACTAGGTGGGTTTGCGCTGGTAATGTTTTCGCTACTACCATCAAGCCAGTTGTGTCTTTATCTAAACGATGCACTATACCGGCCCGCGGCACTTTATCGATGTCTGGAACATGATTAAGCAATGCGTTTAGCACGGTGCCACTTGGATTGCCCGCACCAGGATGAACCACTAAGTCAGCAGATTTGTTAATGACTAAAATATGTTCATCTTCATAAACAATATCCAATGCAATATCTTGCGCTTGGCTCGTGACCTGAATTTCTATTTCAGCGCTAACAGTCACCACCTCATCCATTTGCATTTTATGGCGTGGTACTGTGATAACCTGTCCATCAACGGACACATTTCCGCCTTGGATCCAAGTTTTTAGCTTAGAACGTGAATATTCAGGGAACAAATCAGCTAAAACCTGATCTAACCGAAGACCAAAGTGCTCAGCCCCTGTGGTTGCTTCTAATTGTAATGTGTTGTCCGACTCTGTCATAACACCGATTATTAAGTGTAAAAAGGGTATTATAACAAGCTTTCAATCGGTACACTGCGTTGTTTACGAATTTGTATGGTTTTTATCATCGCGAGTACGTTAGAATAAGTGAACATGAGCTTAGACAGCGAAGTAATCAATACTGTTTAGCAGGAAAAAAGAACTATTATGAAATCAATTCGATTACTAGCACCTGTGTTATTAGGTGCGATGGTATCTGTCGCAGGCTGTAGTAGCTCCTCCGACGAAGAAGAAAAAGCCGTAATGGCTAATATGGGTGCGCAACAGCTATATAACCGAGCCAAGCAAAGTATGGAAGTAGGTAACTTCAGTGCTGCAGCCCAGACATTAGGCGCGTTAGACTCTCGCTATCCATTTGGTCCGCTTTCGCACCAAGTACAATTGGACCTTATCTACAGTTACTACAAATCAGGTAAAAGTGATGAGACGTTGGCCACTATTGATAGGTTTATTCGTCTTAATCCAAACCACTCAGATGTTGATTATGCCTACTATATGCGCGGCCTGACCAACATGGAGTCTGACAGTAACCTGTTTCAAGATTTAATGAACATTGATAGGACTGACCGAGATCCTTCGAAATCTCGTCAGGCTTTTGAAGATTTCAGACGCTTAATGCAACAATACCCTGACAGTAAATATGCTGCAGACGCTCGCAAGCGCATGCTTCATATTAAAGACAGGCTTGCACGATATGAAATTGCTATTGCCCGCTTCTACATGCGCAGACACGCTTATGTTGCAGCAGCTAACCGTGGTAGATATGTTATCGAGCACTTCCCTGAAAGTACGCAAATTCAGCAAGCGCTTGAAATCATGGTGTCTAGTTACGAGCAGTTAGGGTTGGACGATTTACGTGGAAATGCAATGAAGACATTGAAGCTAAACTTCCCTGAAAGTGATTTTATTAGCTAACGATGCTGATAACGTTATCAAAAAAGCGCAGTTCATAATGAACTGCGCTTTTTTTTGATTTTAAACTTTTACAGAGGAAATATTTGGATGCTGCTATTGCGAAAGGTTAGCGAAAGAAAAGATGACTAAACGGATTGAGAAGGCGCGCTATACCAGAAGTAAAATGCAAAGGCTGATCGACAATAGTAAAAACCAGGCAACCTTGAGTGTTATCTGACCGAGGTGTGTGAGTGTTTTGGCCATCCATAAAGATAAAATCGCCGGAGTCGTAGTTGTTAAGCCCGTCACTAAATTCACCATTGATGACTAAGGTGTATTCAGTGCCTCGGTGGGTATGTTCGGGCACACTCCCCCCCTTACCCATATAGATAAAGTTAGCAACACCTTGGCTACCTAAATCTACTGGTGCCTGCCACAACTTCCCTACTAAGCTAGACCAACCTCCTGTCTTCTCTATATATCGCTGAAGTGTTCTTGGAAGGACAAAGTTTCTACCATCAAGCTCAATAGAACCCTTAGCGGTAATGCTGACTTGAGTGCTTTCGCATTGTTTGCGGTTGGGCTGCTTTTGCTTTTCAACAGTATCCGCTTCGACGGATGATGGCGATTGGGTAATTTGCGCAATCATTGCGCTATAATCAGCTTTAAGATCAACTTGCTTAAAACCATTATCTTCTAGTAATGAACCAGCAAGGCGCTCGGTCTCTTGCTCCACAAACCGCTGACATGTGCTACACATATCACAGTGTGCGGAAACCATCAGCGAAACGGCCGGCGATAAATCCCCGTCCACAAATGAAACAAGTTGTTGAGCACTCGGGTGGAACCTAATCATTACTCTGCAACATACCTTTTAGTCTTTGAAGTGCCAAACGGGTTCTTGATTTAACTGTACCCAAAGGAATATCTAATTCATCAGCGACTTCTTGCTGTGATTTACCATCGATATAAATTGCTTCGATTACTGCTTTTTGTTTTACAGGAAGCGATTCAAACAAATAACCAATTTGTTCTAATGTAACTTGTTCATCAAGAGGTGCTTCGTTTAAGTCTGCAGTTTGTTCACACAATACTGGCCATAAATCATCAGAACACACATCTTCTTTTCGATTTTGAAGCTTACGAAGCATATCAAAACGAATGTTTCGAGCGATAGTGAAAATCCACGTAGATGGCGAACCTTTTTCCGCATTAAACAAATGCGCTTTTTGCCACACGTTCGACATGGTGTCTTGGACTAACTCCATAGCAAGGGCTTCGTTACCCATCTGCTTTAAAGCATATGAACGAAGTCTTGGAGCAAAGTAATTAAAAACTCGCGCAAAAGACGCTTTACAACGCTTTTGGGCAACTTCTACTAGGTAATCTGACATCTCAACCGCGCATTCTTTCGGTTTAATCGTACTCTTACTTTGTTCTAAAGGAATTCCAACTAACATAAGGTTTCGTCCGTTTATCCGATTCTATTAATATAGTTTACAAACAAACGATGAAAGAAGTTCGAAAAAATCGCCAAATCCACATTACAATTGTTTAATGGAATTTAAGAAGTTATCTCTTAATTCGTTTTATCGAATTAAAGCACAAAGATAGTTAAGTAAGTTCTTGTCACCACCTTTATTAAGAAACTGCTGCTTTTGTCCACCATCAACAGGTAACAATTCAAGCCACCGTCTTAACACCCATGTAGGGTCGTCAAACCGGGTTTCTTCGTAAAGTGATGCTATCTCCGTATACTTCGCAAAAATTTCTTTCAAACGCTCATTTATAGGCGCTAATTGCTGAGGTGATATTTCGCAGTTCCAAGGCGATACAGAACGACAATGGCCTGTACGTAACCCATCTGATTCAACTGCTACATCAGTTACCTCAACTAACTCTAATCCAGCAACCTTTATGCCAAGCAAGCCGTCATCGAGTAAATCGAAGTCGACAACCTTAGCGTAGGTACCAATCGGATAAATATGTTCATTACGGGATTTATCACCTGATGCGTTGAGCATACACATCACAAACCCTTTGTTTTCAGCGCATGCCTGCTTAACCATGCGCGTATATCTGGGTTCGAAAATACGTAATGCCATGCGTCCTTCTGGAAGCAAGTGGGCAGATAATGGAAATAGTGGAATCGGTGTATTACTCATAAACTCTTAACTCTTTTGGTCATAAGCAATTACGCCACTGTGAACAAATTGGATCGCTAGGGAAAAAATTTCACACTTTAGTCTAGGGACAATGATCCTACGCGCCGCTTTATTTGTAAAATGACTATATTAAGAAAACGTTAACTCACTCGGTTACGCTTGGAATAATAGAACGACAATCAAAATAGCGTGTATAGTAGTTACAAACATACTTTATCGAGTATTAGCAATAGTAACAAAGAGTTACATAGTTGTTTTACGTTAGCAAATTAACAAAGTGAAGAAGTAATGACTGTATTAGATAGATTCTCAACCATGTACGCCGATATATGCCAAATCACTTTAGATGACTTATCCGATATATATGCTTCCAACGTTACATTTGTTGACCCTATCACTACCCACCATGGCCTAGATGATGTTCAGAAATATTTTGCGAACTTGCTAGAACAAGCCGAGCGTTGTCAGTTTGACATATCGATGATTGCGCCAGTGAGTAGTAACAGTGTGACTCATATTGTTAACTGGACGATGAACCTCAAACTTAAACAAAGTGATAAGTTGATTACCGTGGATGGGAACACCCAACTAACGGTAAAGGATGACATTATTGTTTATCACAAAGATTATTATGATTTAGGGGAAATGGTATATGAACACATTCCTCTGTTAGGCTTCTTTGTGAAGAAAATTAAAAAGAGGTTAGCGAAATGAAGACATTACTCATTACAGGCGCCACCTCGGGTATTGGCAAAGCCTTAGCACTTCAAGCCGCAGAAAAAGGCTATCAGGTAATTGCATGTGGTAGAAACCAAGATGTTCTAAATGAGCTAGCGTCGAAGCCGAATATTCAGCCGCTTCAATTTGATGTAACTTCTCTAGAGGATGCAAAACAGGCGCTTCACAACGTAAAGTGCGACATTGCTATTTTAAATGCAGGCACTTGTGAATACGTAGACATTGATAAATTCGAGTCAGATATGTTTAGGCGCGTTTTCGAGCCCAACTTTTTTGGGGTGGTTCATTGTGTAGAGGCGCTCATTCCTTCATTAAAGAAAGGGAATAAGCTAGTCATCGTGGATAGTATGGCTCGCCTTCTACCATTTACCCGTTCTCAGGCTTATGGGGCAAGCAAGGCAGCCCTTCACTATTTCACGAAAAGCTTAGAGGTCGATTTACACGACCGGGGTATAAAGGTTCAAGCGGTATCACCAGGGTTTGTTGAAACCCCTCTTACCGACAAAAATGATTTTGATATGCCAATGAAAATTACGGCCACTGAAGCGGCCGAGTCTATGCTTAAAGGTATTGAAACCGACAAGCAAAACGTTTTTTTCCCCCGCATGTTTGGTTTCATACTAAGGTTTATGCATATTTTACCTGTAGGATTACAAAAAAAATTATCGCTATCAATGCGAGAAAAGCAGTAGAGCACAATAACAATGACAAAAAATGTAGCGATTATTGGGACAGGCATTTCAGGCCTGACTTGCGGGTATTTGTTAAATAAAACGGCTGATATAACGGTTTATGAGGCCAATGATTACATTGGCGGGCACACCGCCACTAAGAAAATCATTGATGATGGCATTGAACGAAATATCGATACCGGTTTCATTGTATTTAATGATTGGACTTACCCCAGATTTATAAAGCTGATGAAGCAACTTGATGTTGCATACCAACCTACCGAGATGAGCTTTTCTGTTACCAGTAAGAAAGCTAACATCGAGTACAATGGCAATACAATAAACAGTTTATTTGCACAGCGTAGAAATATACTACGCCCGAGGTTTTGGCGCATTGTACGCGACATTCTGAAGTTTAATAAAGCTTGTAAAGCTTTTGTCGCCGAGAAGCGAGACACTTCTTCAATGACACTTCAAGATGTCATTAACGAGTTAAAATTAAGCGATGACTTTGCGCGCTACTATATTTTGCCCATGTGCGCCGCTATTTGGTCTGCAAGTCTTGCTCAAACTAGGCAGTTCCCGCTGACTTTCTTTCTTCAGTTTTTCAACAACCACGGTTTACTCAACATAAGTGACAGGCCACAGTGGTATACCATTAAAGGTGGCTCTAGCACTTATATTCCCCCGTTAATTGCCAGTTTTCAAGACAAGGTAAAATTATCATGTGGCGTTACTAATGTTAAGAAAGTGGGTGATACGTGGCAAGTTACTGACACATCTGGCGCTCAAGCAATATTTGATCACGTTATTTTTGCCTGTCATAGCGACCAAGCACTAGCAATGCTAGATACCCCCACCAAAGCGCAGCAAGCTGTGTTGGGCGCCATTGGCTTTGCTGAAAACGATGTCGTCATGCACAAAGATACAAACCAACTTCCTAAGCGAAAGCTTGCATGGGCAAGTTGGAATTACCGCTTAAAAGACGATGCTGGCGAGGAGGAAAGACCGGCCTCGGTGACTTACGATATGAATATTCTTCAGCGATTAGACGCGCCCAACACCTACTGCGTTACCCTAAATAACACGGATGAAATTGATACAAGCGCGTTACTGGGTAGTTATCAATACGCGCACCCTCAATTTAGTGAAGTTATGGTGAATGCACAACAGCGCCGAAGCCAAATATGTGGTGTGGATAATCTGCATTTTTGTGGCGCTTACTGGTATAACGGTTTCCATGAAGATGGCGTGCATAGCGCATTAGATGTATGCGAGCGATTTGGAGTTAACCTTTGATGGATAGCGCTATTTATGAAGGAAAGGTGTATCACGAGCGCTTTTCACCTACCCAACATAAGTTCGACTATCATATTTATTTGTTCTGGATAAAGTTAAACGAAGTCGATGCATTGCCAGCAGCCTTGAAGCACTTCTCTGTTAATTCTAAAGCAAGAGTGCGCTTTAAACGTGAAGACTATTTAGGTGATAGCAACACACCATTAGACCAAAGCGTACTAGAAAAAATGAATAGTTTAAGTGAGGATACCTTAAGCGGTGATGTATATATGCTTGGGCAACTTCGTATGTGGGGAATGTACTTCAGCCCTGTTAATTTTTACTATTTAAAGGGCGAAGACAATTCTTTTACCCATGTATTAGCAGAAGTCAGTAATACCCCTTGGAATGAGCGGCATTATTATTTGGTCGATTTAGCCTTACAAGCAGATACACCGAAAGCATTTCATGTATCGCCGTTTAATCCCATGGACATGACGTACAAATGGCGAATTACGCAACCTAGCCAACGTCTCGCGTTAACGATGGACTGCGTTCGAGGCGATAAAGAATTTAGTGCTGGAATTAATTTAACACGGCTTTCATTAGATAATGCGAATCTAAGTCGAGTTATGAAACGTATACCTAGTATGACCATTAGAACAATGATTGGCATATATTGGCAGGCGCTTAAGTTACTTATAAAGCGAACGCCACTTTATAACCACCCTAAGAAAAGTCAGGAATAATAACTACATGTCTTCCGGTGAATCTGTATTTAGTACCCCTTCAGAAGCGTCTCTTTTAGACAAGGTTTGTAGGCGCGCATTTTTAAAGTGTTTAGAGAAACTTCCACATGGTTCACTTACCATTATGGAAAATGGCAGCAAAATTGCTTCAATGGGTAGCCCAAATGACGACTTGCACGCTACGATTAATTTCAAAGACGTAAAGGCGTATCGCCAGTTATTATTAGGCGGTAGCGTGGGTGCAGGTGAAGCCTATATGGATGGCCTGTGGGAAAGTGACAATGTGACGGCAGTTGTACAGATATTTGCGCGTAACCTATCTACCCTTGATGCTTGGGAAAACAAGTTCAAGTGGATTTCCATGCCTATTCTGAAAATTCAGCATTTTGCCCGCCGCAATACACAAGACCAAGCCAAGAAAAATATTGAAGCCCATTACGATTTGGGTAATAAGCTTTACACTCGTTTTCTTGATAACACTATGATGTATTCATCGGCTATTTATCCTGATGTGAACGCCAGTTTAGAAGAAGCGCAAAATCACAAACTTAAAACAATTTGTGACAAGCTTCAGTTAACAGAAAGTGACCATCTTTTAGAAATTGGCACTGGCTGGGGTGGTTTAGCGGTATATGCAGCCAAGCATTATGGTTGTAAAGTGACCACCACCACTATCTCTGAAGAACAATATGCGTGGGCAGAGCAGTGGATTGAGCGCGCACAAGTGTCTGATAAAGTCACTTTACTGAAAAAAGACTATCGCTTGCTAGAAGGTAAGTACGACAAGCTGGTTTCAATTGAAATGATTGAAGCTGTAGGAAAAGATTACTTAGGTAACTTTTTTGAGAAGTGTTCATCGCTGCTTAAAGACGATGGGCTAATGTTGCTACAATCCATCACCATTGATGATAGACGTTACGAAAGTTACGCCAGCAGTGTGGACTTCATTCAAAAATACATTTTCCCTGGTGGATTCCTTCCCTCACAGTATCAGTTAAACGCTCATTTAAAGCGCTATAGCGACATGATGATTAGAGACCTGCATGATATCGGATTAGATTACGCTCAAACCCTTAATCATTGGTACGAAGCCTTTATTAGCGCCAAAGAAGCATTACTCAACGATGGTTATGATGAACGTTTTATGCGTATGTGGATTTACTATTTAAAATACTGTGAAGGCGGTTTTTTAGAAAGAACCATTAGTACGGTGCAATTGGTAATATCTAAGCCACATCACAGGGAGGCACTGCAACGTTAGTTGCCTATAAAAAACAACGTTAGTTGACTATAAAAACCCACGTTAATTGCCTATAAAAGACAACTTCAAACTAAAAGGGCGAATCATTGATTCGCCCTTTTTGATTTTGTATTTTGCTTAGCAACCTATTCATCAACCACTGATATAGGTTGAGAAGTCATTGGTTTACCTTGATTGATATTAATCTCTACCCGTCTGTTCCGTGCTCTATCCGCCGGTGTTGTTGCATCTTCCACCATGGGGTCGGTATCGGCCTTGCCGACTACAGACATTCTGCTTTCATCGAACCCCGGCGCTGTTCGCATGGCTTCAGCTACGGCTACGGCACGCTGAGACGATAAATCCCAATTAGAACGATAGAGTTCATTAGCAATGTGTTGTCCGTCACTATGCCCTGAGATTTCTATTTCCCCTGGAACGTCTGCTAATAACACACCAATTTTGCGTAAAATAGGCTGAAATTGAGGTTGTAAAAATGCAGAACCGGCAGAAAATGAACCGTTCTCTCTAATGCGAATAGTCAACTGCTGACCTAAAGATTCCAATTCTACTGCGCCATCGAGAATTTGCTTTTGTAACTGCTGCGCTACTTTTTTCATTAACTCAGCAGTTTGTGTTTGATCTGAACTTTGCGACTCTGAGGACGACTGATCGGTGGCGGTTTGTTGTGACTGCCCCCCTCGCTGCTCACCCCTTTGCTTCTGCCTACCGCCGGATGAATCTTCGTCACCCGCTTGGAACTCTAGCATCTGCTGAGTCATTTCGATTGTTTGTTGCTGAATAGTGTCGATGGGCGACGGATCTGGACGACCAGGCCTAAACTCCATCGCAATAACACTCGTCCCTTTTGGGATGTCTTTCACTTCAATTTTGTTTTGCACACCAAAGGCAAACTTCATTGAGCCGGCGATTTGCTTGAACTTCAGTACATCCATTTCTGAAAATGAGAGCAAGAGTACAAAGAAGCACATGAGCAACGACATCAAATCAGCAAAGGTCCCCATCCATGCAGGAAGCCCTTCGGGAGGACATTTTGGGCACTCTTCTTCAGCCATTATTCGTCCTCAGCGCCCGTACCGCGTTTACTTGCCGCCAGATAATTTTTCAATATACCTTCGATAACACGCGGGTTTTGCCCATCGGCAATCCCTACAATGCCATCGAGCACTAACATTTGGTTAAGCTTTTCTTCTTGTGCGCGGTTTCCGAGCTTTACCGCCATGGGTAGGCAAATAATGTTGGCAAGAAATGCACCATACAAGGTGGTTAATAGTGCTACCGCCATTGCTGGCCCAATTGATTTAGGATCATCCATGTTAGAAAGCATGGCCACCAGACCAATCAGAGTTCCAATCATTCCCATTGCTGGTGCGATATCACCCATGCCTTTAAAAATGGTGGCACCAAACTCGTGTCGCTCGGTGGTCATAGAGATATCTTTCGCTAAGGTTTCTCTGACCACTTCTATGTCGTGACCATCAACTAACATGTCTACGCCTTTTTGCATAAACGGATTGTCTATTTCAGCTTCTTCTAATGCAAGAAAACCGCCTTTACGCGCTGCATCTGCCATCTCAACAATTTTTTCAATAAGATCTTCAGGCGTATCAATTTTGAACATGAATGCTTTGCCTGCAATTTTACCTGCACCAAAGAACTGCCCTAAAGTGTATTGGGATAAAATAACGAAAAGGGTGCCACCAAATACGATCAAGATAGACGGTACGTTGATGAACATGGCAATACTGCCACCCATAACCATGGCCATTACTACAAAGCCGATGGCGCCCAACATACCTATGACGGTTGCTAAATCCACTCACTCTTCCTCATTTTTTGCAGACGCTGCATACTATTACTCGTATTCTATCGGCATTGTATAGAATTTCTATAACAAGATTATCGCAAATTGCCTTAATTATTGTATACATAATGAGGTTAGTCGAACTTTAGGCGGTAGTTTTTAATACAAAGAGTTGCTTCACAAAACGTTATCATAGATAGCTGCAATAGGGCATATATTGACAAACCATTTGACCCTTTGGCTACCCTCAGTTAATGTGCGCGTAATCCAAAAAACGCCTAAAAATGAGTGCGATTGTGACGAAAGTGACGAAAAAGACAAATTCTCCCTCGTTTGAGGAAACCCTTACCGAATTAGATGCAATCGTTAATGAGATGGAAAACGGTGAGTTGCCATTAAACGTTGCACTAGAAAAATTCGAGCGAGGCATAGCCCTTTCCCGCGAAGGTCAGAAATCGTTAGAGCAAGCCGAGCAAAAAGTTAAAATTTTGCTTAATGAGCAAGGCGAAAGCGCATTACACCCTCTTCCTGAAGACGAGCAACCTTAAGCCTCGTGTCGCAACAAACAGGTATAGTATGAATTTCACTGCATTGCATCAGCAAGTTAAGCAGCAGACCGATACGTCGTTAAATACGCTTATTGATGACCTTCCCCACGACGCGCCGCGGCTTAAAGAAGCAATGCGTCACGCGTTGTTGGTGGGAGGAAAGCGTATGCGACCTTTACTGGTTCAAGTTATCGGCAACACCCTGGATGTGCCTAAAGGCGATCAAATGGCTATTAGTATGGCCATTGAGTGTGTGCATGCTTACTCGCTTGTACATGATGACTTGCCAGCCATGGACGATGACGATTTGCGTCGCGGCCAGCCGACTTGTCATATTGCATTCGATGAAGCCACCGCAATATTAGCCGGTGATGCATTGCAAGCGCTTGCTTTTAGCACGTTGGCAGATGCGCCTTTAAGTGATTTCGCAACCAATAAACGTGGCGAGTTACTTTCTGTGTTAGCCCGCGCCGCTGGCTATCGCGGTATGTGTGGCGGGCAAGCAATCGATTTAACCAGCACGGGTGAAGAAATAAGCCTTGAGCAGCTTAAGCGACTGCACAATTTGAAAACCGGCGCCCTACTTCGTGCATGTGTTGAAATGGTATCTATTGTTTCTCAAGACCTTGATAGCAACAGTAAAGCAGACTTATTAGCTTATGCCGACGATATTGGTCTTGCATTTCAAGTCCAAGATGACATTCTTGACGTAGAAGGTAATAGTGAGCAATTAGGAAAGCCAGCAGGCTCTGACATTGCTTTGGGTAAGAATACCTTTCCTGCCAAACTTGGCATTGAAGGTGCAAAACGAGAACTTGATAAGCTGCATCAGAATGCCCTTCAAGCCTTGGCTCGTTTACCCTACAATACAGACAGTTTAATTGCGTTTAGCGAACTATTGGTAAAACGAGACCATTAGTTCTGCAACCATGTTGAAAAAGATAATAAATAATGAGTTTAGACCTCCAACATTACCCCACGCTTGCTATTGCGCAAACGCCGGATAAGTTAAGACAGTTACCGCAAGAGAAATTGCGTGAGTTGTCAGATGAATTACGAGAATATTTACTAAATAGTGTAAGCCAAACCAGTGGACATTTTGCGTCGGGCTTAGGCACGGTCGAGCTTACTGTGGCCTTACATTATATTTATAACACGCCTATCGACAGATTGATTTGGGATGTGGGTCATCAGGCCTACCCCCATAAAATTCTTACGGGTCGCGCTAAGCAAATGTCGACGATTCGACAAAAAGACGGCTTACACCCCTTCCCTTGGCCTCCTGAGAGCGACTACGACACTTTTGCTGTAGGCCATTCGTCTACGTCTATCAGTGCTGCACTTGGCATGGCGGTTGCCGCCGAGCAAGAAGGCAAAAACCGTAAAGTGGTTGCCGTAATTGGTGATGGTGCGATTACCGCGGGCATGGCATTTGAAGCGATGAACCATGCTGGTGACATCAATAAAGATATGGTTGTGGTGTTAAACGACAACGAAATGTCTATTTCTGAAAACGTAGGTGCGCTTAATAGTCACCTAGCTCGCTTATTAACGGGTAATGTTTTCAACTCTATTCGCGATGGCTCTAAAAAACTATTAAGCAATGTACCGCCTATCAAAGAATTCGCTAGTCGCGCAGAAGAGCACCTTAAAGGTATGGTAGTGCCCGGCACAATCTTTGAAGAGCTTGGCTTTAATTACATAGGCCCTATTGATGGCCATGATGTAGATGCCGTTGTAGATACCTTGCGTAATATGCGCAAATTTAAAGGTCCGCAACTGCTTCACGTGGTCACTAAGAAAGGTAAAGGGTACGCCCTTGCTGAAAAAGACCCGATTAAATTCCACGCGGTGCCTAAATTTAACCCTGCCGATAACGCGTTGCCAAAAGCGAAGCCTTCAGCGCCAACTTTTTCTGCTATTTTTGGCGATTGGTTGTGCGATATAGCAGCGCAAGATCCTAAATTGATGGCGGTAACGCCTGCCATGCGTGAAGGTTCAGGCATGGTCGCGTTTTCGCAGCAATACCCTGATCAGTATTTCGATGTAGCCATTGCAGAACAACATGCGGTTACCTTTGCTGCGGGCTTAGCCAAAGACGGGTGTAACCCAGTAGTTGCGATTTATTCGACCTTTTTACAGCGTGCCTACGATCAGCTTATTCACGATGTGGCGTTGCAAGACTTGCCTGTTTTATTTGCCGTTGACCGAGCCGGTATTGTGGGGGCTGATGGCCCCACCCACCAAGGTGCGTTTGATATTGCCTTTTTACGCTGCATACCAAATATGATTGTGATGGCACCATCTGATGAAAATGAATGCAGACAAATGCTTTATACAGGTCATAAAGCACAAAAACCTGCGGCGGTACGCTACCCTCGCGGTGCTGGAATGGGCATTACCCCTGACACCGCAATGACCGAGTTACCTATTGGTAAATCGAAGGTTAGCCGCGCTATTACCGGCAAGCCATCGAAAAAAGCAGCCATATTGAATTTCGGCACACTCTTACCTAATGCATTGGCAGCTGCCGAAGCTATTGATGCTACGGTTATTGATATGCGCTTTGTTAAGCCGCTCGACGGCCAGGCTATTGAGAAAGCGGCGGCAGAACACGATTTGCTTATTACCTTAGAAGATGGCTGTATAGCCGGCGGAGCAGGCTCTGGTGTGCTTGAGTACTTGCAACAGCAAGGTATTATGAAACCTGTTCGTACATTAGGGCTTCCAGACAGCTTTGTTTTACAAGGTACGCAACAGGAAATGTACAAAGAGCATGGACTAGATATCGAAGGTATTACCTCCACACTTAGAAGCTTACTGAGCTAGCTGTTTGCTTTCACTCTCGCTCAATAGCCTTTAAAAACAAAAAGCCCGCAGTTGCGGGCTTTTTAATATGTACAAATTTTGCGTATTATTGCACGAACTTATCTTCGTCCAATTTAAAACAAGGTGGTAAATGCCGGCCACATCATCATCATAATATGTAAACACGCACACGCCATAGCCCCAGCCACTATATCATCAAGCATAATGCCTGTACCGCCGTGTAAGCGCTTATCGATAGGCCCTATTGGCCAAGGTTTTAAAATATCGAATATGCGAAACAGCACAAATCCTGCTAGCAAAGACGGTGCAGTAATAGGTACAAATAAGAAGGTAATAAACATACCTGCCACTTCGTCCCACACAATAGAACCGTGATCATGCACCTGCATATCATCAGCGGTTTTTCCGCACAGATAAATACCAAAAATTGAGGCGAAAACAGTGAAAGCGATAAATACCATCACAGGCATGTTGGCCGACAATATAAGTAGTGGTATTGCTACCGCAGAACCAAAGGTTCCAGGCATAAACGGGATAAGTCCGCTACCAAACCCAAGCGCTAAAAAGTGCACTGGATTTTTCATGCTAATTCTAGCGCGATATTCTTTTTGCATAAAATGCTCTATTAGCTTCTAGAAAGTATGTTCGTAGCCATTTTCATTGGTTGGTGTAAACGGCTGATTGTCTTTTAGCAAAGACAACTGACCCGCTTGCCCAGTAAGCTGACCAATGCAAGTTGCTTTCACACTACTACCGCCCATCGAGGTTTCAAAGTTACCTCGCTGTTCTTCACCTACGGTAAAGATGAGCTCATAGTCGTCGCCTGCTGACAGTGCATATTCGATCGCTTGGGCATTATCTACGGCACTGGTTAACGCTCTCGATAAAGGAAGCTTATCAACATGTACGTTTGCACCACAGCCTGATGCTTTCAAAATGTGGCCTAAATCAGAGATTAAGCCATCAGACACATCAATACACGATGAAGCAATACGACGAAGTGCCGTACCCATTGCTACTCGAGGCGTAGGGTAATAATGACGATTAATAAGCACATCTCGCGCTTCACCGGCCACGTTAAGTTTATTTTGCAGAATATCCAAGCCAGCACCAGCATCGCCTAAGGTGCCTGTAACATAAACCCAATCACCGGGTTTTGCATTACTGCGGGTCAGTTCGGAACCGGGTGGTATAAACCCTTGCGCCGTAATGGTCATGGCCATCGGGCCCTTAACGGTATCGCCACCAATTAACTGCACAGAATAGTACTGCGTAAGCTCGTACAAACCATCTACGAACTCGCTAAGCCATTCATCATTCACTGTTGGCAACGACAGCGATAAGCTGATCCAAGCAGGTTCAGCGCCCATGGCGGCTAAATCGCTCAAATTCACCGCTACGGTTTTATACGCAACCGATTTTGCTGGCGCATCTTCTAAGAAGTGCACACCTGCAACCAAAGTATCTGTGGTAACGGCTAATTGTTGATTACTAGGAACGTTAGTTACGGCACAATCATCACCGATACCAATAACTACGTCTTTACGAGTGTGGCCGCCATCAGAGAAGTAACGGCCGATAAGATCAAATTCTTTCACGATAGTCTATTAAACCCTTGTGACATCCAATGCCACTGTACAAGGTTAATCGCGTTCGTCTTTACGCAACGAGCGAACCGCTTTATCAAGCGCACCATTAATGAATTTATGACTTTCTTCGGCCCCGAAAGACTTCGCAAGTTCAATCGCTTCATTAATAATTACGCGATAAGGCACATCCTTACGCTCTGTAAGTTCCAGTGTCGCAATGCGTAAAATAGCCTTTTCGATTGCATCTAGTTCTTCAGGCAAACGGCCCAGGTACGGCTTAATAGTCGTATCTAAGTGGCTAGCGCTGTGCGCCACACCGCGAAGCAGTGCCTGAAAATAAGCCATATCAACTTTCTTCATATCGTTACTGGTCGCAAGCGCCAGTTCAATTTGTTGAATATCGTTATGACTCATTTGCCATGAATAGATGCCTTGAAGGGCAAGTTCACGGGCTTTACGACGAGCTGAAACTTTCACTTAATTTTTTACCTTAAAGCTTTTCAACAGCATCGATAACGTTAACCATCTCAAGCGCACCTAAGGCTGCTTCAGCGCCTTTGTTGCCTGCTTTGGTTCCAGAACGTTCGATAGCCTGTTCAATAGAATCTGTAGTGATAACGCCAAAAGATACCGGTACACCGTATTCTAGCGATACTTGCGCTAGGCCTTTGTTACATTCGCCTGCAACAAAGTCAAAATGAGGTGTGCCGCCACGAATTACCGCACCTAGTGCAATAATGGCGTCAAAAGATTTTTTCTCAGCAAGTTTCTTAGCAACAATAGGCAACTCATAAGCACCTGGAACACGAACCACTGTGATATCGTCTTCATTCACTTCGCCGTGACGGTCTAATGTGTCTAATGCGCCTTCCAATAAGCTCTCAACAACAAAGCTATTAAAGCGTGCAACAACAATAGCAATCTTCTTACCGGTCGCTCTGATATTACCTTCAACTACTTGCATGATTTCATTCCTCGAGAAAAACGGCGCGAAGTATACCACAACTACGCCCAAACTAAATCGATTGTTTCTTTTACTCTGCTACTTAGTTCATTAGCCGCAGCCAAGTGATAAGGAGGGGGAGTGCCTGCCGTAAACCCTCCACCGCATGGATGCGGTGGCGGAGCGTACATGGATGTATTCACCGCGTGTTTGCGGCAGGCGCTCCCCCTCCTTTATAAACCGCTCAGTCGTGAACGTACTCAACCACTTCTAGGCCGTAACCTGACAGCGCATGATACTTAATAGGTTTACTTAGCAGGCGCATTTTTTGTACGCCAATAGAGGCTAAAATTTGGCTACCCACACCAATAGTACGTGACGAGCCTTGCCAATCAGCACCCGTTGGACGTTCGCCTCTATCTTCTGCGGCAAAGCGACGAACTTGCTGTTCAATTTGCTCATCTTTACCAAGCAATACCAGAACACCGCCTTCATCAGAAATTTTTTGCATTCCTTCAGATAACGTTAGTGAGCGATGAATACCTCGGGTAGAGCCCAACAAGTCACTGAAAGTGTTATGCAGGTGCACGCGAACCAGTGTTGGGTTTTCAGCGCTAACTTCCCCTTTCTTTAAAGCAAAGTGTAGCTGATTATCAATACTGTCTTTAAAAGTATGAAGCTCGAAATCACCATACTCTGTGGGTAGGTTGCACTGAGCAACCTTTTCGATGGTGGTTTCGTTTAAATTTCTGTACTCGATTAAATCGGCTATGGTGCCAATTTTAAGGTCATGTTTCTCGGCAAATTTCTCAAGCTCTGGACGACGTGCCATTGAGCCATCTTCATTTAGGATTTCAACGATAACACCCGCGGGTTCGAGCCCTGCTAAACGAGGTAAATCCACGCCCGCTTCAGTGTGGCCTGCGCGGTTTAATACCCCACCTTCTTTTGCAATTAGTGGAAAGATATGGCCTGGCTGCACAATGTCAGTCGCCTTTGCTTCTTTCGCGACCGCAGCTTTGATAGTTACTGCGCGATCGGCGGCTGATATACCTGTAGTTACGCCCGTTGCCGCTTCAATCGACACCGTAAAGTTGGTAGAAAACTGCGCTTCGTTCTTATCCACCATTAACGGTAAATTAAGACGACGACAACGCGCCTCTGTCATAGGAAGGCAAACTAAACCTCTGGCGTGCGTTACCATAAAGTTAATGGCTTCTGGCGTGACATGCTCTGCTGCCATAATAAGATCGCCTTCGTTTTCACGATCTTCATCATCCATCAAGATAACCATTTTACCTTGACGAATGTCTTCAATAATTTCTTTCGAGGTGTTAAATGCCATAGTTTTTATACTTCTTGTAGGGTTACTTTCTCAAAAATCCGTTCTCAGCCAAAAACGCCATATCAATGTCTTTTGATATCGGTGACGCTGCTTTATCACCCATCATTAAGCGTTCAAGGTAACGTGCTATTACATCTACTTCTAAATTTACAGCGGTGCCTACTTCGTAATGTCCCATCACCGTTTCTTTCAGCGTATGAGGAATTATCCAAAGCATAAACTCAGCACCGTTGACTTCATTCACTGTAAGGCTCACACCATCAACAGTGATGCTGCCCTTATGAGCAATGTACTTGGCTAAAGATGTAGGTGCTTTTACCCAAAATTCAACATAGTCGGTGTGTTTTATAATTTTACTGATCTCGCCCACGCCATCGACGTGACCTGAAACAATGTGTCCGCCCAGTCTGTCAGTGGGTCGCATTGCCTTTTCAAGGTTCACAGTAGAGCCCGTGCCGTAATGGGCAAACCCGGTAAGTTTTATGGTTTCAGCCGATACATCAGCGCAATAATAATCGCTACCCATATCAGTTACGGTAAGGCATACCCCGTTGGTAGCAATACTATCACCAAGCGCTACATCGGCCATATCCAGTGTAGTTGATGAAACCGTTAACCGTATGTCACTACCTCGGTTATCGAGTTTGGTAATCTTGCCTAAAGCTTGAATAATTCCAGTAAACATAATGTTCCTATAAGGCTATTGAGGCGTGTTAAGGGTGTTAAGAAGGTAACGAAGCTTAATATCGTTACCTATTTGTCGACTTTCAATCAGCGACAATTCAATAGCTTGATTCAATTCGGTAAAGGTGGGTAAAGATACCATACTCACCCCTTTGTCTCCCAATAGCTTAGGTGCTTGATAACAGATGAGTTCATCTACTTCACCAGCTATCAGTAAGGCGCCAGCTAAACCCGGTCCTGCCTCTACCCACACTTCATTAAACTGCATGTCGCCTAACTGCAGCATCAATTTACTGATATCCACTTTACCGTTCATCGCATCAACGGTTAGGTGTTGGCGGTTGTCAGTATCGGCGCTATTTTGGGTAGATACCACGAAGGTGGGATGACCATCGTTCATGCACCTGTAGTCTCTTGAAAGATCATCGGCACTATTCACAATTATCCGCACTGGCTGGCGAATAGCCTCCAATGGGTAATGTGCAAACTTCGCTTCGTCTGGTCTGACTAATAGACTAGGATTATCGGCTTTTACCGTTCCCGATCCTGTTAACACCGCGCAGCTTTGTGCACGGTAATGCTGTACATCTCGTCTAGCTTCTGGCCCAGTTATCCATTGACTATTACCATTTTGAAGCGCAATTTTTCCATCCACACTTATGCCTAATTTCACTCGCACATAAGGTTTGCCAGTTAACATGCGCTTGATAAAGCCTGGGTTCAAAGCGGCAGATTCTGCCGACATAATATCGGATGACACCTCAATGCCCGCATCTTGTAACATGCGAATACCATTACCGCTGACATTGGGGTTAGGATCAGTCATGGCAATAACTACTCGCGAGACTTGTGCTTTTATCAGTGCTTCTGCGCAGGGGGGCGTTCGTCCATAATGACTACATGGCTCTAGTGTCACATAGGCTGTAGCGCCTTTTGCTTTTTTCCCTGCTTCACGAAGGGCATGAATTTCTGCGTGAGGGGTGCCGGCTTGGACATGAAAGCCTTGGCCAATAGAGTCATTGTTATTATTAACAATGACACAACCAACACGGGGATTAGGAGAAGTTGTAAATTGGCCTTTTTGCGCCAATCGAATGGCTTTGGCCATCCAATAATAGTCAATTTCAACGGCCTTACCCGGCAAGTCACTGGAAGAGCTACTATTGTGGTCTTTGCCTACGTCGGTATTTGAGCCGCTATTTATATGAGCATGGGTAGTATTAATTGACACTGCAAATCCCGTGGTTAATCCCCTAGTCTGGCTATTTCCTCACCAAACTCTCGGATATCTTCAAAGGAACGATAAACAGATGCAAACCGCACATAAGCGACCTTATCTAGCTCTTTTAGCGCTTTCATGATTAGGTTGCCTAACAGTTCACTCCCCACTTCTCGTTCGCCGGTTGCCCGAAGCTCTGACTTAAGTGACAAGATACACTGCTCAACTTTTTCTGTACTCACTGGGCGTTTTTCTAGCGCGCGCTGTAAGCCTGCACGAAGCTTATCTTCGTTGAAAGGCTCTCGTGAACCATCACGTTTAATAACACGCGGCATTACGAGTTCGGCACTTTCGAAGGTCGTAAAACGTTCATGACACATTGCGCATTCACGACGCCGGCGCACCTGATGCCCCTCTGCCACTAGGCGAGAGTCAATCACTTTTGTTTCTTGTGCTGAACAAAAGGGGCAAAACATGAGCGATCCTTAACTTACTATTTACTACGCGTTAGCCTGTGTTTGTAGAGACTAACGCGTGGTAACTTTTCTTATCTAGGTTGCTTACGCGTAAACAGGGAACTGTTCACAAAGTGCAACCACTTCACTTTTAACACGGTCAATAACGCTGTCATCACCCATATTATCTAGCACATCACAAATCCATGTAGCGACTTGTTTGGCTTGTTCTTCTTTAAAGCCACGACGAGTAATAGCTGGGCTACCGATACGCAATCCACTTGTAACAAACGGTGAGCGAGGATCGTTAGGAACCGAGTTCTTGTTAACGGTAATGTTAGCCGCACCAAGGGCAGCATCAGCATCTTTACCCGTAATATCTTTATCGATAAGATCTAACAGGAACAAATGGTTTTCAGTACCATTAGATACAATTTTGTATCCGCGTTCTTGCATTACCGCCACCATCGCTTTTGCGTTCGCAACAACCTGTGTTTGGTATTCTTTAAAATCTGGCTGAAGTGCTTCTTTAAACGCTACTGCTTTTGCTGCAATAACATGGCACAAAGGACCACCTTGGTTGCCCGGGAATACTGAGCTTTGAAGCTTTTTATAAATCGCTTCGTCACCACAGGCAGACAAAATTAGTCCACTTCGTGGGCCCGCTAAGGTTTTATGTGTGGTTGTAGTGACTACGTGTGCGTGCGGCAGAGGATTTGGGTAAACACCCGCTGCAATCAAACCTGCTACGTGCGCCATATCAACTAACAAGAAAGCGCCAACACTATCGGCGATTTCACGGAATTTTGCCCAATCAACAACACCTGAGTAAGCTGAGAAACCACCAATAATCATTTTTGGTTTATGTTCTTCTGCTAACGCAGCAACCTGTTCGTAATCGATTTCACCGGTTTCGTGGTTCAAACCATACTGAACGGCATTGTAGGTTTTGCCCGAAAAGTTCACATGAGAACCATGAGTAAGGTGACCACCTTCAGAAAGGCTCATACCAAGCACAGTATCGCCAGCATCAAGCAATGCCATAAATACCGCTGAGTTAGCTTGTGAACCTGAGTGAGGCTGCACGTTAGCGTAATCTGCACCGAAAAGCTCTTTTGCACGGTCGATAGCAAGTTGCTCAACCACATCTACGTGCTCACAACCGCCGTAATAACGCTTGCCAGGATAGCCTTCAGCATACTTGTTAGTAAGTTGAGAGCCCTGTGCTTCCATAACCCGCGGGCTACAGTAGTTTTCAGAGGCGATAAGTTCGATATGCTGTTCCTGACGGACAACCTCTTTAGCCATTGCATCGGCTAGTTCTGGATCAAAGTCAGCGATATTCATTTCGCGAGGTAACATGAGGGCTCCTTAACGGCGTTAATTTATGGCTTGTTCGTGGCTTATTCTAGTCATTTTCAAGGGCTTGTATACCGCTTTATGACCAATTTAATTTAAATGGCGCAGGTTTAACGAATTCCCTGCGCTGTGACGTGATCAGACCTGTTTTTCTAGCGCCTTCACGCGGTCATATAAACTGCCAATTTTTTGCAGTCTTATGGTATTTCGCTTCCATTCTCGGTTAGACGTGGCTGGCTGACCTGAAGAATAAACCCCTGGTTCCGTGATATCTTGAACAATCATGGAGTAGCCGGTTATTTGCACTTTGTCGCAAATAGAAATATGGCCGTTTACGCCAACACCACCGCCGATAACAACGTACTTTCCTATATGGCAACTGCCCGCAATACCGGTTGCACCGCAAATACACGAATGATCGCCAATAATGCAGTTGTGACCTATTTGTACTTGGTTATCAATAATCACATTTTTACCTAGCACAGTATCTTCCATGGCACCGCGGTCGATAGTACTACTTGCACCAATTTGACTGTCGTCGCCAATTTGTACAGACCCCGTTTGCGGAATAGGAAGCCATACGCCTTTATCATTCGCGTAACCAAAGCCTGCAGCACCGATAACCGTTTGGCTATGTACTGCTACACGTTTTCCTAAAACAACATCGTGGTAAATAGTAACGTTAGGGTGAATTACACAACCTTCCCCTATTTGCGTACCTCTACGAATAACCGTATTCGCACCAATAGTTACCCTATCGCCTATCACCACGTTATCTTCAATAATCACATTGTGACCTAACGACACATCACTACCAATATTTGCCGACGACGCAATAACGGCGGTGTCGGCAATACCACTTGCTACTACGGGTGTGGTATCAAATAGCTGGGCAATGCGTGCAAACGCTGCATGAGGATTGTCTACCACAAGCGCTGGGCACGGGGCCGTGTCTTTCAAACTGCTGTGTAGAATAACCGCACCGGCAGAGGTATCGCTTAACTGTGATTTATATTTCGGATTAGTAAGAAATGAGATTTGATGGCTGGCAGCGCCTGCCAGCGTTCCTACCGCAGAGATAACGACACTGCCGTCTCCCTCTACAACACCGCCTACATGGCTGGCAAGTTCCGATAGGCTGTAAGGGCGTTTGTTCATTGCAGTCATACAGTGAATACCTATTTTTTCATTAAAGCGTATGCTAGCGAAGTTTACCTCAATTTGTTAAAGGTGACCGCCGTATTATTCGTACTTTTCGCCTTCTTTTTACTTCAATTGAACAAAATACCATCAAGCATGAGGTTGTATGGCGGTTCACACTGGCACAGACTATCCTGTTACGAGTACAATGATGCTTTATTTTCTGGCAAGGACACAGCATGGCTCAATACGTTTACAGTATGCATCGCGTGGGGAAAATTGTTCCACCGAATCGTCAAATTCTTAAAAATATCTCTCTTAGTTTTTTCCCTGGTGCCAAAATTGGCGTATTGGGTTTAAATGGATCTGGTAAATCTACGCTGCTTCGCATTATGGCCGGACTAGACACCGAAATTGAAGGTGAAGCACGCCCTCAACCAGGTCTTAAAATAGGTTATCTACCTCAGGAGCCTCAACTAGACGAATCAAAAGATGTACGCGGAAACGTGGAAGAAGCGTTAGCCGACGTTAAACACGCGCTAACTCGCTTAGACGAAGTGTATGCTGCTTACGCAGAAGCTGATGCCGATTTCGACGCCCTTGCAAAAGAGCAAGGTGAACTTGAAGCGATTATTCAGTCGAAAGACGGACATAACTTAGAGAATACCTTAAACCGTGCTGCCGAAGCGCTTCGTCTTCCAGCATGGGATGCAGACGTTAGCAAGTTATCAGGTGGTGAGCGCCGCCGTGTTGCCTTATGTCGCTTGTTACTCGAAAAGCCAGAAATGCTTCTTCTCGACGAGCCAACCAACCACTTGGATGCTGAATCGGTTGCTTGGTTAGAACGCTTCCTTCACGATTATGAAGGCACAGTGGTAGCGATTACCCATGATAGATACTTCCTAGATAATGTTGCAGGCTGGATATTAGAACTAGACCGTGGTGAAGGTATTCCATGGGAAGGTAACTATTCCTCTTGGTTGGAACAAAAAGATCAGCGTTTACAGCAAGAAGAACGCAGCGAAAATGCACGCCAAAAGAGTATTAGACAAGAACTCGAATGGGTTCGCTCTAATCCAAAAGGTCGCCACGCAAAAAGCAAAGCGCGTATGGCTCGCTTTGAGGAGATGTCTACGGGCGATTACCAAAAACGTAACGAGACTAACGAACTCTTCATTCCACCTGGTGAGCGTTTAGGTGACAAGGTTATTGAAGTTGAACACCTCAATAAGTCCTACGGTGAACGTGTACTTATTGATGACTTGTCGTTTAAAGTTCCTAAAGGGGCAATTGTAGGGATTGTCGGGCCAAACGGTGCGGGTAAATCTACCCTATTTAGAATGCTTACCGGTGCAGAAAAACCAGATTCAGGCGACATCAGCTTGGGTGATTCTGTGAAAATTGCCAGCGTTGAGCAGTTCCGTGACCACATGAATGAAAACACCACGGTGTTTAAAGAAATTTCGGAAGAACAAGATATCATTCGTATTGGTAACTTCGAAATCAATAGCCGCGCGTATTGCAGCCGCTTTAACTTTAAAGGCAACGATCAGCAAAAATTCATTAAAGACTTATCGGGTGGTGAACGAAATCGTGTGCATTTAGCCAAGCTATTAAAAGCAGGCGGTAACGTACTGTTACTCGATGAACCAACTAATGACTTGGATGTTGAAACCTTACGAGCACTCGAGAATGCGCTATTGGAATTCCCAGGCTGTGCCATGGTTATTTCGCATGATAGATGGTTCTTAGATAGAGTGGCCACGCACATCATGGATTACCGCGACGAAGGTAACATTAACTTCTTTGAAGGTAACTACTCTGACTACGAAACTTGGCTTAAGGCTGAATTCGGTCAAGATGCAGTTGAACCTCACAGACTAAAATACAAGCGCATGACCAAATAGCGTTACAAAACGGGCTTATATGAGCCCGTTTTTTTGTGCCGTAAAGACTTGCTTTACACTCCTACACTTATTGCTAGTTGCCATGTGTACTAACATCACTAATACTGAGTGAATGAAAGATTTTCAAGCTTGAGGAAGTTATGTCAGACAAACGCTTATTTACACGTATTCCATTGGCCGTAAAAGGAACACTTGCCCATCATAATAAGCGCATTGATGTCATTATTATTGATGTCTCTCTTCAAGGCGTAAAATTAAGCGCAAACGAAGATGCACTTAACGAATTACCTTTCGACAGTCATGACCCTTACACGGCCACATTCAGAGCAAATGAAGACAGCCCGGTTATCACCCTGCATATAGAGCAACTGTATCGGCAGAATGATAACCGCAAAGATTCGGTTTCTTTGGGCTGCAAAGTTTCTCAAATGGATGTAGACAGCATAAGCGCACTTAGGCGCTTAATACTGCTTAACAGCCAAGAAGCTGATTTAAATGAAAAGGAATTAAACGCGTTAATTGAAGCGGTTTATTCTAATGCGTCTAATGCGTCGCTAAGTTGAGAGACTGGAATAACTTTCATACCATTTATTGCCTGTTTAGGCGCATTCGCCTTTGGCACAATCGCACGTTTGAAGCCATGTTTAGCGGCTTCAATAATGCGCTCAGTGCCATTGGGAACAGGCCTGATTTCTCCGGCTAGCCCCACTTCTCCAAATACAATGAGATCTTTGGGCAACGAACGATTTCGAAAACTCGATACCATTGCTAACAGTAACGCTAAGTCAGCACTGGTTTCGCTCACTTTCACGCCGCCGACCACATTCACGAAGACGTCTTGGTCGTTCATTTGCACATTACCGTGACGATGCAATACTGCTAGCAACATCGACAATCGGTTTTGGTCAAGCCCCACCGCAATTCGTCTAGGGTTAGACATTTGTGAGTAGTCCACCAAAGCCTGTATTTCTACCAATAGAGGCCGCGTGCCTTCCCAAATGACCATCACGCTCGACCCAGGGGTTTCATTTTCGCCACGGCTTAGAAAAATAGCCGAAGGATTGTTCACCTCTTTTAGGCCTTTTTCTGTCATCGCAAATACGCCTAATTCATTTACAGCGCCGAAACGATTTTTATGGCTGCGCAACGTACGGTAGCGCCCATCACTCTCCCCTTCCAGCATCATTGAACTGTCAATACAGTGCTCTAATACCTTCGGGCCAGCTAAGTTGCCATCTTTGGTTACATGACCTACAAGAAACATTGAGATGTGGTGTTGTTTTGCAAAACGAGTTAGATAGGCCGCACTTTCTCTAACTTGGGATACACTGCCCGGGGCAGATTGCACATCGGCTACATGCATCACTTGAATAGAGTCGATAACCATGATTTTTGGTTTTTTGGTTAACGCCAAGTCGCAGATAGTTTCTACGCTGGTTTCTGCCAGCATCATTAGCTTATCATCAGGCAAGGTCAAGCGCTTAGCCCGCATGGCCACCTGCTGAAGCGACTCTTCCCCTGTTACGTATAAAGCCGTTACAGTTTGTGCCATTTGACACATTACCTGAAGTAACAGGGTGCTTTTACCGGCACCAGGGGAGCCGCCAATTAGCATAGCAGCGCCTGGCACTATTCCACCGCCTAAAACCCTATCGAGCTCTTTAAACCCTGCGCTAAATCGCGGTAGAGATTCTAAATCAATCGCATTGAGCATTTCTATTTTAGCGGAAGTTTGCCCGGCATAACCTGATAAGGTTGGTTTTGAATTGGTTTTGGCGCTACTGACTACAAACTCGCTAATGGTGTTCCATGCTTTGCATTCAGAACACTGACCCTGCCAGCGTGGAAATTCAGCCCCACAATCTGAGCATACATAAGCCGTTTTTCGTTTTGCCATATTCCAGTTTTATCCCAGCGTGAAAAAGAGTATTCTATCTTATTAAGATACCAAGGCACACTAACCCATCTAACAGTTTTGTCAGACTCTCATCCCAGTCGTCATTCGCGTTGCAGTTTGCAAAACGCTGTTTATTAATGGGTTTAGCATTCGTGCCGATAATAATAATGTCTATAATAATAGAAAGTAACTAAGTTGTGCATACATGAGCCAAGATTTACAGCAGTACGCTGACATAATTGAGCAATTGAAACCACTGGTAAACGAGCCTGAATTTAATAAGGTGCTTTTACAAATTGGTGGTGATATTCCCAAGGAAAAACGCTTTCTATTAAAAATGGAAGTGAAACGCCTTGCGAAGCCCTGTATGCGTTCAATTGATTTACGTGGCCAAGTAGACGGTAAATGCAAAAGCTATTTGCATGATGGCAGAACCCATTACATGGATGAAATTGCTGTCGATAAATTCGAAGAGCAAATTAGAATATTTGGTGGGTATACATTCGGTGTATACGAAGCCGTTCAAAATACTGAAAACAATTACCGTATCATTCGTGAGAAAGCAGAAGAAGCCCGAGACACAGGCTCAACTTCAAATACCCCTCGCAAAAAAGGCTCTGCCATTTTAGAGCAGTTTAAAGTGCCAACGGTAAACCTACTAGATTATCGTCAACGCAACACAGAACGTATGAACTTTGCTGTTGCGGTTGAGCTATTTAATGAAAGCAACCACTCGATTAAAGGCTTAAGTGTTGATGTGTCGCTTGAAGGCCTGCAAGTCAAACTCAACAAAGAAACGTTGTTTAAACAAAATGAGCTGTTACAAGTCTACTTCCGTGGGCTTGAAGGCGAGTTTGCCATGGATAAGAAAAATGGTATTGCTTATCGCCTGGTGAAAACCGTTCGCAAAAAAGATGTTATTTATTTAGCTTTACAACGTGCGACAGAGCGCCCAGCGCCCAGCTTCGATAAGTTTTTAGAAAGCTTTATTCACGGTAATAAACGCCGTTATAAAGTAAATATGAACAACACCATTGAGGCAATAACCAGCAAAACGTGTGAACAATACTTTTCTCCAAGAAGCCCAACGTTACCTATTTATATCGATGTAATTGAAGATAGGCTTATTCCACGCTTCGCTATGGTTAACGAAGTTAATCGCGAGACGGTGAGCTACTGGCAAGATGAGGAAGATGAGTGTCGCTTAGGCTTTCTGCTGTCGCAAAATAGATTGAACACCTTGCACGCTAAGCCTGCACACCGTCGCGAAATATTTGTATTCAGCTTTACCCACTTACAAAACGACAAAGTCTTTTTTTACTCGGCCTCTTACGAGCAACTTATAGAAAAAGACATGCTAAAACAGGTTTTCTTAGGCTTTGGCTCTAAAAAAGTCAGCTGGCGAGTATTTAAGTTAACCTTGACCGACATGTTGCCCGAACAAGCCCATACCCCCTTATCTATTCCAGACTCTGTGGGTACGAAAATAAAGCGGCAGAATACACCGCCTTCGCCTCGGGTTATGTCGAAGTTAAAAAACCTCAAATACTTGCTTCATGTGACTGACGTAACCTCTATATATGGGCAACAGGCGTATAACGAATTAAAGTTCAATCGTGATAACCTCTCTCATCTGCGCGTTTTTGGGCACCCTAGAAACCAGAAGACCCCAAACATAGAGTTGTTCCGATTTAAATATGAAGATCAACGTTTAGAGTCTCGCTACCGTTTACGCTCTCAAATAGAGCTTAAATTATCTCATGACGACAGCGTTCATGTTGGCGTAAGTGAAGATATTTCGGTTCATGGATTGGGTCTTCGTGTTGAATTGAATAAAGAGTACGACGGTGAATTAGAAGGGCAAGTTGAAGTATCCTTCCCTCGCCTTCAGCAGATTACGCAAAACTTTAACGTAATGAACTTGCAATACTCGGTCATTTATCACAACGCTGAGAAAAACATTCTGCACTTAAAAGCCGCGACGGGTGAAGCAGGAAAAAGTGCAAGGGCGTTTTTTGAAGAACTGATTAGAAAGAACAAACACAGCTTAGAAGAAGACTCTGGCGAAGAAGAATTGCCGGGCATGGGTCAAGCACTTCGCTGTATTAATGCTCGTAATGCTACGTCTCTATCCTTCTTAATGAGTAAAGAAGGAGTTAGGTACACGCCGCAAGCGGGCATTATCGGAAAGCAGGACGAACGGGTTTCAAGCCTTGTCACCTACTTAACGGAAAAGCGTCAAGTCAATTTAGAGTTCTTATTCAGAGACAGAAAGCTAGATACCCCTTTCATGCAAAGCGGTATTAAGCAGGTGAAACTGGAAAACATGCCCTTGCGCCAAGAGCTTTTAATCTCTTTTGATGCCAAGCAAAAAGATCCGCGCATGGCCATTATTCCACGGTATTCCCACCGGTTTGAAAATAATGAGCAGCGTAAGACCTTTATTACTGAAGCGTTAAACAGAGGGCAATTCATTGCTATTCACGTGATGCTTACCACCACAGGCAAGCCGGATTTATCCATGTTACAAACAGAGATAAATTACGTTAGCGTGTATGCTATTCATCGGGCAAAGGAACTTGAAAATAAACTTTGGAGCTTAGCTGCCTGTTCGCACTTAATTGATGTAACAGATGAAGTATTGATTAGATATGAATTCGATGACGACACAATTAGCGCCAACCGAGACACTAAAGCAAAAGTAGAAGCGCCCGCTCAGTCCGGTATTCAAGCATTATTACAAGACCAAGCATTGGCGAAATAAAAACAAGCTCTGACACAACCTTCAGAGCTTGTACTCGCTATTTATTCTTCGCGCTTAACACAGCGCCGCTAATATTCGAATATGCACCCTAGTCAAGTTCAGCTATTTCACTACTAAGATAGAAAGTACAATAGACAATGTAGGCTGCCCAATCGAATAGCAACGTCAGCTTTTTCGTTCACAACTGGCTTTCCATGGCACGCCACCCCTAACGCCGATTCGGCCATCATCACTAAATCGTTTGCGCCGTCACCCATGGCAACCGTTTGCGCGCTCGGCACTCCCCAACGTTCCGCCAACGCTTTCACGGTTCGCGCTTTCACTTCAGCATTCACAATTTCGCCAGACACTTCTCCGGTCAATATTCCCTGCTCTATCACCAACGTATTTGAAACCGCTTCATCAAGATCTAAACGGGCTTTTAAATGGTTAGCAAAATAAGTAAAACCACCTGAAGCGATAGCAAGCTTCCAGTTGTGTTGTTTTAGAATGGCAATCAGCAGCTGTACACCTGGCATGATGGGCAAGCTATCGCGTATTTGTTGAAGCTGTTGCTCTGGTACACCATCTAGGCAAGCCACCCGGTGGTTCAAGCTATCGTTAAATGCTATTTCGCCCCGCATGGCCTGTTCGGTTACCGCAGCTACTTGTTCACCAACGCCTGCTAGTTTGGCAATTTCATCAATGCACTCAATATCAATTAACGTGCTATCCATATCCATCACAAGAAGACCTGGCTCGTTAAGCGATGGCTGCACATCTTGAATACCTAAATCCACATGATAACGGGCCGATAACGACGCGACTAGGGCAGGCACTGCCGTCTCAGCTTGGGAGTCGGCGTTTTCACTTAAGCGGCCTTTCACTACCACCACGCCATCACCGAGTTTGTTGTGTAACGGATGTAAGTGAATTGATGTAGCATTAAAAACGTCGCTAAACCCTTCAACAACCTGACTAACAATGTATGGGGTTAATGCTTGACCAATAACGGTTAAAATTGAAAGACCAGCTTCATCCTCACTGGGTGACTTTGTGGTAAGCTGCGTAGATAAAAAAGAGGTATCATGCATTGCATGAGGCGGTATTTCGTTTAAAAACGTGATCACTATTTATTCAAACCTTTGTTAGTCTTGCCCATATGCTACCCAATCATTACACATGTGGAAATACACACTTTCAAATTAGTCAAAATTACCCTACTGTTACCGCATAAAGATAAAGGAAATTGAGGCGAAATGCTGAACCACTTAGAAAGCGAACGCATTGCTCACAAACACAGCGTTTCACACTCGGCTTATACTGCGTTCAAGCGGCTTATCCATACTATTATCATGGCTACCGCTGTGGCATTGGCTGTGGGTCTATTTCTCATGTACCAGCAGTACCAGACCCATTGGGTTGACGTACAAACGGCCCAACCGGGTACCAGCATTAGCAATCAATATTCAAAAATCTTACAGCCTGCCTTAGTGGCACAAGACACGGTTCAACTAGCCCGTTTAATTACCATTGCATTAGAAGAACCCGCCGTTATCTCTTTAAGCGTATTTAATGCCCAAGGCGTTTATATTGCGCCCTTACCAAGAGTCGACAGTGTGGTAGCACTAGCCAGAGAACGAGACGTTGCTCCCAGTAGTCATGTTGAAAAAATTCTCGATGATAACGGCAAGGTAATTGGCTATTTGAACGTTAACATCGACACAGAGGTGGTACTTTCCAGTCCGTTAACGCTTCGCCAGCAATTGTGGCTTATTATTAGCGCCGTTATTGTGTTGGCATTGATTGTAGGTGTTTATATAACACGAGGGTTTTATAAGTTTCGCCCGTGGATAATTCGAGTTTTTCAGTCTTAAACACCATTTTTCGCTAACCCAAGTTAGCTCAAGCCAACAAACTTCACCTGTTTTTAGGCCTTTTATTGTCTGTTACAAAAAAGCCCTTTATGAAAAAGCGTAAGATAATTTTGGGTGGTAAGTTCGTTTAGGGCTTGCCCATCATACTCCCCTAGTTTACCGAGCGCGGCCAGTACATCCCCAAGATATTCAGGGCTGTTGCGAGCGCCTTGTCGCCCCTGCATTGGCATATCAGGTGAATCAGTTTCAAGAAGTAATCGGTCTGGGTGGTGCTGAAGCAAGTATATGATTGTCTCTTGCGTTTTCTTTGCTCTGTCATAGGTAATGGTTCCCCCTACGCCAATATAAAAACCTTTATCGACATACGCTTTGGCCACCTCTACACTGCCAGAAAATGCATGAATAACGCCGCCTTCTGCAAATCCTGTATTTTTGAGACTTTCAAAAATAAGATGATGGCTTTTTCGGTGATGTAAAATGACAGGAAGGGCGTATTCACTCGCTAATCGCAATTGCGCTTCAAACATCGCTTTTTGAAGCTGCATAGGTATCGCTATATGCCCATCTAAGCCAATTTCACCCACCGCGACAACCTCACTACTAGACTGAAATAAAAGACGCTCTAGTGCGCTTAAGGCCGTGGCATTATCAGTTTCGCTAGTAGACAAAAAGTATGGATGTAGACCACACGCTATATCTATCGAAATAGCGTGCGTATTTTGGTTCGCAAAGGATTGTATAGCGAGTTGAGTTGACCACTGCGACACTTGCGTACCAGGAATAAGAATGTGTGTTAAGCCGGCGCTGATGGCGTGGCTTATCACCGACTGCCAGTCACCTTGAAATGCTGGCAAGTCTAAATGGCAGTGGCTATCAATCATTAAAGAATGCCAGAATTAGTGCCTCTTAAGGCATTAAACGTTGAGTATTCCAGTTGCCATTTTCATCCCGGTTATATTCGAACCGGTCATGCAACCTGTCTTCACCGCCCTGCCAAAATTCTATTTGGTGAGGAACAATACGAAAGCCGCCCCAGAAGTCTGGTGCGGGTAGCGTTTTATTCGCAAACTTTTGTTTCATTTGGGCAAACTGAGTATGCAAAAGCTCGCGACTGCTAATAGGTTTACTTTGCTCAGAGGCATAAGCCGCCAACTGGCTGTCTTTAGGGCGAGAAAGGAAATAGGTCGCGTTTTCCTTAAAGGAAAGCTTTTCTACTACACCGCACACTCTCACTTGTCGCTCCATAAAAAACCAAGGGAAGTGACATGAAACTTTGGGGTTTTGACCAAGCTCTTGTGCTTTGCGGCTGCCTAAATTAGTGAAAAAGACAAACCCAGCTTCACTTACATCTTTCAACAGCACGATGCGCTGAGAAGGCTGACCTGTAGCATCAACGGTCGCCACAGTCATAGCAGTAGGATCGGGAATTTCAGCGCTGATGGCATCTTTTAGCCAACGGTCAAATAATGAAAAAGGATTAGCCGTTAAGTCTTTATCTTGCAGACTCCCTTTTGCATATTGTCTGCGCATATCAGAAATTGCCATACCTACCCCTTTTTATTGCTTTATAACTAATGGATGCTAGCTGATTTTTTAGCTGATACGTTTGGGCTTTTGATTTGGGCTACACGTTCTTACATTATATTTTGGGCTAACAACTATTGCGTTAAGCCCAAAACAGATAATTGCTGAGTGCTAACTATCGTCTGAATAACCTAACGAACGTAGAGCACGTTCATCGTCAGCCCAACCTTGTTTCACTTTAACCCACATTTCTAAGAAAACTTTATTATCAAACAGGTTTTCCATATCTTTGCGGGCATGTTCACCAATGGTTTTCAGGTGCTTGCCACCCTTGCCTATAATCATACGCTTTTGCGTTTCACGCTCTACAAGAATAAGACCACTGATACGGTATACACCATTTTCAGCTAGCTTAAACTGTTCAATTTCTACGGTTGTAGCATAAGGAAGTTCATCCCCGGTAAAGCGCATCAGCTTTTCGCGAATGATTTCAGCAGCCATAAAGCGACTTGAGCGATCGGTAATGTAATCTTCGGGGAAGAAAAACTCACTTTCAGGCAAGCTATTCGCTACAAGTTCTCGGATGTCATCCACCATTTTGCCCTGTTTAGCGCTAATGGGGACAATATGTTCGAACTTATATTTTTCTGATAGGCCTTGAAGGTGAACCATAAAGGCTTCTTTATCGTCTACTTTATCCATCTTGTTGACGATAAGGTAGCAAGGTAGACCTGAGGCTTTCACTTTAGACAACACCATTTCATCGTCGTCGTTCCAGCGTGTACCTTCTATCACGAACAATACCAACCCCACTTCGGCAAGAGAACTTGAAGCGGCTCGGTTCATATAACGGTTCATGGCGCTTTTTTCTTCGCTATGAAGGCCTGGAGTATCTACGTAGATGGCTTGATAATCGCCTTCAGTGTCGATACCTAAAATACGGTGGCGGGTAGTTTGTGGTTTACGCGACGTAATACTCACTTTTTGCCCGAGCAATCTATTAAGTAACGTCGACTTGCCTACGTTGGGGCGCCCTACAATAGCGACTAAGCCACATCGGGTTGTATCATTTGGCTGTGTCATCGAGTGTCTCCAAGGTAAGTCTAGCTGCTTCCTGCTCGGCTTTTCTTCGGCTATTTCCAGATGCCGAAACGGGCTTATCTAACGTTGTCACCGTGCAGCTAACTTCAAAAATTTGAGCGTGGTCTTTCCCTGAAATAGAGATAACTTCATAAGAAGGTAACGGTAGCTTACGACCTTGCAGGTATTCTTGAAGACGGGTTTTGCTGTCTTTAGGGTGCGCATTGGGGTTTAACGCTTCAATACGGCTTTCCCATAAATGGTAGATAACGTTACAAACCTCTTCCATACCTGAGTCCAAGTAAATTGCGCCTAACACAGCTTCCACCGCGTCTGCCAATATTGAACTGCGACGATGACCACCGCTTTTAAGCTCACCGGGACCAAGATGTAGTAATTCACCCATACTCGCTTCACGGGCCAGTTCGGCCAACGTATCACCTTTTACTAAGGTTGAACGCATACGAGTAAGCTTACCTTCAGGCACATCTGGGAAACGCTTAAACAAGGTTTCACCAATAACCATACCTAAAATAGCATCGCCTAAAAATTCTAATCTTTCATTGTGCTGCTTTGCAGCACTTCTGTGGGTTAACGCCTGCTCTAGCAAGGCTACATTATTAAATGTGTACCCTAACGCTTTACTTAAGCGAATATATTTATCAATACCCTGCATTAACTAATGCCACCTACGCGTTCAAATCTAACGCCCGTTGGGATCCATGTTGGTAAAACACTGTCGCGGTCGCGTTCGAATTCAAATGAAATCCAAATGGCAACAGCTTTACCTACTAAGTTTTCGTCCGGTACAAAGCCCCAAAAACGGCTATCTCTGCTGTTGTCACGATTATCGCCTAGTACGAAATAATGACCATCAGGTACAATCCATTCGTTGCTGCGTGTACCTGGCTGAGTATAGAAGTTACTTGAAGAAATTTCTCTGACGGGGTGGCGCAGTATGTCGTGTTCTTTGTCGCCTAGCGTTTCTGTGTAACGCATCAGCTTAGCCATGTCCTGAACAAATTCGTCTCGACCTACAAAATCTAGCGGCATAGCGGTAAGCTTTCCGCAGTTATTTGCAGCACCTTCGCATTTCGACTTGATATAAACCTGTTTATCTTGATACACCACGGTGTCGCCGGGCAGTCCTATAACACGCTTGATGTAATCTACTGAAGTATCTTCAGGATATTTAAATACCACCACATCACCACGTTCTGGCACGCCGGTTTCCACTAGTTTACTGCGAAATACAGGGTCTTTTATCCCATAAGAAAATTTCTCAACCAGAATAAAGTCGCCCACCAACAAGGTTGGCATCATCGAGCCTGATGGTATTTGAAATGGTTCGTAAATAAACGAGCGCAACACCAATACAAAAGCGATAACTGGGAATATTTGCTGCGAAGTATCAACCAAGTACGGAAGCTGTGGCTCACCTGCAAAATTAGCCCCTTCTGCTTTTGCCAATGCTTGTAACCGCGCCTTTCGTTTTGGTGCAAACACCATACTATCCACCAGCCATACCAGCCCAGTAGTTAGCGTTAGAAGTACTAAAATAAGCGAAAAGTAATTGGCCATTACTTACCTACCTTCAAAATTGCCAGGAATGCATCCTGCGGTAATTCAACATTACCTACCTGTTTCATTCTTTTCTTTCCATCTTTTTGCTTTTGAAGCAGCTTTTTCTTACGACTCACGTCACCACCGTAACATTTAGCGATAACGTTTTTACGTAACTGTTTCACCGTACTACGGGCAATAATGTGGTTGCCAATAGCAGCTTGAATAGCGATATCAAACATTTGGCGAGGGATAAGCTCTCGTAGTTTTTCAACCAATTCACGCCCGCGGCCCTGTGAATTATCTCGGTGAGTGATCATGGCTAGCGCGTCTACGCGCTCGCCATTAATCATAATATCTACGCGTACCATGTCAGAAACTTGGAAACGCTTAAAGTTATAATCAAGAGAAGCAAAGCCGCGGCTTGTTGATTTCAAACGGTCGAAGAAATCAAGGACCACTTCAGCCATAGGCAGTTCATAGGTAACAGCAACTTGCTTACCGTGATACGTCATTGCGGTTTGCATACCACGCTTTTCAACACACAAGGTAATCACGTTACCTAGGTATTCCTGTGGTACCAGAATATTCGCTTCAACCAATGGTTCGCGAATTTCGGCAATATCATTTACCGCTGGTAATTTAGACGGGTTATCACAGCTTAAAATTTCGCCCTTTGTGGTTTCTACTTCGTAGATTACCGTGGGTGCAGTAGTAATAAGACCAAGATCGTATTCACGTTCTAAACGCTCTTGAATGATTTCCATGTGAAGCATGCCAAGGAAGCCAATACGGAACCCAAAGCCTAGCGCTTGCGAACTTTCTGGCTCGTAGAACAATGAAGCATCGTTCAAGCTTAGTTTAGCTAATGCATCACGGAAATCTTCATAGTCATCTGAACTGATTGGGAAAATACCGGCGTAAACCTGCGGCTTCACTTTCTTAAAACCAGGTAAAGCGCCTACAGCAGGTTGTTTTGCTAGGGTAATAGTATCGCCAACCGGTGCGCCTTGGATGTCTTTAATGCCCGCAATAATAAAGCCTACTTCACCCGCGCGAAGAACGCCTGTATCTAAAGCTTTGGGGGTAAACACACCAATCTTATCAACTTGGTGAGTTTGGCCATTCGACATAATTTGAATTTTGTCTTTCTTAGAAAGCTCACCTTCTACGATACGAACTAATGACACTACCCCTTGGTAGTTGTCGAACCATGAATCAATAATAAGCGCTTTTAGCGGCTCTTCACGGTTACCGCCCGGAGGAGGAATTTTATTTACTATAACTTCTAGTACATCTTCAATACCAATACCTGTTTTCGCCGAGCAGCGCACGGCGTCAATGGCATCTATACCAACAATGTCTTCAATTTCTTCGGCAACACGTTCTGGTTCAGCCTGTGGTAAATCTATTTTATTTAAAATAGGCACCACTTCCATGTCCATGTCCATGGCGGTATAGCAGTTGGCTAGTGTCTGTGCTTCCACGCCCTGCCCTGCATCAACCACCAGCAACGCACCTTCACACGCGGCAAGTGAGCGAGATACTTCGTACGTAAAGTCTACGTGCCCAGGAGTGTCGATGAAGTTCAGCTGATAGACTTCACCATCTTTAGCAGTGTAATTAAGCGTTACGCTTTGTGCTTTAATAGTAATTCCACGCTCCCGCTCCAAGTCCATTGAATCAAGAACCTGTTCGGCCATTTCACGATCGGCTAGCCCGCCACAATGTTGAATAAGACGGTCAGACAGAGTCGATTTACCGTGATCGATATGAGCAATAATACTGAAGTTACGAATGTGCGATTGTTGCATAATGCTGGAAATTACCTGCAGAAAAATTCATTAATATAAAAAAGACTGGTAGCTATAGTTTGTGTTGTAGCTAGCGCGTGCGGATTTTACCCATTTCTTTGCACAAAAGCGAATAAGCTTGTGGGTTATATTGCCAAAGATTGAAATAGTGTAAGCCAAAGTAGCCATTTTGGTAATAATATTGCCGAATTAGCGCAAGTATTACGCTAAATAGTATTCAACAGCACGGGTTGAAACTTACCTTTATCAAGCCGTTTAAGCTTAAATGCGATGGCTTTATAAGCTACAAAGGTAAACGCTGCGGCGGGGAGCAAGCCCCACAATTCATGACTAAGCCCGATGGAAGATAACGTGGCATTCGCAAGGGCAAAGACCGCGATAAAAACCATTAAGGGAAGCAAATACAACCACGCGGAGGCACTCAACACCCCTTCCTCTGGCACACCTACTGTTACGTCTTGCCCTATCACTACCGGCATAGGTGAGCGTAACGTTAGTTGCTGAGTTTTAGGTGCTAATGCTCTGGATATGGCACCCGTACCGCAGTCACTTTGCGCTTGGCAACTACTACAGGTCGATTTAATCGCGGCCTCGACGGTAACGAGATCACCCTCTACAGCAACAACACGGGCGGTTTCAGTAATCATTATTTATCTGCCGTAGGGGAAAGCGAGGTAGCAATAGCATTCGCGGTTTGCAGTGGAATTTCACCCACCACTGTCACTTGCGTGTTGCCATCGGTAAGGGTTAAAAACGTACTTAAATCATTCCTAAGCACCAAATCTCCCCCAAGGGCATCTTTTGCTGGTTGCACGTAAACAGATACATCTACTAACCCATCACTGTACATTTTATATTCTACCACTTGGCCTGTTAGGGCGAGACGACGAGTATCACCGCGCACTTCTTCCATACCGTTGGGTAAATACTTAACTTCCCAGTTAGGTTGGCGAGACTGCTTTTGCGTTAATGCCATCGGCTTGGGTAAAGATGCCTGGTTAATACGTGCGAAATAGTCGTCAGGGGCATCGGTTATTTTAAGCGAAGTGACTTGAATTTGCTCTAATAACCCACCCTGTAAATCCAGCATGTTAAGTTTCAGTACCATCCCTGAATCTTCATCTAACCATAGTTGGTAGCTAAAGCGACTATTGTCGCGACTAACAATGCGGATTTGTTGAGCAGGTCTTCCTGCAACACGAGCTCTGCCCACAGAGACAAATTCATAACCGCTTTTCAGTCTATCAGGATGATGGAGCAGTTCGCTGGGTATAGGCCCATTAATAAATTCAGAGCGAAGACTATAGGGCGACACGTCAGGTTCAAACACACTCACAATACCATTGACGCGAATTTGCTCACGGCCTGGCCCATTTTGTAAATTGAGCTGCTCCATACTGGTGCCATCTTCCAATACACCATGACGCCACAAGAAAGGAATAGTTTCACGGCCCGCACGGCTCTGAACAAAAGCAACCTCGAAGTTTTGGGTTTTCACCACTTCGCTTAATTGCATAAGCCAATCTGATGTGGTTTGAGGGTGTGTATTCACTACGACCAAATCAGTGGCTTGAGGTACTGCCTGAGACGAAGCCTGTGAAGCATCTGTAGGCAAAGACAATGTTGTAGATGAAGTTTCAGCACTTTCAGAAGGTGTATCTTGTACAGACTCGCTTTCTTGCGCTGTGGTGCCAAACGATAAACCCAAAAACGTTATAACAACATAGGTCATGGCTTTGATGAAAGCCCGCGGGCGACTACTGAAATTTACGTTGGCTAAAAACACGCGTACCAGCACTAAAAGCGCTGGTACGTTATTACGATAATCTATTTTCATTAAACGATATTCTTATTGAGCGTCGTATGAACTACTTACGGGCGGTTATCTGCACTCGCCTCGACATCGTCAGTTTCAGATTCTTGCGCTTGCTTCAATTTCACTTGCTGCTCGTGATCGGCAATAAGGGCGTTGATTTTGCGCTTTTTCTCTAATACTTCGTTCATGTCATTGCGAGGCAATGCACGTGTTTGCTCTAAACTAACTGGCGCTAAACCACCTTGTGGCCCTGCCGTAGGTGCTGTCATGAACGGCTCAGTTGGCGCAGGCTGATTGAAGTGTTGAACACCTAAAATCACGGCTACCGCAACTGATGCTGCAACGGCAAACTGGCCAGACTGTTTCGCGAATGGCACTACACCGCTAGAAACTAGACTGCCGAGTACCGGAATTGAACGCCAGCGTGAAGCTTTTGGCGCGACAATAGCAGGCTCATTTTCAAGCGCGGCGGCAACACTAGCAGTAATATCTAACTGCGGTGCGACACTGGCCTCTTTGCGCATTGCGCCCCTAATGACATGGTAGCGTTTCCATTTGGCCTGCAATTCTTCATCTTGCTTAATCGCATCGATGATTGCATCGCCATCTATTTCGCCATCCATGAAAGCGGACAAATTTTCTTGCTGTTGCGTCATAAATTCATTTCCTGATCAACTGTGATCAATTAATACCCTAACACAGCTGTTAGTCTGCTCAATATAACGAAAGTTCATTTTCATTATATTTAATTTTCTAACAATGGCTGAATCACTTTATCGATAGCCTCTCGCGCTCGGAAAATTCGTGAACGAACCGTACCTACTGGGCACGCCATCACGTTTGCAATTTCCTCATAACTTAGCCCTTCTATTTCACGAAGGGTTATCGCCATACGAAGGTCATCAGGTAACTTTTCCACCACTTTAAATAAGGTTTCTTCAATTTCATCCGTTAACAAACTGCGTTCTGGCGTGGATTGCTCTTTAAGCGCATCACTGCCTTCGTAGAAGTCTGCTTCGTCTGCGTCGACATCACTAGCGGGTGGCTTTCTTCCCTGCGCAACAAGATAATTTTTAGCACTGTTTACCGCGATACGGTACAACCAAGTGTAAAATGCACTGTCGCCACGAAAGTTTGGTAATGCCCGATAAGCTTTTATAAACGCTTCTTGGGTAACATCAGCCACATCACCGCTGTTTTTTACATAGCGCGATACCAAATGCATGACTTTATGCTGATAGCGAGTTACCAGTAAGTTAAATGCATTTTTATCGCCACGCTGTACTTTTTCGACCAATTGTTGGTCGGTTATTTGCTCGCTCATTCGAGCCATTACTCCTACTTCAACTACCCAATAGCTCTAACAAGCATTGATATAGACGCGTACTGTTACAAAAAGTTCTGTATTAGCATTAAAAATATTTAAAAATGCTGAGGGAAAGCCATCTAGATCATTGTGTTTTGCCACTCATCCTTTAGACTTGCCGAACCTTTGCTCGTTTAATATATACAAAAATACATGAAATCAGTGTCATCTTCACTAACTTCCACATCAAATTCAATTGAACATCGATGTGATGTACTGATTATAGGTAGCGGCGCAGCTGGGCTTAGCCTTGCACTTAGGCTTGCCGACCACTGTCAGGTTATTGTGCTCAGTAAGAGCGATCGTAATGAAGGGTCTACCCGTTATGCCCAAGGCGGTATTGCTGCGGTGTTCGATGAGCAAGACTCTATCGATGCGCATGTACAAGATACATTAAAAGCGGGCGGCGACCTGTGCGATGAACCTGCCGTACGCTTTACTACCGAACGAGCCAAAGAAGCATTGAGCTGGCTAATTAGTTACGGTGTGCCGTTTGATACCGAAACCACAGAGTCTGGTGAAGAGCGTTTCCACCTCACCCGCGAAGGTGGGCATAGTCACAGACGCATTCTTCACGCCGCCGATGCCACCGGCGAAGCACTGCAAATAACATTAAACGATGCAGTTTCTGCACATCCTAATATTCACGTTTTCGAACGTTACAACGCTATCGATCTTATTCCGTCGAAAGACGATAAAAAGCGGGTTATTGGCGCATATGTGTGGAACCGCCAACAAGAGCACGTTGAAGTTATTCGCGCCCCCTTTATCTCACTAGCAACGGGTGGTGGAAGCAAGGTTTACCAATATACCTCAAACCCAGACGTTTCCAGTGGCGACGGTATTGCTATGGCTTGGCGTGCTGGTTGTCGTGTAGCCAATATGGAATTTAATCAGTTTCACCCAACTTGCTTATTCCACCCGCAAGCCCGAAATTTTCTTATTACAGAAGCCCTACGTGGTGAAGGCGCGAACTTATGTCACGCCGATGGCACCCGCTTTATGCACAAGTTTGACGAGCGTGGCGATTTAGCCCCCCGGGATGTGGTTGCACGTGCCATTGATTATGAAATGAAGCGCCTTGGCGCTGACTGTATGTATTTAGATATCAGTCATAAACCCGCTGACTTCATCGTTAAGCACTTCCCTAATATTTATCGTAAATGCCGTTCACTAGGTATAGATATTACCCGAGAGCCTATCCCAGTGGTGCCCGCAGCCCATTATAGCTGCGGCGGCGTTGTAACCGACTTCAATGGAAAAACAGATTTAGCCAATGTGTATGCAATAGGAGAAGTCGCCTATACCGGTTTACACGGGGCAAACCGCATGGCATCTAACTCACTGTTAGAATGTGTTGTGTTTGCCAGCGCTGCCGCCGAGCATATTATCTCTACGTTACCTTCAGCCTCGTGTGAAGAAGCCATTTTGCCTTGGGATGAAAGTCAGGTATCAGACTCTGATGAAGAAGTTATTATTCAGCATAACTGGCACGAACTACGCTTATTTATGTGGGATTATGTAGGCATTGTTCGAACCGACAAACGGTTAGAGCGCGCCATGCGCCGAATAAATCTACTGGAGCAAGAAATTGCCGAATACTACGCGCACTTCAGGGTAAGTAATAACCTTCTTGAATTAAGAAACCTAGTGACGGTTGCTGAATTAATTGTGCGCTGCGCTATGCAACGAAAAGAAAGTCGGGGCCTACACTTTAATCTAGATCACCCTGGGCAACTTGAAAACCCTCAGCCCACCTTTTTGTGCCCCGAAAAAGATGCTTTACCAACGGTACCAGGCACACTTATTTCTTAATGATTTTGGGTGAGTAGACACCTAGCCGTAGCGTTTTCAGCGTGGCTTGAAAAGACAATAGACATACAATAGAAATACAATAGCTATTTAATAGAGATACGAAAAAGCCCACTTCCTAATACAGCGTGTTCAATACACTATATTAGGAAAGTGGGCTTTTTTATTTATATTGCGACGTTGAGCTGCACTCGGCTTATTTCTTTTTAATAAATCGAATACAAAGTCCTGAAATTACAGCACGAAGACCTAGTAGCTCATGGCTAGCAGGTCATGACTATCAGATCATAACTAGCTGGTCATAAAAAGCACCGAACCAAACAGACCGACTTATCGGCTGATAATAATAACCTTGTTACTGTTTCGTCATAGCAGCTTTGACCTACAGCGTTGAGACCTCTGCATCTAGGTGTACTTGCTGATCATCACTGCTCGTAATTTCCAAGATAGAGCGGTCTTCATCTTGACACATTTGATAGATGTTAATGCTGCAAGGCAGCATAACGGGTCGTTTAAAACGGCAAACCACATCTGAAATATGCTGACCGTTCGATACTGGTACGAATGATAACGCGCGGGCCAGTGTCCACATTCCATGGGCAATCGGGCGCTTAAAGCCAAATGCTTTGGCACTTAGTCCAAACAAATGAATGGGATTATAGTCGCCAGAAATTTTCGCGTAACGCCTGCCGGTATCGGCCGTTACATCAAGCTCTGCAAGCAAGTTTTTAGGGCTATCGACACAGGCTTCAGTGGTATCTTGTACAGGCGCTCTGGGCGCCACATGTACCGCTTTCACCTTCACCAAGTAGCTACTGATTGCTTTATAAACACAGCGCCCTTGTTGAAAAGCCTCTAAGGAAACATCTACTTCCCAGCCACGTGAGTGCGGCCTGACATCGCTGAATCGAACCCTGCATTCAAACGTCTCGCTTAAATCGCATTCTTCTAGCACTTCTACGCGATTAGCCGCATGTATTAATCCCAGTAATGGAAACGGGCTTTTCTTATCGAGCAAACACTGCATTTGAAGGGGAAGAGACAGCATTTGCAGATACAAAGGATGCATGGTAGCAGCATCTTGCCACGCCACTTCTTGACAAAATGCAGCGTAGTGCTTGTTGTCAATATTAAGTTGTTTGGTGTAAATGCGAGGCGGTAATGTGGGTGGTTTGAATTGCATTAACTGTCGGGTATCGACACGTTTTAATAAAGCTTTTGCATACTCACGAAACATCAATGTTATTCCTTGTTTGGCCTGCTCCTTGAGCGAAGATTATCGCTCGGCATAGCCGTCGATAATCTGCTTCAGAGCATTCACCTTTTAATACCCAGCGCACATGCTCGTAATACGGCTGGTACCATTTTCGCGCAGTTCGTTCTACATGAAGGCTTAGACCCCATGGCAACAGTAATGATGACTTGTGAAGATTCACTGCTGGCGAATAAATCTCTTCTCCCGATACCATCAACGCCCGCAATGAACCATTGTCCGTAAGCGTGTAAACATCATTAGATGGCACCGTCGTCGGTTTGCTCAATTTACGCCATACACTCAAGCAGAAAGCGATATACACCGGCAAACACGCAAGCGCGCATAACCAAAGCCAACTTGGACTTACCCACGTCCACAAGGCTTCAGGTAAATTTATAATACTAAAGCCAAAAGCGGCAATAAGAATTAGCATTCCTACTATTTTTCGCCACGGCGAATAAGTGAGTTTAACCCTGTACTTTGACACGATTAACGATAGTAGACACCATACCAGCAAGTTCTGGATCTTGGCATTGTTGATGGCCCATAAACCATGCAAACAAGTCTGGATCGTCGCTGGTAAGTAAGCGTTCGAATATTTCTTGTTGTTCGTAATCAAGCGAGTCGAAGGCTTCATCTACAAAAGGCATGAGTAACACATCAAGTTCCAACATCCCTCTGCGGCATGCCCACTTTAATCTAGCACGTCTTTTTGGCTCAAACATATATTCACATTCTTAATTATTGTTTTAACACTGTCATTATATTACCACGGTGATGGGCGAAGGATCACTGCCCTTTTAGACAGAAAGGCGTTTCAATAGCACCGTAGATAGCACGAATTAACCACAAAACACGATAATCTTAAGGGTTCCCCTTGATAAAGCGCGCAAACCCCTCACCTACTACATTATAAATTCTTCATTCGGAATCTTTGATGACAGCGTTAACGACTCTTTCTGATTTACCTTCGCACTATGCAATTAAGTTAAATGACAACATGCTAATAAAGCTGGAAGGCGAGCAAGCTGACAGCTACTTACATGGTCAAGTGACAGTTAACATTAACGCTTTAGATGAGAATACGGTGAGGTATTGTGCCCATTGTGACAACAAAGGAAAGACCTGGTCTATTTCGTTTGTGGGCCGCCATGGAAATGGTCGCCATGGAAATGCTATCTTCATGCTAACTAACAAAGACTCTGGTGCGCACTCCCTTGCGCAGTTAAATAAGTACGGTGTGTTCTCAAAGGTAGATATAACCGATGAATCAAACCAGTACACGCAATTCTTCTTAGGTGAAAACCTTGGGCAGATGTTACTTAGTAGCTATTTCGACACCCTTCCTAGTGAGCCATTAACCAGTGTTCACAGTGATGTAGGGTGGGTATTTAAAAGTGATACTCAGCGCGCCGGCTATTATGTGGTACTGAATTCTGAGCGAGCCCCTGAATTTGAGCAAAAAGTGAAAGACACCAACGGCTCAATTTTTGAACAAAATGTATACGATGCTATTATGATAGAAAGTGCGATACCGTCTATCGAAGAAACTGGGGTCAGCGAATACGTTCCCCAAATGATGAATGTGCAGGCACTTAACGGTATCGATTTTGACAAAGGCTGCTATATGGGCCAGGAAGTGGTTGCCCGCACTCGATTCTTAGGTAAAAACAAGCGTGCAGCCTATAGTTTTTCAGTGCCAAAAGCGTTTCATATTAACGCTGGCGATACACTAGAAAAGCAATTAGGCGAGAACTGGCGTCGCGCTGGTATGGTAATTCGTAAAGCTGAACTTAGCGAAGAAACATGGTTTATGGCTGTGCTCTCAAACGATACCACTGAGCAAGATATTCATCGCCTAGCTGATCAAGTTGAAATTACCTGCTACCCTAGCCCTTTACCGTACAGCATTGAGCAGGCTAAGAGCTCATTGGTGAAAAACCGTAAATAATCTTTAATAAATTTAAAACCATCGCCCAGAAGGGCAAAACTACAGGACAAATTATGACTATAACCTCTGACAGCGTTGTCACCCTTCACTACACCGTTTCAACTGAAGACGGTACCGAGCTTGATTCTTCAGCCGGTAAGGAGCCGCTTGTAGTGCTTCAAGGGCGCCGCTTTCTTATTGAGGGACTAGAAGAAGCATTGGTAGGTAAAGAGAAAGGTGAAAAGTTCAACTTGTCTGTTGAGCCAGAGAAAGCCTACGGTGAACGTATTGATGAACTCGTTCAGCGCGTACCTAGTTCAATGTTTGAAGGCATGGACGTTGAAGTTGGCATGTCTTTTCGTGCAACCACGCCAGAAGGTGAGCAATCGGTTATTATCATCGAGACATCTGATGACGAAGTAGTTGTAGACGGTAACCACCCACTTGCAGGCATTCCACTTACTTTTGATGTAGAAGTGGTTGATGTACGCGATGCGACTGCTGAAGAATTAGAGCACGGCCATGCCCATACGCCAGGCGGCTGTGGTCACGACCACTAATACTGTTGCTTCGTGATAAACGCACTAACTAAAAAGGGAGCCTAAGGCTCCCTTTTTTGATATTGACTGCAACACAAAGCGTTAGTCAATAATGCCTATTTATATCGCGTCTTCGTTTTGCTCACCCGTACGAATTCGCACCGCTGACTCAACGTTAAATACGAATATTTTGCCGTCACCAATTTTGCCTGTTTTTGCAGAGTTTTCGATAGCTTCTATCGCCTGCTCGACGCGCTCATCATCAAGCACTAGCTCAATTTTAATTTTAGGCAGAAAATCCACTTGATATTCAGCACCGCGATAAAGTTCAGTATGTCCTTTTTGGCGTCCGAAGCCTTTTACTTCAGACACTGTCATTCCAGCAATACCGACTTCGGCTAATGCTTCCCTTACATCGTCCATCTTGAACGGTTTGACTATCGCTTCAATCTTTTTCATGGTAACTACTCATCATAAATGGTTGGAATAGGTACGCGCTTGTGCTGAGTACGCTGATAAATGTACAACAACTTTTCATCCACCTCAGCAGACACTGATTTGCCTTCTAAGAAGTCATCAATTTGATCGTATGTCATGCCAAGAGCTTGTTCATCAGCTTTTTGCGGCGCGAGAGTTTCGAGATCGGCGGTGGGCGCTTTAGTGATAACAGTTTGGGGGGCACCTAAGTGCGAGGCCAGTTGTCGAACTTGGCGTTTACTCAACCCAAACAAAGGCGCTAAATCACACGCTCCATCGCCATACTTTGTATAAAAACCCGTAATATTTTCAGCTGAATGGTCAGTGCCTAACACTAATCCATCAACCATTCCGGCAATTTCATACTGAATCACCATACGGGTTCGTGCTTTTACATTACCTTTAACGAAGTCACGCTTTGCTTCACTTTCAGGTAATAAACCAGCGCTTGATAATGATTCAGTGGTAGAAGCATGAATAGCATCTGCACCGGGCTGAACATTAACCGTCACAGAATGGGAAGGCTCAATAAAGTCTATCGACAACTGAGCATCAGCTTCGTCGGCTTGCGTTTGGTAAGGCAAACGAACAGCGACAAACTGAAAATTTTCGTGCTTTTCTTGGTTTAACTCATTCACTGCTAACTGAGCTAATTTACCCAACGTACAAGAATCGATACCGCCACTAATGCCTAGCACCAGTGAATTTAAACCTGACGTAAGAAGCTGCTTTTTAATGAAAGCCACTCGACGAGTAACTTCAAATGCCACATCGATTTCAGGCAGCACTTTCATTTCTTCAATAACTGCTTGTTTTTGCATTATAATGTCCAATTAGTGAGTGGGCGTCCTGATACCTGAGTTTACGATAAACTCGCCTTAGATGTTAGTGGTAAAAGAATTCAAACTTCATTAATCGTTGAAATTCACTACTTTTTGTATCTTTGGGCATGCCTACACGCCTTTTTTTATACCCATTTCGAGGCAAATTGGTTTACCTTGAATGTTCACGCGCGTTGACCTTTATTGTTGTAATAATAGAGGCTAACGCTAATATCATTGTTAAATTAACCTAGTAAATAAATCTCAGTGAAAATAAAGTCTTCTAGCGCTTTGCGCCTTCAATACGGCCTGACTCTTTTAGAGATGCTAATTACGGTGGCCATTTTGGCAATCTTAGTAGGAGTCGTTGCCCCGTCTATTAATACTATTTTAGTCAAAAATAGAGTAACCGGCGACATCAATACGTTGAGCGCTATTGCACAGCAAGCTAGGTTTAGTGCCATTAACGAACAGTTTAACGTGATACTTTGCCCGACCACGAGTTATAGCACCTGTGTCAGCGATTGGGCTAACGCGAAAATGGTCTTTATTGATGAAAACTCTAATGGAAGCAGAGATAGCAGTGAACCACTTATTGCCAGCAGCGACCCGCTGAACTCAGGCAATACAATCAGTGGCATTTCTGGCGCTATTTCGTTTTCTGAACAAGGCAGTATTAGTAACAGTGCAACCATAACCATCTGCCCAAAGAGTAAAGATGCCTCTTATGCTTCTGCCCTGCTATTGTCACTCTACGGTAGAATATCTGTTGCCATCGACAGTGACGACGATGGTATTAATGAAGATTTATCTGGCACCGCTCTAACTTGCCCTTAATACCTTGTCCTTAATTCCTTGTCATGACCTGATTCGCAGCGGACTAATGGTAAGTCCATGATAGGCTACCTTCCCCAACATCCATGGGGTAAATTTTCGTAAGGGGTGATAGTTAGCAACCGACAAGGGTTAGATTTGTCCAAAAAGCTTAAAGACGCAACAATGCTATAATTTCCATTCTTAGATTCGCTGTATGTCAGTGTAACGCCGTCAATATTGGGTGCCGGCAATCCACTAAGCCCCGAGTATTTACCTTCACTCAACCAATACCGTTCTTGCTTTATTTGCAAAGTGAGCAAATAGCTAATGGTTTCATGCTTATTTGCAAGCGCGATGGTTGATGAATAACTGGGAATGGCGAACATAGAAACAATACCCACAATCGCAACAGCGACCAAAAGCTCGATTAACGTAATCCCTCCCATCTTAATTAAATTGATTTTCCCTTCCATGGTACAGCAGCCCTCTATTTGTTGATTCGCTATGCTGTAAACCTAACAGCAAACAAATGACAAATAACCGGACTAAGGCATGGTTTTAATTAAAGCAGGTGGATTTACCTTGTTAGAGTTACTTGTGGTGCTTTGCATTGTGGTCATTTTCACCGCCATAGCTGCCCCCTCTTTTGTTGAATGGCGACAAGCCATCGCTATAAAGAGCGCGTTAAAGCATACCGCTGACATTGCAAAGTACGCCCGCACGCTTTCTATCTCTGAGCGTAAGGCGATTACCCTAGTCGTAGACGCTTCAGCAAATCATTGTATCGGCTTAACCTCAGCAAGTGACTGTGATTGCCATGTAGCAAGCAGTTGCCACGTTATTAGCCAGCAGAAACGGCTTATTATGCAAAGTTATCATGCAGTCATTGCTAGTCCAGCCAATAAAAAGGCGTTGCTGACGTTCGATGGAACTCATGGCATGAGTTTCGGCAGCGCAATGACAGTCACCATAAGTAACGCTCGATACACCGGCAAAGTTATCATTAATAACCTAGGCCGTGTGCGGTATTGCACTTCTACTTCACTAGAGGGAATTCCTTTATGTTAGGGTCCTCTGGTATTAGCCTAGTAGAGCTCACCATAGCCATGGCCATCAGTACAACATTGGTTCTTTTTTCTGCCATGGGCGCTGCGACTATCTCTAAAGAACTAGGTTATTTTCAGCAACAATTAGCACTGCAAAGTGAGTTACGGCTTATTAGCCATTCTCTCTCGCTACAACTCCAGCGGGCCGGATTCGTGGCGCGCCCTTTTGAAGAAATTTTTGCCAACAGCGCATTACTACCGCCTGCTATCAACATCAGCCATCATCCGCTAGAGGCCGAAAACTCTTGTGTCTTATTTTCCTATGATAAAAATGCTGACGGCGACATTAGTCATGAAGCCCCCGCAGAATTGTTAGGTTTTCGATTGCGCAATAAAGCCCTTGAGTACCGTGTAGCGAGCAAAAGTTGCGAGCAAGGTGGATGGCACGATCTTACAGATGCATCAGAATTAAAAGTCACTCAATTCACTATATCTTTGCACGGTGAGATAAACCATGCCCCGGTTTACAAAGTTGAGCTTGCACTACAAAGCAAGGCGTCCGCAGAACTCACCGCCGAGCAACATCTGTATTTACGAGCTGCCAATGCGATATAACGCCGATTTTTACTCATCCTCACTAGTCGTTCAAAAACATGTGATAGGTGCAAGAGACGCAAGCGCTTGGCAATGTCCTAGTAAGGTAAAAGGCGCCGTATTGTTAAGTGTGGTGGGTATACTGTTAAGCTTAATAACACTGGCACTGTGGGCAACCAACTCACTACTTACCAGTGAGTTTCAAGCCAGTAAGCGCAGTATTGCTTATGTTGAGGTGATGAATACATTGCACAACGACATGACACAATTAACCGAGCAACTGCGTACCAGCGAAGATTGGCAACAAACCGCAAGTCTATTCGCCCGAGCATCAGTGACGGCGACTCACTATTCAGGAAGAGATACTCAGTATTTAACGCTGTTTACCGTGTCCATGACTCACCCTGTTACGTCGCTATTCATTAGACAAGGTTTTTTACGCCACCCCGCCATAGTTCGTCTTCCTGCCAACGGTGTAGTAACCGGTGCGACTAACGCTATATTGCCTCACCTTTTTGAACGACATGACAGTAACTTTACGCCGATGTTTTTTCCAAAGCCGCGCATAGCAAACGACTGCGACGATCTTACTCGCCATCTCGTGTTTTGGGTGCGTGGTGACTGCCATATTTCGCCCAGTGAAATTATAGGGTCAGCGAGTCAACCTGTTTTACTTGTAGTAGAAAAGGGGGATTTCACCCTTGATACCCATGCTCAAATTTACGGGTTAGTAGTGATATTAGGCGACACCAGTGTGCCTTCCAGCTCTTCTAGTAGTTCCCACCCTGTTATACCCGTTGCCACTATCGCCTCTTCGGCCAAGCTTGAAGGCGCCATGGTAAGCAATGAGGAAGTATCTAGAGTTTTTCACGGGCACATCAATTTCAATCTAAGTGTATTACGCACCCTTCAACAATCTAGCGGTTTGCAAAAGATGCAACCCATACCCGGGAGTTGGCATGACTTTAAGTAAAAAGACCCAAGGGTTTTCGCTCATAGAGGTAATAATTGCATCAGGACTCTTTGCGCTGACCTTTACCGCTGGACTGAAGCTTTACCAGCAAATATACGGACAATGGCAGCAACTTAACGCAGTGCAACAAGCTCGGCAACAACTTGAAGCCGACCAAACGACTCTACTAATCAATGTGAATGCCAATCAAGATGCATATATCGCCATTACGCCCTCGTCTACCACGAGCGCAGCAAAAGCTGTGACCTTAGAACAAGTTGTAGAGCCTTTACCCCAGTTGAACCATACGGATGAAGCTTTACGTGCAGACGAAACGCTTAGTGAAGAAAGTGGGTTAACGTCTGAAGAAAAACTAAATGAAGAAGAGGCCCTTGATGAAGCGCAAGAGCTCATCGAAAAAGTAAAACCTGAAAGCCAAGCGATTACCCAACAATTGAAGGTTGTGGTGGCACCACCGTATCAATCGCGTTGGCAAGATATAGCGATCATGGGGCCGTTGGTACCACTTCCCCCCGCAAAACCCTAGTGAATTAACAAGACCAGCAATACTCGCCCGCCGCCAACGAACCATTGTTGTTTACGTCCCAGCCTTTGCGGCCATCACTAAAATAAAACAGCGCGCCATCAGAAGCTTGCGCGGTGCTACTTACGGGTGTTGCTTTTAGCTGGTAACTGGTTGCATCGGCAGACACTATGGTAAGGTCGTAGCGTTTATTGCCCGCTGCTTCTGTAGAAGGCGAGTAAGTGGCAAATATGGTTGGTGCCCCTGTATTTGCGCCACCTGCACCCGCACCTTGGTAACTGAACGAGCCACTATGATGACGCTCCATTGCAGCAGCAAATGCCAGCATGTCTGCCTGCGCCGAGCCTCTATACCCATCAGTCATAAAAGACTGGTATGACGGGTAAGCAATACTGGCAAGAATGCCAACAATAGCCACCACGATCATTAATTCAATAAGGGAAAAGCCTTTATATTTTTCGTTACTACTAATCACTGAGATGTATCCTCTCGCTCAGTTTCAGAATGCCAACTGCCTCGTTGTATTCGTTCAAACTTACCATAAATATTTTGCGCTAAGCATTCAAACGCTGAATCACAGGGTTCTTCGTTGCCATCATCGTCGACACTGATAACAGTGGAAGCACACTCGGTACCAAGGCACACCACAGGACTGGTTATATCTTCAATAAGAATTTTAGTCTCTGGCGCGATCCCTGTTTGCTGTAACTCAACTGATCTGTCTGAACTATCAAGTTCGCCATTATTATTAAGGTCTGATACCGCATTCGCATTAAATAGGTTAACGAGATAAGCACGGCTATTTCCAGACGGCGGCGCACACAAACTGGTGCTACTTACCGCAGGCACATAAGTCGTAAAGAATATTTTGTAATCTACTATTAAAGGTGATGCCAATACTTTTTCGCCATCGGTGGTAAGCTCGATATACCACCCCGCTTTATTTGCAAAGCTTGATGCTGCCACCCCTTGCTCAGTTTCATCGCTACTGGTAAGCAAATGTTCGGTGGCATTATATAAATCGGACTCAGACACCGTGCTCATAAAGGTAAATTGACCACTCGCATCGCGACTAAAAACGCCCTCGTCTTTAAGCATATAAAAATTATCTTCTACTGTGACATCTAGCGGTGATGCTCGCCATCCACTACCCATTGCCACGGCATAATATAATTCGTCACCCAGCGCGACCTCTGAAACATCGGGGCCATAGTAAAAGCGACGATGAGTTTCAGCGGTGTCTCCAGCAAAATTAGCCAACCGAGCCCCTTTTATAAAGTTGCTGCCCGACTCGCCATTATAAATATCCATCCGGAACAGCTGCCCGCCCATGTCACCGACATACATATGGTCAGCGAAGCCATCGTTGTCTCTGTCGATTACGGATATACGACCTGGGATACTGTAGTTCATATCAGCTAGATTCAAATCTGCATCAGCGTTACTGGCGTGCCAAAGCAAGCTTCCAGTGTCTGCATCGAACATATAAACCGCATTTCCAATATTATCAGCACTTCTCACTAACTTATCATCTTGCGAGTCATCGTAACCGCCACCGATGATCATGACATTCTTCTCTTCGGTGCCGTAGCGAACTTTAGTGATAGTAGGGCGAGACCATGTTTGTCCTAATTTCTCAAGACCCGTACTGCCGCCTTCAATCACAAACTTAACCGTAGGTGACGTCTTCTGGGTAACATCAAATACATAATAATTACGGCCACCTCGTCGCATACCTAAATACAAGTAAGTCGACGTTCCCACTGTACGCAACACCATCTCGCCGTCTAAGCCGTAAACGTGATTAAACGTTGAGATATCCTCATAAAAATGGTGCAGGTTAGGCAGTAGCGCTTTAGGCATAATGCCAAAGTTTTCTTCACCGGTTTCTGCATCAAACGAATGCAGCATACCTTGGTTTGTGGCAACCAAAATGGCCGAGTCTGTGCTCCCGTAATTAACCACTACAGGCTGAGAATGAATGGGGTCGCCCATTTGAAGACGGTAGTCCGTTGTATCGCCGTCACCATCATTATCTTTAACATCTATGCCTCTTGCCCATTTAAGCAGTACTTCGCGAAGCGCATCTGCATCGAGTTCGTCATCCACACCTAGCAATGCTGTCGTAATTTCGCTGTTGTCTTCATGCAATTCGTTACTCGATTGAATGATATTTCCAGCACCATCGAAAACATACAAGTTACGGTTAGCAGTCATTTTACTCGCGGTACCGCCCTCTCGAACATCACTACCATCAACGAGAGTTGACCAGTAGCTATGAGAAGTATCTTTAAAAAATCCCGTATCACCATCGACAGCAACCAATGAGTTTTGATCTAAAATATTCTCACCATCTAATCGATATCGCTTAAGATTCCCTGGCCAGATAGCCCCTTCACTTGGCTTAAATAACGCAAAGTAAAGTTCGTCGTTATGGGTCAAGCGATTAAGTTGATTCACCGCTACACCCGGCGATACAAAGGTAGAATTAACATCTTTTACAGAGCGAAGAATAGTATTGAATGCCTCAAGCAACTCAGTGCTGTCATCGGCTTGATAGAATCCACCACCACTTTGTACTGCCAATTGGTTTAGGAAGTTATTGGCGGTACTATTTGCCGCAAATCCAATCGTATGGGTGATTACGCGACGATCAATAACCGATGTATCTGAGTCACTGACATTTTTCACAAGATTTAAACCACACTTTTCACCGCCACTACCGGTACAACTATCACCTAGTAACGACTCGATAAGTGAGACACTGTGATTATTGTTTGCTTCACCGTCAGACAGTAAAACAATATGGTTGTTGGTCTGGCACTGCAGGTCATTCACCGGTGATATATAGGTTGCCCCACTAGGGATATATTCATTAATACAGTCGCTGTCAGACAAGTTGTCATCGGAACACCCATTTGGCTGAACGGCATCCCCCCCCAGATAAGCGCTTCTATGACTGACACGCGTATTCTTCCTCACCGTGTTTGATACATTATAATTACCACGGGTTAGTCCATAATCAACGTCTCTGCCGCCGTAATAGTTAACCGCCTCATATAATGTATCTACGATGGGTGTATAACCGCTAGCAGTAAGCTCATCAACTTTACTGATCAGGTGTTCTCTTACTGTCGATGTCTGTCCAGGTGTGGCGGAACCATTAAACTTAACGACTAATTTTGCGGCAGACGACTGAGAGCCACTGTAGGTATAAGCACCTCGATAGCCCGTGAAGTCACTAAACACGAACGCCATTGCATTACCGGATTGCCATCCTGCTCTATCTACAATCTCTTTAACGACACCTGATAAATCGGGCGAGGCGTAATCGTTTCCCGATGAAAATGACCCCATAGACCAGGTTACACCTGACGTTTTGCCAATATTTCTAAGCAAATATCGATTTCCAGAAGAGAAATCGTCAGCATCATTAGCAGCAACACCGCGAATTAACATGCTCGAGTTGTTCTGGTTGTAGCTGCTATAGGCTGTTAATTCTATGTAGGCTTCGGTAATTTCAGCCCCTTGAGGGATGTTTACATTTTGAAAGCGAACGCCTATGTAGCTGTTGTAATTACTTGAGAACGTAAGCTCTGAGCCTGTATTTTCATAACCGTTGTTATTTTCTTCTATGTTGTCGTTAGAACGGCTAACTTGGTAAACACTTTCACCGCTGATACAACCTGTAGCGGTTGTATCATCATAAGACACCACCAATTGCGGCGACCCAGTTTGCCCAGAGTCAAATGCTCGGGCTTCTCGGCTACTGGCAGCATCTGAACTTGTGCCTTCTATAAGAATGTTGAGGTCTTTGCCCCCGCACCACTGTGGCAAATCTACAATTTCTTGAATAATCGATGAGATATCTGGCGTGGCAATGACCTCATCAGCAGAAGGAAAATCATTGTTACTTACCCATTCAACTTCTGATGCAGTTTTGGTTCTTGACGAAAGGTTGTTATATGCCGTGGAAAATTCCGTGCTAGTGGCTGACGCCTCTCCACTTATCGTGAGTGTGGTGCCCGCTATATTAAATTTTTCTGATGTAAAACGAAGGTGCGCACTGAGTATCGTTGCCCCTTGAGGAATATTCATCTCAGTAAAACGCATTCCGGATGTGACTATATTCGTGCCAGAGCTCAACACCAGGTCGTTAGCCGTAGTATTTACTGTACCGTTGATTTCTGACGCATCGTGACTGCTTGCACCCGTTGAGGTGATAAGCTCCGGTTGAATAGCATCGTCAATTCCGCTTACTGGAAAGAGTATAGGGCCACCATAGTCGGAAAAACGCATAAGGCCGGCATCTATATTGGTGGCTGACGTTAACGCCTCTTTAAGTGCGTTTTGTACTCTAAGAATGCGTGATTGGCCGGTGCCATCTTTGCCCGTCATACTGCCTGACGTATCCATAATAAAGAGTACATTTGGATTATAAGTAGCAGACTCTGACGCCGTGCCTAAGTAAATATCCAAATCATCACCGACAGCAGAAAAGCCAATGCAAGAAAACATCACTACCGAGACAAAAAAACTACTCACGCGCTTCATAATTATTACTCTTTTTATTGTGACGCAGGGCCAAACACTGATGCCGCTAGGGAGTTCGCAACCACCGTAGATTTACCACCTACTTTGCCGCAGCCTCTAATAATAAATACGTGGCAATTTACGTTGCTACCACCAATAACGTTGCTTGAACCTCGACATGCTTGCTCTCTTATAAACGCTGTACGAGACCAGCTTTTGGTACTCGCCATGGTTTGATAAGTACCATTTGTCGTGTGTTCATTACCCCACGATAGACCACCTTCGGTCATGTACCTATCAGTCCATTCATTTTCATCGAAACAGCTCATTGTTTCTGTTTCAGGTTCGTAGGGGTCAAGCTGGCGTGCCGCAGAAAGAGGGTCAACTTTAGTGCTATCTTGTAACAGGGATTCGTCCTCCGACTCAAAAAACACCCCCGCAATAGCCGCTTCCGCAGCGTCGAATGCTAGCCCCGTCTGCTGCATTGACATTGCCATTTTAGATTGGGATAGGCTACTGGTTACCGCACTTACGCCTAAAATGGTGAGAGAGAGCAACACTAACAATGCAAACACCATTACTAATCCACGCTGTTTCATTGAATGCTCCTAACAAAGTTTTTCACATTTCTAAGTGACACTGTTTTAGCAAAAACCTGATAATAATGGCTCGAATCTAGCGTAACTTGATTCTCGTTTAGTAATGCAAATGTAGGGGCTGAAGTTTGCTGAACTTGATTTTGATAGCTTTTAAGTAAGATCCCCCAGCGCAATGCAACCACTTGTTGATTCTGTGCTCGTAGCGCAGCCAACTTATCGGCCGTCACATAGGTTATCGCTTGCCCATTAGAATCCTCAGCAACATCACTAACGCCATATTGAAGTTGGAAGTTACTTACATTGTCTAGCAAGGTCACAGTATTTGGTGAAACGGATTGTGTTTTTAGGCCCCGTAATACTCGCCCATCGTAGCCTGTACATTTAAATTCATTGCCGCTAACGTAGTATCGGTTAACCACATGAAACTCATCACCTGCGGCATAACCATGCTTACTGCCCGTACAGTCTGTAGAGGCAAGCAAATTCACCACTAACACGTCATTTGCACCACTTGATGCTTGCGTGCTTCCGAGCGTAGTGTTTGAGACGAAGTCTCCGGCTAACCCAATTGGCTTATTCTCAATAAATCCAGCCTCCGCCACCGTATCAACTGAGTTATCGATAGACGCGACAATAGTGTCATAGCGACCAATTTCGTAAAACTCACTACTAAGCCGGCTTGTTATATAACGTCCAGACTCCTGAACCTGTGCCACCGCTTGATTAAGTTTGTTCGTTACACTACTACTCACTAATACCTGAATTATCGCGCCAGATATCACCAGCCCTAAGGCCAATGAAATCATTAACTCTACAAGCGAAAAACCCTTTACACGCTTCACAAGGTTAAGTCCTTAATCACACAGGCGTTACTGTCTGAGTCATTTGGATTGCAACGCGTATTTAAGGTGTAATTTTGACTACCTGCTGATGCTACCGGCCACGCTAGAATAACTTGCAGCCGTGAGCCCGCACTGCAACTGTAAACATCTGCTACGTTAGTATCTGTACAGGTTAATGACAGTGTGGTTTGAGGGTTAGTTTGTACTGCCGCGCAAGATAATGCCCAGCCATCGTATTTAGCCATATCCAGCTCGTTGCAGGTGGCGGTTTCACAATTGGGCACTCCAGAAGGACGACTCAAACAAAAACATTTATAAGGATGGGTGGAACCCGAGCAGGTGAGCCCGTTGAAGTTGTAATTGCTTGCATTGAAATATTGGTTGTTAACCACAATGCCATCACCTACCGTTGCCACACGCGCAGCAGCACGTAAGCGCTCTGCAACTTGAGCCGCAACAAATTCGCTTTGCGTGCGGCTAATCGCATCTTTGTTCGCAAAAGATCCTGTGAATTGAAGAGCAGCCACCCCGAGTAAACCAATGGCAAGAATGAACATAGTGACAAGCACCTCAATAAGGCCAACGCCTTGTTGCTTATCCAATCCACTAGTGTTTATCGTTCGATTCATAGTCCCTGCATTGCCCAATGGCATTCACGCTAAAATTTAGACACAACCTTATGTTTAGCATTCTATGCTAAAAATTTCTTGCTCAAGGTATAAGCAACCATAAAACGTATCAGATTGTATTACCATTAGACGATAGCGTAAAAAAAAGCACCGCATATCAATGCGGTGCTTTTAAATTCAGCCCAATTTTTATACCTAAAAGGCGCTAGCTTACTTGTTTGACTCTAAGCTCCTTAGGAACCGCGAATTCAACATTTTCTTCTCGGCCAGCACGTTCGGAAGCAGAAACCGCTCCCCATGCTTTAAGCTTATCAACCACGCCTTGAACTAACACCTCGGGTGCAGAAGCACCTGCCGTTACTCCAATATGCTCAACATCTTTAAGCCAACTTTCCTGAATGCAATTCGCATCAGCAATTAAGTACGCCTTCGCACCAATTTTTTCGGCTAGTTCACGTAAACGATTCGAATTTGAGCTGTTTTGAGCGCCAACCACCAACAGTACTTGGCAATCTTGAGATAGATCCCGCACGGCGTCTTGACGATTTTGGGTGGCATAGCAAATATCGTCTTTACGTGGTCCTTGAATATCAGGGAAACGTTCACGCAATGCATCAATAACATCTGCAGTATCATCAACAGATAAAGTCGTTTGGCTGCAGTAATAGAGATTTTTGGCATCTTTTACTTCAAGGGTCGCTACATCGGCTTCAGACTCGACAAGGTAAATTCCACCCTCATCATTGCTGTACTGCCCCATCGTCCCCTCAACCTCGGGATGTCCTGCATGGCCAATCAAAATACATTCAGTGCCTGTTTTACTCGCACGGGTCACTTCCATATGCACTTTAGTCACTAATGGGCAAGTAGCATCAAATACCTTTAATCCACGATTTTCGGCTTCTTTTCTTACTGCTTGAGAGACCCCATGGGCAGAAAAAATAACAATGCAGTTGTCGGGCACTTCATGCAATTCATCTACAAAAATAGCACCACGCTCACGTAGACCATCAACCACAAACTTATTGTGAACGACTTCATGGCGAACATAGATTGGCGGCTCAAATATTTCGAGTGCTCTTTCTACAATGGTGATGGCTCTGTCTACACCGGCACAAAAACCACGAGGATTGGCAAGATGAATTTGCATAATTACTGATCACCTTTTGATGTAGGTGCAGGTGCAACTTTTACATCGACAATTTCAACATCGAAAATAACCGTTTGCCCAGCTAATGGGTGGTTAAAATCTACCGTTATCGAGTCGCCCGCGACACTTCTGATAATACCGGGTATTTCTGAGCCATCTGGCTGAGAAAACGCAAGAATAGCACCTTCTTGAATTTCCAAGTCAGCACCAAAACGGCTTCTATCCATGTAATGGATATTATTAGGGTTAGGCTCACCGAAGGCATCGTTCGCGGCTAACGTGAACGATTTCTTTTCACCCTTTTGAAGTCCTAGTAAGCAAGCTTCAAAGTTAGGGGTAAGACTACCGTCACCCATTACCATTTTCGCGGGCTTATTATTTACGCGGGTGCTGTCAGCGGCTGAGCCATCTTCAAGTTTTAAGTCAAAGTGAAGAATAACTTCGCTGTCAGAACCAATAATTAGGTTGTCGGTCATTGTGGCTCCGGTTACTGCTTTGACGTGCTGGTTGAATCGGCGCTTTTATGTTTCTCGCCGTTCTTGAACATATCAATAATTAATAGGGCTGCACCAATAAATATCGCGCTATCGGCAATATTGAAGGCAGGCCAGTGCATGTTGTTTACATGAAAATCGAGGAAATCGATAACATATCCATGCACTAAACGGTCGTAAACATTACCTAGCGCGCCACCCAAAATAAAAGAAAAGGCGACAGGCAATAAGGTCTGATTTTTGGGTGATTGTTTTAACCACCATAAAATAACCACACTGACGACAGTAGCGATGGCAGTAAAAAACCATCGCTGCCAGCCACCGGCACTATCAAGAAAGCTAAATGCCGCGCCGTAATTGTGTACGTAGGTTAAATTGAAAAACGGTAATACCTCTATCGATTGATAAAGTGACATACCGCCTAACACTGCGTATTTGGTAACCTGATCTAGCGCAAATGCAATTAGGGTTATCCAGAGAAACCGTAAACCGGTTTCACTGAATAACTTAGGCTTGGTATCCGCCGTAGTATTAAGCATACTGACGCGTTTCCCCTTCGCCATCAATGTTGGTTACACAACGGCCACATAATTCTTCGTGTCCCTTATGGGTGCCAACATCTTCGCGATGGTGCCAACAGCGAACACATTTGTCGCCGCTTGCTTTGTTTACACTTAACCATAAACCTTCAACATCGGTAGCCGCAGCATTGTCTGGTGCGCCTTCTACTTTTGTCAGGTTCACTGCTGATGTAATCAATACAAAGCGCAGTTCATCTTCAAGTGAAGCCAAGGTGTTAAACAAAGACTCTGTAGCATACAAGTCAATCTTAGCTTCTAACGAACCGCCTAACTGACCGTCTTTACGCGCTTGTTCCATGGCTTGGTTTGCAGCGTCTTTTACGCTTAATACCTGATGCCATAGTTCGTCGTTAAATACGTCACTTTGCGTGAAGCTGTTAAAGCCTTCGTACCAGGTTTCGGTAAATACAAATTCACTACGCTCGCCCGGTAAAGCTTCCCAAATCTCTTGCGCCGTAAAGCTTGTGATGGGTGCCATCCAACGAACTAACGCTTCCATAATATGGTAAAGCGCAGTTTGACAAGAGCGGCGTGCATTGCCGTCAGATTTTGCCGTGTACTGTCTGTCTTTAATAACATCTAGGTAGAATGAACCTAACTCGATGGAACAGAAGTGCATCAGCTTTTGCGTAACGACTAACAAATCGTACTTTTCAAACGCTTCAACAAGTTCTTCTTGTAGTGCTTTCGCACGCGCCACAATCCAGCGGTCTAGTGCCACCATCTCGTCTTCTGGCAAAGCATCTTCTGGCACAAAGCCATTAAGGTTTGCTAGTAAGAAACGTGACGTGTTACGTAAACGACGATATGCATCAGCAGCACGTTTTAAAATTTCATCAGACACCGCAATTTCACCGCGGTAATCAGTAGACGCAACCCATAAGCGAAGAATGTCTGCGCCTAGTTTGTTCGTCACTTCTTGCGGTGCAACTACGTTACCTACCGACTTCGACATCTTTCTGCCGTGAGCATCTACGGTAAAGCCATGAGTTAACACTTCTTTATAGGGTGCGTGGCCATGCATGGCGGTAGACGTCATTAGCGATGACATAAACCAACCACGATGTTGGTCTGACCCTTCTAGGTACAAATCGGCGCTAGCGGGAATGTCTTCACGTTGGTCAACCACAAAGTAGTGCGTGACACCTGAGTCGAACCATACATCTAGGGTATCGGTGACTTTGTCGTAGTTATCGGCTTCGCTACCTAGTAGTGCAGCATCATCGATATCCCACCAGGCTTGAATACCTTTAGTTTCCACCTCAGCGGCCACTTTTTCCATAAGTGCAACTGACTCAGGGTGAAGTTCACCGGTAAGTTTGTGCACGTACAAAGGAATAGGAACGCCCCATGTACGCTGGCGAGAAATACACCAGTCTGGACGACCTTCTACCATTTTCTGGATGCGGTTTTCGCCCCACTCTGGGATCCACTTAGTTTGTTTGATTTGTTCGATTGACTCAGCACGTAAGCCTTTTTTATCCATGCTGATAAACCACTGCGGCGTAGCACGGAAAATGATAGGCGTTTTATGGCGCCAGCAATGCGGGTAACTGTGCTCATATTTCACGTTAAGCACAAGGTTACCGTGCTCTTTTACCGTTTCAACAATGGTATCATTGGCTTTAAATACGAACTGGCCGGCAAATAAAGGCGTGTTTTCTAAATACACACCATTGTTACCGACTGGGTTGTACACTTCAATGTCGTATTGTTTACCTACATTGAAATCGTCAACACCGTGAGCAGGCGCGGTGTGAACACAACCTGTACCTGATTCAGTGGTAACGTGCTCACCCAAAATTAGCGGTACTTTTAAATCTAAGAACGGATGATTAACTAGCAGTTTATCTAAGCTTGAACCTACACAGGTCGCTACTTCACGATACTCTTCAATACCGTAGCGCGTCATGCAGCTTTCAAGCAAATCTTGCGCAACCACTAACCATTCGTTGGTCGACGTGATTTCTACAATCGCGTAGGTTAATTCTGGGTGCAAGCTGATGGCGCGGTTGGCAGGCAGCGTCCACGGGGTCGTTGTCCAGATAACCACGCCCGCTTTGTGCGCGGTTAAGTCTTCACTACTTACACCAAACGCAGCCGCAATAGCGTCTACATCAGCAACAGGGAATTTCACATCAATAGCAGGTGAAATTTTGTCTTGGTATTCTACTTCTGCTTCTGCCAACGCAGAACCACAGTCTGTACACCAATGAACTGGCTTGAAGCCTTTCTCTAAGTGGCCCGATTCAACCACTTTACCCAGTGCGCGAATAATGTCGGCTTCTGAGCGAAAATCCATGGTTTTATAAGGATTGTCCCAGGTACCGAATACACCAAGACGTTTAAAGTCAGCCATTTGGCCATCAATTTGACGTTGTGCGTATTCGCGGCACTTTTGGCGAAACTCAGCAGCCGTCACTTTTTTGCCCGGCTTACCCACTTTCTTCTCTACCATCAATTCAATAGGCAAACCGTGACAGTCCCAACCCGGCACATACGGCGAGTCGAAATCTGACAGTGTTTTTGACTTAACAATAATGTCTTTAAGAATTTTATTTACTGCGTGACCAATATGAATATCGCCGTTTGCGTACGGAGGGCCATCATGAAGAATGAAAGGCTTCTTACCTTTCTTCGCTTCTCTAATCTTTGTGTATACCCCTTTTTCCTGCCAGTCTTTAAGCATTTTAGGCTCACGCTGAGCAAGGTTGCCGCGCATAGGAAAGGCGGTTTCGGGTAGGTTTAATGTGGCTTTATAATCACTCATATAATTGTATTATCCGGTTACCTTTAATAATACCCAACGCCTCGTTAGGCGCTGTATAGGCTTGCATTGGTCGACGCTATGTTAAGCGTGGTGACTTTATCACGTTTCACTATTCTAATAACAGGCGCGCCTTAGCGGCATCGGCCTGTATTTGTGCTTTTAGTATCTCAAACGAGTCAAATTTCTGTTCATCTCGTATTTTTGCAACAGGAAACACGGTCATTGGTTTCCCGTACAGGTCGGCTGACATATCGAAGATGTGCACCTCTAACTGGTTTCGCACCCCGTTTAACGTGGGGCGAGTACCAATGTTTGCCACGCCATTGAATTTTTTTCCATCTACGGCAACATGTACCGCGAAAACGCCGTGAATTGGTGCTCTGCAACGCTTCAGCATGACATTGGCGGTAGGAAACCCTATCGTGCGCCCTTTCTTTTCACCATGTACAACTCGACCATACACAGCAAACGGCCTACCTAACATTTCTTCACCAAGCGCAAAATCCGAATCAGCCAGTGCTTCTCGCACTGCAGTAGAGCTAATACGATGAGCATGCATCATAAAGCTTTGCGTGCTAACCACTTCAAAGCCGTACTTTTGCCCAGCGGCTTGCAGCATGGCAAAGTCGCCTTTACGACCTTGGCCAAAGCGAAAGTCATCGCCGACCACAAGAAATTTAACCCCGAGCTTATCCACCAGCAAATCATGCACGAAGGTATCGGCACTTTGACTGGCAAAAGCTCTGTTAAAACGCACAGCCAATAAACGATCGACGCCTTGCTGTTTCAGCAATTCGTACTTTTCACGCAATGGACTGATGCGTGCAGGCGCTCTATCAGGTGTAAATACTTCCTCGGGTTGAGGTTCAAACACCATCACCGTGGCCGGCAACCCCAGCGCTTTGGCTTTTTGAAGCACATTACTCAGTACTGCCTGATGGCCCAAGTGCACGCCATCAAACTTTCCGATAGTTAGTACACACCCGCTGTGTTGCGGTTTTACGTTGTTAAGCCCGCGGATAAATTCCACTATTAGCCACTGCCTTTAGTTACTACTGAAAATTCAAAGCTCGCGATTATAAACGACCCAGCACGGAATACCAATATTAGCCGCCCCCACTTTTGAAATGACGACGTCTTGCACCCAATAAAATCATGCATGAGAAGAAAGCGGCGGCAGATAATGTGATAGTAATGGCGACATCCACCACTTGCACTGTCCATTCAAGGTCGAAAAATGCCACGCCCTTATCGCGATAATAAATCACTGCCCCCATCACTGCGCTGGCAATGAGTACTCTAATTATAAACATTACTGAGGTACGACTTAATACAAAAACCCCTTGTTTGTGCAGCGTAATATAAAGCAATGTGGCATTAAGTGTAGCCGACATGCTTGTAGCAATTGCTAAGCCCACATAGCCAAACCAAATTGCTAATAGGTTAAACACCATATTGGCGACCATGCACCAAATACCAAATTTAACCGGGGTTTTAGTGTCTTGGCGCGAGTAAAAACCAGGAGCGAGAACTTTTACTAACATAAAGCTCAATAAACCAAATGCGTAAGCGGTTAAAGAATAAGAGGCCATGGTGGCCGTTTCAGCCGTAAAGGCACCCCGCTGGAATATCACGGTTAAAATTGGTCGCGCCATGGTGGCTAAGCCTACGGCGGCTGGAATACCAAGCAAACACACCATACGAAATGCCCAATCTATATTGGCTGAAAAAGCTTTAGGATCTTTACTTACATGATTACGCGACAGCGCCGGCAATATTACCGTGGCGATAGCGATACCAAACAGCCCTAACGGGAATTCTAACAAACGGTCGGAGTAATATAGCCAGCTAATAGAGCCTGTCATCAGGAAGCTGGCGATAAAGGTATCGAACAGCAAGTTAATTTGCCCTACCGACACCCCAAACAATGCAGGGATCATCAAGGTGCGCACCTTAACAACGTTTTCATCTCGCCAGCCCCATTTGGGCTTTACTAATAATCCCGCCCGATACAAAAATGGCAGTTGGAAGGCAAGTTGTACTATACCGCCTATAAACACCCCCCACGCTAATGCGAAAGCGGGTTGCTCCATATCGGGAGCTAAAAAGACCGCACAGGCTATAATGCATACGTTAAGTAGCACTGGCGTAAACGCTGCTACTGCAAATTTGTTTAGTGTATTTAAGATAGCCCCTGCCAAGCCTGTTAACGATACAAAGGCAAGATAGGGGAAGGTGATTTTCAGCATGGTTGATGCGAGTAAGAATTTATCTCCTGCCTCATCGCCCTGTACCCACGCAATGAACCACCCTGTGCCGAACAGCGCGGCTAAAACTGGCGACGCGATAACGCCTACAAGGGAAACCACAAACACAATGGCCCCAAGCGTGCCGGAAATTTTAGCAACAAATGCTTTAAGCTCTGCTTTCTCGTGATTTTGGTGTACTTCGGTTAATACCGGAATGAACGCTTGCGCAAATGCCCCCTCGGCAAATAATCGGCGCAGGAAGTTAGGAATTTTATTTGCAAAGAAAAACACGTCGGCGGCAGCGCCATCACCCATTAGCCTTGCCACTACCACATCTCGCACTAACCCTAACACGCGGGATATCAACGTCATTACGCTGACAATAAGGCCTGATTTTAATAACTTCCGTGACACTAAGACTATTCCAATAGATACATTTCATTCACTTAAGCGCTCAATCATAACGAAACCCTGTTACCGGCGAAACGTATTATTCAAAATATAAGTGCATCTCATGAATTTTTTTTGCTATAATCCGCGCCCGTTGTGGGTATGGTTTCGTACTGTTTCATTTGTATCTGTGTGCTGTATCTGTGCACATGAGTACATATGTACAATAGCCATTTCGTTCTGCACTTTTTATTTGGCGCTTTATTAGCGCCTTTGTTAAGAACAGGCCGAAAAACCAAAGCATTCGATAAACATCTTATTTAATGTAGAAATTAACTTTCTACTTATTGGGTAAAATCGTTTGACTTTTGGCTGGATGATAGGCAAAATCCGCACCCTCGTTTTTGACATGAATTTATTTGGGAGTTACACCTTGGCTAACATCAAGTCTGCTAAGAAACGTGCAATCCAAGCCGAAAAGCGTCGCCAGCATAACGCTAGCCGTCGCTCCATGACTCGTACAAGCTTGAAGAAAGTAGTAGCTGCTATCGCTAGTGGTGATAAAGAAGGTGCACAAACTGCATTTGCTGCTGCAACTCCAATTCTTGACAGAATGGCTACTAAAGGTTTGATTCACAAGAATAAAGCTGCTCGTCACAAGAGCCGCCTAGCTGCACAAATTAAAGCTTTAGCTTAAATTTTACAGTTAGTAAAAAAGCGCCTATTGGCGCTTTTTTTGTGTCTTTTTTTTGTGTCCTTTGTTCGAGGCTTTTATCAGAAGCTTTTATTAGTGTTTTGGCACTAACTCATTTTGCGAATGGTGCTTGAAGGCGCGACACGTAGTACCCAATGTAATAATGCCCACGGCCAACTTGGCACATAAGACACCGCTTTTTCCTTATTAATGGCTTTTACCAACGCCTTACAGCCGGTTTCGGTATCGACAATAAACGGCACTTTTTCTACCGTTTCATTAATTTCGGTACGAATAAACCCTGGATGTACACAGCTAACCTTAATTGGTGTATTCATCACATCTAAGCGGATCCCCTCTGTCATAGACGTAAGCCCTGCTTTAGTGGCGGCATACACCGTCATAGCGCGTCTGAAGCCTCTTACCGCACTAATTGATGAAATCGTTACTAGATGACCTTCATTTTGCGCTCTGAAAATAGTCATGGCCGCTTCGGCTTGCGCCAGTGCAGCCACAAAATTGGTCTCTGCGGTTTGCTTATTTGCATTAAAAAAACCCGTACCAATAGAGGCGCCCTTGCCCATGCCCGCATTAACAATAACTCTATCGAGTTGCCCCATCTCTTGTTTAAACGCATCAAACACTTCAAATACTGCGTTATGATCATTTACATCAAGGGACTTAATTAGCACCTTGATGTTAGGATTTACCGCTAGCAGTTCGCTTCTAAGTTCTTCTAAGCGGTCTAAACGTCTTGCGCACAATGCTAAGTTGCTACCTTGCTTTGCGAACTCCGCCGCCATTCCTTTACCAAGGCCTGAGCTTGCGCCCGTGATCAGAATATTTTGTCTTGTTGTCATTTTCTTTTTCCTGATTTACGAATGGCCTTTTTACAACGCCACATTAAGTAGTGAATGAATATCCAAAAGTTTTTAAACGCGGGGTTATTGGTTTGACCGTGGTGATAGCGATAGTAAATTTGTTGTGCAATACCCGCTAATCGAAACAAGCCGTACACTTCATAAAAAGTGAAATCATCAACGTCAACGCCCATTTGCTTGCAGTAATAAGCCACCACTTCATCTCGTGTCATCATGCCAGCAAGGTGGGTAGGTTGCCTGCGGGTAGATTGGGCCAGAAAATCATCATCTGCATTCACCCAATAGGCTAACGTATTACCTAAATCCATTAATGGATCGCCAAGGGTGGCCAATTCCCAATCAAGCACACCTAAAATTTTGGTGTAGTCGTTTGGATCTAACACCACATTGTCGAATCTAAAATCGTTATGGGTAATGCAAATACGCTCATTGCTTGGCATATTCGCCTCAAGCCACCGCATAACCCCTTTGCCCGAGGGAACATTCCAGGTTTTTGCTTTCGTATAGCGCTCACTCCAGCCTGTAATTTGGCGCTCTATGTAACCACTACCTTTTCCAATCGTGTCTAAACCAGCCGCCTTATAGTCAACCTTATGTAGCTCTATTAAGCTATCGAGTACATTTTTACACAGCTGATGGGTCTGTTCTGGGGAGGTCTTTAAATCACGAGGAAGATTCTTACGTGGAATAACGCCTGTCAGCTTTTCCATGATATAGAATTCTGTGCCAATTACGGCTTCATCATCGCAATATGCCAGCATATCGGGCACATAGCTATACACCGGCTTCAGCGCTGCTTGAAGGCGATACTCTCGCCCCATATCATGGGCACCTTTTGCTTTAGTGCCCGCGGGCGCACGGCGTAATATTAACGACGTATTTTCGTATTCAAGACAATAAGTCCAGTTAGACGCACCGCCTGAATATTGGGTCACCGTAGGTGTGCCGATGAGGTCTTGAATATGATTTTTTAGCCACCCATCGACAACATTAACGTCTAGCTCTTCGCCTTCTCTTACTGATACTGCTTTATCTAATACTGTATTCGTCATGGGTTACCGTTTTTCCATTGCACGTTTCATCGCTTTGGTTTGTTTTAGCATGTTGTTAATATACATTTGGGTGGGAAGTAGCTTCTTCATCAAAAATGCACGCTTGCCCAATTTGTGGGTAAGGATTAAAAATCGTTTTTTGGCAACCTGATCGCAGATACTTTGCGCAACCTCTTCTTTGGTCATATCTGCTTTTTTGAAAAACCGCGCCATCATTTTGTGCATGGCAGGGTTATCGCTACGCATCGACTCATCAAGATTAGTTTTAAAGAAGCTAGGGCAAACCACACTCACATCGATATTATCAGGCGCAAGCTCTAGCTTCATGGTCTCAGACAGTGATACCACCGCCGCCTTCACCGCGTTATAGCTGTTCATGTAAGGAATAGGCGTTAGCCCCGCTTGGGAGGCAATATTGACAAAATAGCCCGCGCCCTGCGCTTTAAACAAGGGCAGCATGGCCTTGCTGACGCGAACCATGCCTAATAGGTTGATATTGAAAATCCACTTCCACTGCGCAATACTTTCATCGCTTAAACTACCGCCGGACGCCACGCCTGCGTTATTAAACACAACATCAACACCGCCCCATCGTGCTTCTATCGCGGTAACCAAATTAGCGACATCATCATCTTGGGTAATGTCGCATGGTTGATAGAAAGCCTCTGTGCCTTTTTCCGTTAGTAGCGCTAAGGTTTCTTGCCCTCGCTGCTCATGGATATCAGCGATACAAATTTTCAATTGTTCGCCGTTTTTACCGGGTTGCTCGCTTAACGCAAGGGCAATAGCTTGCCCTAATCCCGTGGCACCACCGGTGATAAGGATGCGCTTTTCTTTATTATCTGTTTTTAGGTTATTTATTTTTAGGTTATTGGTTTCTGTACCCATGTTTTGTACTCGTATGTTTTGCTCTTATTGTTAACGCGCAGCCTAGGCTTTTTGAGTAGCGAGTGGTTTGTCCTTACCGTCACTTTTAGTTTTATTTTTCAAACGCTTCGACCACACAGCTAAAAGCCCCGGGCCTGCATACATAGTTAATCCGTAAACCCCAGCCGCCACAGCAAATTCAGGCGAGTTCAAAAAGGTAATACAAATCAACATAGCTAGCGCAGCGTTTTGTACACCCACTTCTATCGACAGTGTAATACCGTCAATTTTTGACAACTTAAAGGCAAAAGCCAAAATAAGCCCCAGCACTACTGCTGAAATATTCAGTGCTAAGCACACCAGTAAGGCTTCTTCCAATGACGCCATTAAATTCGCCCGCTCACTGATTAATATGCCAACGATCATGGCAATCATGAACCATAATGAAAAGGTTCTAAAAAAGTCTTCTACCTTAATAGAAAATGCAGGTTTGAAGTGGCGTATTGCCATACCAATGATGACTGGCACTATCGACACGCACACCAAACCGACAACGGTAGTAACAATGGAAAATGAAGGCGCGTTCTCACCGGCGAAATAATCCATTGAATAATGAATAATAAAGGGCGTTGAGAATACGCAAATAAAAGTCGATAGCGCGGTTAAACTTACTGATAGCGCTAGATTTGCACGCCCAATATGACTGATTAAGTTACTCATGGTGCCACCAGGACACGCTGATAAAATCATAATGCCAATCGCCATCGCCGGATGGAGGGAAAATGCCAAACACAAACCAAACGCCAATAAGGGGAGCAATACAGTTTGCCCCACCAGCCCCACCACAATGGGCTTAGGTGCTTTAAGTAACCGGGTAAAGTCAGCTACGGTTAACGTAAGCCCCATACCAAACATCACGAAAGCCAAGGCCAGTGGAAGAAGTATTTCGGTAAAAATCGAGGCCTGCATATATGCCCTTTGTTATTGTAATAATAGTAAATAAGCCAGTTTACAAACTGCTACTAAACTTTCTGTGTACCTCATGGCCGAAACGTCATTCTGACAGCAGCACCCGACCACCCAGCCTACTGCTTAACAGTTTAGCTACAAAACCACACTTTAATTAACATTTAAACCAGTGTAACCTCGAATAAAATAAATAGAAATGATACTTTTTTATGGAATTTCATAAATATGATGCATGGAAAAATAGATTTAAATTTGTTTTTTGTTCTTAAAGCTGTGTATGAAGAAGAGAGTATTACTGCGGCCGCTAAAGCATTACATTTAACGCAACCGGCAGTAAGTCATGCAATGTCGCGTCTACGAGATAAATTTGATGATGAGTTATTCGTGCGCCACAGCAGACGAATGGTGCCAACCCCGTTGTGCCAATCTATCATTCAGCCTATAAAAGAGGCTCTCGCGCACTTAGAATCTACGCTGTCAGACCCCATCGATTTTGATATCAGCCGCTATAAAAGAGAAATAAGGTTAGGGTTAAGAGATATTCTTGAGTCAACGTTCTTACCGGCACTTATTCCCGAGCTTTTGCAAAATGCAGCGAATATTACGGTAACCAGCAGGCGGGTTACCCGCCCTGAACTTGAAACCGCCCTTACTAATAAAGAACTCGATATCGTCATCGATGCATTGGTGCCTACTGGCCCTGATATCCGTTCAACACTGGTGTGCGACGAGCATTTCGTGCTTATCTGTGCGAAAGAACACCCCATTTTAAAAGATAAAACGCTAGCCAATTATGTATCAGCATCCCACGTTCTGGTGACCTTGAAAGACTCTCGATTAGATACGGTAGACTTAGCGCTTGCGAAACAAAACGCCACGCGACAATTTGCGCTACAGTGCGAACATTACTTCGCTGCCGCAAGTGTAGTCAGTAAATCAGATTTATTACTTACTGTACCAAGTCGTTATGCACAGCAGATTACTAGCAGCCTGCCAGTTGCCGTTACCACACTGCCCTTTGACGTACCACTTATGCCCATTCACATGTATTGGCACAAGCAAGCGGATGAGGATTTAGTGAATAAGTGGATGCGAGAGAAGTTACTGGCGTTAGCCGATGAGCTTCTTTTTTAAAGAAATGATAAATGAAGGCTAGCGAACGCCAGCCTTCATCGGTTTTATTATTGTACTAACTATTGCACTGGTTATTGAACTGGCAAGGTTATCGTACCTGACTCCTGTTCTCCAGCCAGCGTTTGGTACTCATAAGAGAATGTTACCGTAGACTGATAGGAAGCCGTGTTATCACTTGCGTAAACTCCCATGTAACGACGATACTTGAAAATACCGCTGTCTATAGATGTTCCACGAACGTAGTTGACGTTAGCATTGTTCGACACGTTTTCATTATCAGCCACTTTTAACGCCATAGATTTTGATATATTAATATCTCCATCGAATACAATTGCATATTGGCCAGACAATGGGTATGGGGTTCCCCCCTCGTTGTAACCCGTGGTCGAAATAATCAGATAGTTCAGTGTATTGATAGAAACAGGGAAGTACATATACACCGAGGAAGACCAATCACTAACACTGGAAAGCTGGCCTGCTGTGTTTTCGGGCACGATGATAGTGCCGTTAGAATAGTGATTTTCGTTATCGATAATCACGTCATTTATATCAAAAACCTCCGCACCAGACACAGGCGTAACAAACGTGTAATCATCTTCATAAAACTCAACGTCTATTTCGTCTGACTGTGCCGACACGCTTCCAATGGTATAGGTATATTCTGTATTGCTTGTAAGCTCAGCGTCTGGAGTCAAGGTTTGTTTTGTACCATTTAAAGCCTCAGAAAGGGCCAAAGGCACTGAAGTTTCGTTGCTGTTTATATAGGTATAACCCGCTGGAACGCTATCTGAGTCAGATTCATTTCCTAACGTTATACTAACTTCATTATATGATAATAAGGCTTCGCTCTCATCGAGAGTAACAGCCTCAGAGTAATACACACTATAAGCAAACGTTTCGCTATTTATGCTGCTGGTCACCACTTCTAAATTAGACTGCGCTTCAACCTCACGAGCTAACAACACTATAGAAACAGTATCGCTATCAGCAATGGTGTAATAACTATTTGAATCGTAACCACTAGTTTGGATATTCAGTGATACTTCACCTGTTGAACTATCCGTAGACTGATTAACCCAGATGTACCCACTTGAGTAAGTCGTATCATTAACGGTGAGCGATGGCATCGAAAGCTGCACATTTCCATCAAAAGGAACCGTAACGGTATACGCCTCTTCTGCATCATTATAAGTAGATTCAATGCCCTCTTCGCCCTGCATTGAGAACACCGCGCCTTCAACAATCGAACCATTTGCATCGATTAATGAGATGGAAATTAGTTTATCTTCTACCACATCGTCGACAGAAGGAGTTAACACAAGTTCTTCATCTTCAAATGTGTTCGCTTGATATAAATAAAGAAGACTTCCCGAAGTACTTCCAACAGAAGACGGCTCTATATCAAAATCCGGCTCCCCATCGTCATCTAAGTCAACATTAGCTGTTAACGTGACATACAGGTCTTTTGGCAAGGTGATATCATATTGGTTTGTGTCAGTGTTATAAGTTGATTGGTGTAAATAATCGAAAGCAGTACTTCCAGGCTCTCCGCTATACGAATACCCTGTAAAGGACAAACCTGTTATAAACTCACCACTGGCTTCATTAACGATACTAAAGGAGATATCGACAGGTTCAGAAACAGACAGCTCACCGATATCACTATACACATTGCCACCACTAGCGGAGGACGTGTTTACGAAGAAAGCACGAGGCAGTAAACTTTCATCGGTTGAAGATACAAGAATAATTAAATCAGAATTCGCCGGCAAACCTTCTACCGTAAATTTACCATCCACCGCCTCTATGCCATCTACAATGACCGTATCACCTTGCAGAACAGAAACAAGTGCATTTGCGGCAGGCGCATCAGTTCCCGAATTCACAACAATACCTGCGAACGTTACTGTAAAGGTCTCATTGTCAACTTGGTCGCTCAAAAGTTGATTTTGTTCTGCGAGAATAGTGTTCTGCTGGTTTAAAGCGTCTATAACCCCGTCATTACTATCATCATCAACTTCAATACAACCTGTCAGTGCGATAGAGAGTGCTAAGGGAATAGGGGCGAGCTTTCTATTAATTTTCATTGTACTTCCTTTTTTATTATTTTAACTGAATTGAATAATTCTGAACTTTGCAAGGAAAAGTAAGTGCTACGAGGTGTAGCGCGTAACGAAAAGAAAGTCGATATCGAAGGGTACTTCCATCCTTGAAATTAGCTTTAGAATACCTAAACATTTTCTAATATGCACTAGGGTTAACAGCAAAAATTCATGCATCTTATTTATAATGCCTTAAGTCTCAGCTGTAACACTATCGTCAAACAAGCGTCACCATTTTGTCAATTAACCTCCATATAGTGGCGTTCCAAGGCAATCGCTTTGGGACCTTGCTATGAAAAAAACACATTACCGCACACTTTGGCTTTCTGATATTCACCTTGGCAATCGTGATTGCAAAGCTGAATACCTACTTTCGTTTTTAAACAGTGTCACCGTCGACACCCTTTATTTGGTTGGCGACATTGTCGATATGTGGCAAATGACAAAACAATTTCGTTGGCCACAAGCGCACAATCAAGTTATGCATAAACTAATGGCGATGAGCCAAGATGGCACCCGCGTCGTTTATCTTCCGGGTAACCACGATGAACCAATACAGTCCTATTCTGGAATGGCATTTGGCGATATCGAGATTGAGCGCCAACTTGTTCATACCACGGCCCAAGGCAAACGCTATCTTGTGCTACATGGCGATCAATTTGATGGCGATGTCACCATGGGTAAATTTCATGCCTGGATTGGCGATAAAGGTTACGACTTACTGCTGTTTTTAAACCGCGAGTTCAATCGTTTTCGCAGCTGGCGTAAACGTGAGTACTGGTCACTTGCCGGTTACATTAAAAAGCATATCAAAGGGGCAAACGAAGCGATTGCTCGCTACCGTCAGGCTTGCTGTTCACGAGCAGCAGAAATGGGGCTTGACGGGGTAATTTGCGGTCACATTCATCACCCTGAAAGCACAATGGAAAACGGTATTCATTACATCAACGATGGCGATTGGATGGAAAACTGCAGTGCCTTGGGTGAAGACGAAAATGGAAATTTAAACCTTATCTATTCCCTTGAGAACATGAACAACGCAGATAATGTTACGCCACTTAAAGTGAAAAATTCACCATCGAAAGCAGCATAAGCATATCACTTGAACCCGCGTTTCATGATGCATGAAACGCGGGCCTCTGCATTGTCAGATAACTGACATCAAACTGTGTGAAAAACGTCATATTCCCCTGCTATTGTTCGCAAAAACCGAGAAAGACTATGTTTACTGTTGATGAAGTACTAAATAAACACTATCCCCAAGTGGCTAACAACCCCTTGTTGTTTAGGTCTTTATCGTTTGTGCTGCGCCACCTTTTGCATGAACGAGAAATAATAGAGTTCGGCGAAACCTATCCTCATTACGAAGACATCGATTTTGTAGAGCAAGTGCTCGAATACTTCAATATTAGTTACTCTACCCGAGATGTAGAGAAAGAGCGTATTCCCTCACAAGGTCGTGTGGTGATTATTGCCAACCACCCTATCGGCTCACTAGACGCCCTTGCGCTAATTAAACTGGTTAGTGAAGTGCGTCACGACTTAAAAGTAGTGGCGAACCAAATGCTCATGGCCATTGAGCCTTTGCATGACATGCTGCTACCAGTCAATAATATGCAAGGCGGTACGCCGAAACAGCATTTAGGGGCTATTCAAAACCACCTGCAATCAGACGGCGCCATTTTAATATTTCCCGCTGGAGAAGTGTCACGACTACGCCCTCAAGGTGTGCGGGACACCCTATGGCATTCAGGCTTTTTACGTATAGCCCGACAAGCCAAGTCCCCTATTCTTCCGGTTTATATTGATGCCAAAAATAGCCCGCTATTTTATGGGGTGTCTATGGTGTACAAACCCTTAGCCACCGCGCTGCTGGTGAAAGAAATGTTTAAGCAACGCAAAAAACACCTTCCTATGCGAATTGGCGAGCTTATTCCTTTCGAGTCTTACCAACAAACCAGCATAGCGCTAAAAGATCAGGTCAAACTATTTAAGCGCCACTTATACCGCATTGGCAGTAACAAGAAAGGTATTTTCGACACGCAAGCCCCTGTGGCCATGCCGGAAGATAGAAAAGAGCTTTCCCGTGCAATGAAGCAGTGCGAACATTTAGGCCACACTAGCGACGGCCAGTCGATATATTTGTACCAACATAAAAACTGCTCACCAATTATGCGTGAAATTGGCCGCTTAAGGGAAGTGGCCTTTCGTGCGGTAGGTGAAGGTACTAACAAACGCCGCGATATAGACCAATACGATACTTACTACTATCACTTAATTCTTTGGGATGAGAGTAATTTAGAGATTGTGGGCGCATATCGTTTTGGCGATGCTGAGTTACTGAGTCATAAAGACCACCCTACCGGTTTATATTCGGCAACGTTGTTCGACTATGGAAGTGAGGAAAGTAACAGCACCTTGTTCAAAGAAGGGCTCGAACTTGGTCGTAGCTTTGTTCAACCCTGTTACTGGGGTAAACGTAGTTTAGATTATTTATGGGTTGGCATAGGTGCATTTTTAAATCGCTACCCGAAATATCGATACATGTTTGGCGCGGTGTCTTTAAGCAATGCTTACCCTCAACCAGCTAAAGACTTAATTGTACAGTTCTACTCTACGTACTTTCCGGCTAAGTTTGGGCAAGCCACTTCTAAGCGGCCTTATCAAATGTCGCAAGATCCCTTGTATACTTTTACCGGTAACGACTATAAATCTGAGTTTACTCAGTTAAAGCATTTACTCGCCAATATGGGCGTGAACGTACCTACCTTATACAAGCAATACAGCGAACTATCGAAAACCGGTGGCGTGGCGTTCTTAGATTTTAATGTAGACCCTGACTTTAACGACTGCATAGACGGCCTAGTGGTGGTCGATTTAGAAGCGTTAACCCAAAAGAAAAAGGAACGCTATTTAGGAGCAACACAATTAAAACCTGAGCTTAAAAAGTCAGCGTAGAGGTTTACAAAAGGCTAATATAGGTGGCTTGATTACCTGATTTTCGTCAAGCACCCTATATAAGACACTACACTAAAATAAGAAAAGCGCCCGTTGGCGCTTTTTTTATTCTCGTTGGCATATGAATCTAATACAGGCGTTACAGACTCAATAAAACATCTGTAAAAATATCTTCTAGGGTCACAATATCGGATAGGTGAACGTGTTCATTAACTTGGTGGATGGTGGCATTTGGTACACCCACTTCTACCACTTGTGTTGTGTCTGATGCAAAAAACCGCCCGTCTGAGGTACCGCCAGACGTGCTGACCACGGGGTAACGTCCAGTGGCTTGTCGAATGGCTTTTTCTGTAATATTAATTAAGCACCGCTTTTCTGTATTGCTTCTACTCAAATAGGATTCACAGGGTCTAGACCAGCTTATCGAAGCCTCGCTATCTACTTCAGCGGTAATACGTGTTAATAACTTAACTAAGCTGTCACGGTTAAATTGCCATGCGTAACGCACATTAAATTCAATACGGGTACTACCCGGCACCAAATTATCAGTAAACGCGCCCGTATCTACGTGAGTGACTTGCAAAGACGTACCTGGAAAGTCGAGGCTACCTTGTTCAAACTCGTAGGAGGATAACGCCTGTATGATACGGCTTGCTTTGTGAATTGCGTTATCGCACGTATGCGGGTAAGCAACATGCCCTTGTTTTCCCGATACCAAAATTGTGCCCGACAATGAACCTCTGCGGCCTACTTTAATGGTGTCGCCGGTAGTATGCGTAGCAGTAGGCTCGCCTACTAAGCACATATCAAGTGTAATGTGTTTAGCATCTAAATAGGCCTTTATCCATTTAGAGCCATATTCAGCCTCGCCTTCTTCATCACTGGTAATCAACCACCAATACGTATATTGGTTTGAATTCATTGATGGTAGCGCTCTTTCTGTTGCTGCTAGCATGGCAGCAACACCGGTTTTCATATCGGCAGCGCCACGACCATAAAGCTTATTTTGACTTATCACTGGGCAAAAGGGATTAGATTTCCATTGTTCTAATGGGCCTGGTGGCACTACATCGGTGTGGCCAGAAAAAGCAAAATGGATAGGCCCATCCCCCCATTTAGCGATTAAATTAGTCACCCCTTCCACTTTGTGCTTTTCACATGCAAAGCCTAGCTTTTCTAATCGGTGCATTAGATAGCTTTGGCACCCAGCGTCAACGGGGGTAATGGATTCCCGTGCCATAAGCACTTCTGCAAAATGAATGCTTCTAGCGTGGTGGACCAACGAAAGCGCAGTATTGTTCATAAGAATAAATGAAGTCTAAGTTTGCTTACCTGTTATTACACAAGGCTATGTTCTGCTAAATT
>NZ_PYHU01000035.1:0-94178 GCF_003989595.1 Alteromonas sp. KS69 | reverse complement strand
ATCGTAAGAGGCTGCCATTCGGCAGCCTCTTTTTTATTTTCGACCTCAAATTGTCATATAAGAGGGCGGTAAGCTTCAGTTTTATTACGACCTAAGTATTTGCACAAAATTTACACAGTTAGTTTTACCTGTACCAAAGTACACTTGAGTTAAACAAAAAATAAACTTATTTAAACGGCGTAAGTTTATGATTTTAATGTTTAAATAAAAATATGATATTATTTTGCACAAGTTCTTGCTGTGTATACGCAAGTATATAATTTTATACGTTCCTAAAAAAAAGTGGACGATAACAACATGGCGGAACTGGGTAGGCAAGGGCGAGCGAAGTTGAGTAAGTCAGCTTTGTGCGTGAAATTAATATTGGGTAGTGTGTTAACGCTGCCACTTTCTTTTAACGCTTTATCAGATGTAATTTGGGAAGAAAACTTCGACGCAGCCACATTAGATGGCAAAGGAGCGGTTGGAGGAGATACTATTACTATTGATATGGATGGCGTATCACGCTGGAGTATTGATGTAACAGACGCTGATTTAAGTGCGGTTTCTGACTGGTTTAAAGTCGATGGCGGCCAACTAAGTGCTCGCGACGTAGATGGCGATGCCGTGTGGGTGTCTGAGGTTATTGTCGTAAATGGCTTAACTGACTTGCAGCTTGATGTCGAAGTATCAGAAAGTGGTACGCAAGAAGACATAGATTATGTTGATGTGATGTACTCAGTTGATGGTGGAGAGTTTGTCTTAGTCACCAATGCACTGGGAACAGATATTCACACTCTTATAGATGACTACACTAGTGTAACCGTTAATTCTGCTATTCCTGATGCAAGCACGGTTCAAATAAAACTAGCTATGAAGAACAATGCTGGGACAGAATCCCACTTTGTAAACAGCGTTGTTTTATCAGGTTCAACTGGCTCTGAAGGAGAGGATGAAGGCGGCGATGATGGCGAAACATCTGACGACACGCTTCGTACCTTAACCGAAAGTTGCTTTAACTGCCCTGATTTAACCGCGGTTAAATTGCCCAGCGACTATGTTGAAGCGGATTATTATGCGCAGCTTGATACAGCAATAACGAATAATGAAAGCGCTGAAACACTTAAAGCGCTGGCTCAAAATATTATCTCACTCGATCACCATCAGCTTTCTTATTCAGAAGCATGGACAGCCCTAACTGACACCGATCAAGACCCTGCCAACCCAGACAATGTCGTGTTGTTCTACATGGGAACATCGTTAGCTAAATTCAGTAACGGTAGTGGCACGCAAAGCAGCAATCAGGACAATTGGAATAGAGAGCACGTTTGGGCGAACAGCCATGGTTTCTCTAGTAGCAGCTTAGCCGCATATTCAGATATTCATCACCTTCGCCCAACCGATATATCGGTAAACGGTTCTCGCGGCAATCTAGATTTTGATTTCAGTGATGGTGCACTACCTGAAGCGCCAGCAAACAGCATTGATAGTGACTCTTTTGAACCTCGTGATTCAGTAAAGGGTGATGTAGCACGCGCTATGTTTTACATGGACGTACGGTACGATGGCAGTGATAGCAGCGAGTCGGAAGCAGACTTGGTATTGGTTGACCGTTTAACCAGCACTGACGAAGCCGCCCAAGGCAAACTGTGTGTTCTTTTACAATGGCATGAAAGCGACCCTGTTGATGAATTCGAACTTGAAAGAAACAGCAAAGTTTTCGAATTCCAAGGTAACCGTAACCCCTTTATCGACAAGCCTGAGCTTGCTTCACTAATATTCAATGCAAGTTGTGATGGTACAGACGCTGGCGATTCAGATGGCGGTGATACGGGAGAAGATTCTGGTGACTCAGTTGATGATGGCACTGACGGAAGTACAGGTTCAGGCCACGCCGTTTTCATTTCTGAATACATTGAAGGCAGCAGCTTTAACAAAGCGGTAGAAATTTACAATGGTTCAACTGAGGCAGTAGATTTAAGTAACTATAAGCTTAAATTACTTTCAAATGGCGCTACCAGCGTAGGTGACGAAAAAGTATTGGAACTTAGCGGCACGTTAGCCTCTGGTGCCGTGGCTACCTTTAGTCATGCTAGCGCTGAAGATGCGCTGACTACAGGCTCGACGTTGAGTAGCTTTGTAATGAACTTCAACGGTGACGATTACATCGAGCTAAGTTACGGTGATGTCACCATTGATGCTGTTGGTACGTTTGGCGTAAAAACCAACTGGGGTAAAGATGTAACCCTAGTGCGTAAAGCTTCAATTACTGAAGGTAATGCAACACGTAACGCTGCTTTTGACCCAGACAGTGAGTGGGATAGCTACAGCCAAAACACTTACGATTATTTTGGTTCGCACAATGGCAGTGTGGTCGACCCTACAGATCCAACCGACCCAACTGATCCGACAGACCCTGTCGACCCAGTAGATCCGGTAGACCCAACAGTCGAGTTGGTGCTTATCAGTGAACTGCAGGACGAAGGTGATGCTTCACCACTTGCTGATACTACCGTAATCATTGAAGCGGTAGTGACCAAAGTAGCGGAAGACTTGTCTGGTTTCTTTGTTCAAGAAGAAGCGGCTGATTCAGATGGCAACGACGCAACCTCTGAAGGTGTGTTTGTATATGCTACTTCCCTAGAGACTTTCCCAATGGTTGGCGACTTGGTTCGCATGCAAGGTGACGTGGTTGAATACAACGACTTAACCGAGTTTGTATTATCAGGCGACGTTGAAGTGTTAGGCGCAGGTGGAAGTATTCTCTACACAGAACTTAGTATGCCATTTAGTACAGATACCAACCTTGAAGCCTATGAAGGTATGCAAATTACCTTTACCCAATCGTTGCTGGTCAATGACGTATATAACTTAGGTCGTTACGGACAGTTTAACGTGGGCTCTGAGCGCGTGATGATCCCGACTAACCAATATCCTGCGGGCACAGCCGAAGCGATAGCGTTAGCAGAACAAAATGCCCTCAATACATTGTTGGTAGATGATGCTTCAAATAGCCAAAACCTAGATGGTATTCCATTCCCTGTGGGCGGGCTAACGCATGCTAACCCTCTACGTTTGGGCGATACAGTTGAAAACCTCACAGGTGTAATGCATTACTCGTTCAGCGAGTATCAATTGCTACCGGTAATGGACTTAGAATTAGTTCGCACCAATGCACGTACGGCTTACCCGTTAATCGGCTTAACCGGCGATGTAAAAGTGGCTAGCTTTAACGTACTTAACTATTTCGATGGACCAGACTTCCCAACCTCTCGCGGCGCTACCAATGAATTCGAATTGGTTCGCCAAGAAGCGAAAATCGTTGCAGCGCTAGCAGCAATGGATGCAGATGTTGTGGGTCTTGTAGAAGTTGAAAATGATGGTCATGGTGAAGACTCTGCTATTGCAACATTAACCGCAGCGGTTAATGCTGAAATGGGCGGTGATGTGTATAGCTATGTGTCAATCAGTGAAGCATTAGGTACCGACGAAATTGCAGTAGGCATGATTTACAAGCCTGCAGTAGTCACACCATTTGGTAACGCTGTTACATCGTCTGAGTCACCGTTTGACTATGGTAACCGTCAGCCGCTTCTTCAATCATTTACAGTGAACGCCAACGGTGAAGCATTCACCCTTGCCGTAAACCACTTTAAATCGAAAGGAAGTTGTTCAAGTGCTACCGGTGATAATGCCGATTCAGGTGATGGACAGGGCTGTTGGAACGCATTGCGTACCGATGCAGCTAATGGCTTGGTTGCCATTGTAGAAAACAATAGCGATACCTTATCTGACCGCTTACTCATTATGGGTGACTTAAACGCGTATGCAGCAGAAGAGCCTATTTTGGCCCTTGAAAGTGCTGGCTATACCAACTTAGTTAACACCTTTGGTGGCGATTCGGCATACTCATACACATTTGGCGGCGAACTAGGTTACCTAGACCACGCATTATCTAGCCCAAGCTTAACTGAATATGTGGTTGATGCGACGGTATGGCACATTAACGCAGATGAGCCTCGTGTGTTTGATTACAATGAAGAGTATAAAACTGACGCGCAAATCACGGATTATTACGGCGCTGATGCATACCGCTCTTCAGATCACGACCCAGTATTAGTAGTACTTAACTTCCCAGATGCGGTACAACCTGGCGATTTTGATGGCGACAACGACGTAGATTATAACGACATTATGGCGTTCTACGGCTTGTTCTTATCAGGTGGTGCGAGCGATTTACAGTATGATTTTAATAATGATGGCATGGTTAATTTCTTTGACCTTAATGCCTTGATGACCATGTGTACCCGCGCTGGTTGTGCAGTAGAATAAGTAGGAATTGAAAAAATGAAAAAATTTATTATTGGTTTATTTGCATTAGTTGGTTTTAGTGCGCAAGCAGCGGTTATTAACATTAGTACCGATCAGGCATCTTATAACGTGGGTGATACTGTTACGGCTACGGTTAATTTAGATGTGAACGCTCTACTAGCGATTGGTGGAACACTACCTCTGATATCATTCGATAATACGTTTATCTATGATTCAACAAGCTTGACGTATTCAGATGGCTCTGTAACCTTTGGCGATAGCTCGGGATTTACTTTCTTAGATGGTTTGTTCCCAACGGCTCCTGGAATGATCTCTGTATCGTCAACGGGTTTGCTCCCGTTTTCATGGATGTTAGAGATGTTAGGGACTCAGCAATTACTAGCAGGGACCTTAGAGCTGTACACGTTGAATTTTTCAGCATTAAGTGCTGTGAACGACTCACTGTTTGATGTAAGTGGCAGTGTTCTCAACTCCAATGGCCAGCAGTTGCAGGCGACTACGTCATCCGCTCAAATTTCAATTACAGAAGTTCCAGCGCCAAGTACTGGTGTTCTAGCATTACTTGCTTGCTTCGGTATGGCGGTATCGCGGGTTAAGGCTCGTCGCTAATCGAGATATTCTAGCAATGTAACTCAACACGCTTATTACTAAGCATGTTAACAAAAACCCAGCATCTGCTGGGTTTTTTATATTTGATGCTCGCTAAATCAGTTAAGGCTTCTTGTAGAAGACACGCCCAAAAAATACGACAAAATTTCTATTTACAGCGCGCTCAAAATGAACCACACTGGTTAAAGGTACAGTTAAATGGAAATGATATGTCTGCCACCAAAATGCTAGGTAATGAAGGGCGAGAGTTCGGCCTTAGTGATGCTTCACCTTCAGAAAACGCAAGTCTTGATACCGTCAGCTTTGCTCAGCGCCAGCGGTTGGCTTATATCGATTTTTGTTTGTTGTTTAAAGGGGCGATTTATCGCCAAGATCTAATTGGCCGCTTTGAAGTGGGTTTATCTGCGGGCTCTCGCGATTTCAGTCTGTATAAAGTGCTGGCGCCAAATAACCTTACCTACGACGCAAGAGATAAGCGTTACTTTCAAACCGATACTTTTGTACCGTTGTTCGAGCACGATCCTCGTAGAACCTTGGTGAAGTTAGCGAACGATATTTCTGATGGCTTCGATGCTATCGGTGATATCCACTTTCCGGTAGAAAGTGCGTCGTCGTTAAATATCCCCGATATTTATGTAGTGGCGAAACTAGTGCAAGCTATTGTTAATAACAAAGCGGTGAGTGTTATTTATACATCGCTTTCAAGTGGTTCGGGCGCGCGAGAATTGGTGCCCCATAGCATTGTAGATAATGGCCAGCGTTGGCACGTGCGTGCGTTTGATAGAAAAACCGGAAGCTTCAGAGATTTCGTGCTAACCCGTATTAGTAAAGTTACCCTAAAGGCCAACCCTGCATTAAGCGAACAGAGCCTAGCCGATGAAGCATGGCAGCGAAAAATAGCCTTAGAAGTAGTGCCGCACCCGAAAAATATAAACCATCCTACTGCCATTGAGCTCGATTATGGTATGGAAGAAGGAGTACTTCACCTTGAAGTACGGGCCGCTATGGCAGGGTATCTACTGCGCCGGTGGAATGTAGATTGTACTAAACATGCCAGTCTGCGTACGGGTGAATACCAACTGTGGTTGCGAAATCAGGAAACGCTGGAAAATACCGATAATCTTGCCATTGCACCAGGGTATATTGGCGAGGAAAAACGCTACGAGTAAAAGATTTTTCTCTAACGGCAGGTATGTCGGTCGCTTCAAGGTGCGTTACCACTTTTGCGTAAATTGCTTAATACTAGAGAGCAGCAGGTCTTTATCTAATGGCTTGGTAAGAAAGTCATTCATGCCTGCATTTAAACATTCTTCTTTATCTTCAGGGAATGCATTGGCAGTAAGTGCTGCGATAGGCGTGTTTATCTTTAATTCGTTTCGAATAATGCTAGCGGCCATAATACCGTCCATTACGGGCATGTTGCAGTCCATCAATATGAAGTCGAACAAGTGCTTGGCACAGGCTGCAACGGCTTGCTCACCATCTTTCACATGCACAATTTTAAAACCTTCGCCTTCAAGCATTGCTTTTACAATTTCGGCGTTAATATCATTATCTTCTGCAATAAGAATGCGCAACCTAGGCGCTGCTTTATGGGGGAAGCCGGTTGGCTTGCTGGCTCGGGACACTAGGCTTTGTAAATCGAGCTCTAAGTCTTTGCGGATGATCGGCTTTGCATGTGAGCGCCAAATAACGTCTTTCACGGCCTCTTCACAATCTAATCGTTCAAGTTCTGCTGAAATCAAAATGATTTTTGGAAATGGCGAGATATCTGTTTTTACTAATTCTCGCAACAAATCAACGCCGCTCATCTCTGGCATCGCTAAATCGAGAATAATAACATCGTAATTATTGGGCGTATCTTCCAGAAAGTCCTTTGCGCTTGAGTACGACGTTGGAATAAGCGACATTGCGGCAACCACGTGTTCTAGATATTCTCGGCTTGTAAGCAAGTCGTCCACAATAGCGCAGCGCAATATGGCGTCAGTTTTAACCTCGATGGCGGGCAGAGACTCTTCAACCACCGGAAGGGTTAGCGTAAATTCACTACCGGCGCCTAAGGTTGAGGTGGCTAAAATATTACCGTCCATTAATTGTGCTAATTCTTTAGCGATACTCAGCCCTAGCCCAGTGCCTCCATAATGGCGGGTGGTTGACTGGTCTGCTTGCTCAAATTTTTGAAAGATAGTCGACAATTTATCAGAATCAATACCAATACCGGTATCTTTAACCGAAAACAGCAAGGTATTGCCACTCTCCGTGAGAGCTTGGCTGACCGATAAGGTTACGCTACCTGACTCGGTGAACTTAATGGCGTTACTCAATAGGTTATGTAAGATTTGTGCAATACGGGTGATGTCACCTTGAATAATGGGCGCTAGCGTTTGCTGTTTATTGTAATGAAAATCTAAGCCTTTGTTCTGGCAATAAATACGCTGTATAGATACCACCTCATCAAGCAGTTGAAGCAAGTCGACAGGGCCTTTTTCAACCACAATTTTCCCCGCTTCAATTTTTGATAAATCGAGAATGTCGTTAATAAGGGTAAGCAATTGTCGCCCAGCGGTTTTGGCCTTTCGTAAGTAATTTTCACTCTTGCTTGGGTTATCCATCGCAAGTTCAATCATGCCAAACAGCCCATTCATTGGCGTGCGTAATTCGTGACTCATACTCGATAGAAACTCGGACTTAGCTCTATTGGCTTCCTGCGCCTTTAGCGCTTCTGTTTCTGCTTTTTCAGAGGCTTCATATAGATGCTGTATTGTCTTTTTTATTTTTCTATCCATGGGCGCGAAAATGAAAAAAGCTTCAACCCCTAGTAGGAATATAGTGGCAAGCCACAAATAGAACTCAAGAGACGAGACCGCATCAACATGACTTTTCGCCTCTAGCTCGAACATATAAACCACACTATTAAGTTGCTCTAGCAGCCTGGTGGCTTGTTCTATAGTAATAACAATTGAAGAAGAACATTGGGGTGAATTCACAAGTGCTCTTGCTTGTCCAATATATTGATTAACCTTTGCATCAAGCTGGCTAGTACCGAAATACATATTGGAGATAGAGTCTGGTAAAGAGGGCAATGAGATTAGTTTTTGATGATTACTTGAAAAGGTATTAATGGCCGTTTCAAGTATGTCGGTAGACGATGCGCTGTCTTCACCACAGGCATTTATTTTTTGTACAAGAAGGGCAATGCGTTGAGAGAGCATTCGCTGCTGCCCCGCAATATTGATAATTTCAGCATCAAGACGCTGACCGTTCAGCAGAGTTCGCATTGTGAATACAGATGCCGTAACAAGACAGGCAATGAGAAGCAGCGCTAGCGTGTACCGTATGCGAATGGACATAAAAATAACGTTTTTCTTAGAGTACCTAAAAGATAATTGATACCAAGCATTTACGCAATTTTCCAAAGGGACTAAATGCTAAGCTTTTTTCAAATTTTGAAAAAGTTGATGAGAAGCCCACTGTATTTAATTGGAGGAAGCAGTGTTGAAAATAGAGGGTAAAACGAATTTAAGATGATGGTAGGGCGAACTTGCTCTCAACGAGAGCAAGTTTAATGGTCTCAAATTTTGCTTATAAAGCGGGCAAAATTTCAAATTGAATTGGTTTATAGCGAAAGTTATTCGATTCGCCCGCAGAGCATGCAGTAAGACCTACAATCATGTCCATTTTTGCTTCAAAAATAGTGTAGTCACCTGCTTTACTCGTAGGCGGTAGCACGGCAATTTTTCCCTCGGGGCTTACATCCACGTTCATAAAGGTATTGAATGTAGTCCCAATATGATGTGCAGGAATGTCGAACTCAGCGAATGCGGCCACTAAGTTGCCATGGCATCCAGGTACGGGGGGGTCACTGGGATAAAAGTGTTTGAAGGTATCCACACTGCAAGGGGTTAAAAGAAAATCGTGTTCTTCCACCGTATCTTCAATGATCTCAAACATCACCTGACTTTCGTTGGAGTAAAGCTTACATCCTGATTTAAAGTGGGTGCTTTCGTTATAATCTAGCGAACGGCCTGACGACATAAACTCATTTTTATCGTGGGCGTTAAAAGCATATAAATCGGCAACTTGTTCCCCTTCAGGGTCAATAACTTTTAGCCGCTCACCTTTATTAATAGTGAATGCTGTGCCGCTTCTTGGTTGAATGGTTTGTCGCATTGCTGCCTCTTTATTTCTCTATTTGAATTAATGTAGATTAGTTTTGATTTGCATGGAAAGGACACTGCCAACGCTTAGGTTGCTGCTTTCCACTGTACTGATATGCTTCTGATTGCTCACCATGATTTTGCAACAAGGTATTTTTTGAACCACAGAAGGCTTCGTCTTGTTGACGAATGTGGTCTCTTAAATCTTCAAATTTTCCTTGTTCGCGAAGTAGTTCGAATTGCTCGTGAAGATTGAACACTAGCGCGGGGCGCTCAAAGCGTCTGCTTTTACGCTTCGCACCGGGGTGGAGTCCAATGATAAAAAATGCTTTGCCGCCCAAACTAAAACTAAAGTTAGGACTATGCGGATTTTCGTCTACTTGGTTATCCCAGCCGTGCATGCAGGTGTCGATGTCATGAAGTTGCTGAAGTTTGCGCCACATCAATTTATCAAAAACAATCTCGCTTAGAATCTCTGGTTGTTCAAAAGTAAGTACCAGCGAAGAATACATATCTTTATCAAGCTCAAAGCGATGAATGAAGTCGTAGATGTCCGTCAAGATGTCGGTATCATTCGTGTCGCATCGAAAATTATCATACTGCTTTACAGTGATTTTACCCTTGTTTAACGCAGTTTTAGCGCCTACACAAGGGTAATCGGCTTGGTTGATAAACGCTGATACTTTTTGCTCTAGATCAGGTTTTAAAATAGACATACTCACTCCTTGATTAGTCTTCCCACGCTTTTTAAGCAGATTGCTTAATCAACGCTGTATCATGCTCTTGTGAAGAAACTTCGTTTTCAGAGGACGTTTTTTCGCGCTTTGGCAATTGCAGAACATGAATACCAGCGGTTTCAAAATCTTCATTAATATAACCGGCTTCTGCGTATGCATTTAGCACATTGATACAAGGGTTAACGCCCCATTTAGCGTGGTAACGCTCGGCGTTTCTGACAAAATCTAGAAGGTGATTAATAGGGCAGCGGTAATTTGGGCGCTCTGGCGCAAAAGTCTGCAATTCGATTTGGTTTAATGAAAAACCCAATGAACGGCAATTGGTAAAAAAGTCTTCGTCGTTTAGTCCGAAGCCGTCGTAACCTTCATCGAAACCGCCGGTTTTCTTAAAATCTGTCTTGCTAATAAAAAACACTGTAGAACAAATGCTATCGTCACTAAACTTTCCATGATCATCTTCCTGTTGTCTTGACGGAATTTCGTTATTATCTTCGTCTGGTAATTCTTGGCTTTTAATTTGGCATAATGTGTCGTGGGGAAGGACCCATTGTGACTCTGGAACGAATGTCACTTTGGTAAATACCACTGAACCTGGACACCATGCATTCAATCCTTTAGCGATAAAGTTTTTATCTACAATGGCATCAACATTTAGGTAAGCTAAAAGGTTACTTTTGGCTTCTTGTAAACCGCGATTTCGTGCTCTAGCAATCGGTAATGCGCCATTAGCCACAAACTTATGCACGATATTAAACTTCTCACTTTTCGCTAGTGAAAGCGTTGAAGGAGAACACATCCAAACGATGACAAGTTCATCGGGAAGTGGGTTACACGACTCAAGCTGTTCTATGAGTCTGCAGAGTTTTTCTGTACGACTTTTTACTATCGTGACAACGCTGACGGGTGAATGCATGTAAACCTCCTAATTTCCCTTTGGTGAGTATTTGATAACCTAACTTCAGTGGTTGTTACCAAACGTCGCACTTACTGTCTTATCTGTAATGCCTACTTGCAGGTAACTTAGCAATTATTAGACCTTAGTCTAATATATTGAAAAGTTTGGAGATTATTTATTTTAGTGTTGCGTGCCAGTGCTTAGGCTTGCAAAGAATTCACTCAGTGTGAATCTATTTCATAGTGTGAGAATGGGGCCAACGCCCCATTTGGGAAAGGGTTTGGTGATCACTGAGAGGGAGTGTTAGCTGCATTAACATTGTTGGTTTTCACAGTGCCTAATTGGTCTATAGTTATCTGGTGTGTAGTTACCTGGTCTGTTTTAACTTCAATCTCAATTTCATCTGGTACTGTTTGTAAATATTCGATGGGCTCACTTCGAACACACAAGGTCTTTAAATTAAAAACTTGGCAGCTGCCTTTATAACGCTGCGTTTTGGCTACAAGGTAACTACATGCCTCGCCCTTAGTTTTTGTTTCGCAGGCTTCAAATGCTTCGTTGTGAATATGACCGCTATGAGCTAAAACTGTCGTCGAGCATGCCATTGCTAGTAAGGTTACCAATGAGAATAAAGGTAATGTACCGGCTAGTGACTTGCCTAATTTTACACGTATAGACGTCATTAATTTACCTCTATACTGCCTTGGGCACCTTGATAGCAGCCTATAAACATATTTTCGGCGGCACTCGCTGCATGGTAATGGTAGCCTCTTGTATCGTCTTCATGGCCTCTACACTCATCAAGATCATAGTCTTCTTCTCCATTGGCATTTAACATGCCGTAGATGCCGAAGCCATCAAGGGCATATCCCATGAGATTGGCATGATCATCAATACTGGTTACCACTTCGCTACAGCCTAATGATGCGTGATAATGATAGCCTTCAGCGGGGTTCACGTGGCCACCACAATCGTCAAACGCTGCAATGGTGTTCGCGGCTAATATTTGAGAGACGGGGGCAGGGCCTGCTATCACTACACCGTTTAATGAAACGCCCAAGTCAGCACCAATAGATTCGGGGTTTGATAGAGGGACTGGCGTGACTGGAATTAAAATGGTTTGTTGCATACCACCGTCATAATAGCTAATTGAGCACTCTACACAGTGATTTTGATATTCTTCGGCTACGTTGGGACGGGCTGCCGCTTCACAGGCTACCTGAGTATCTGTAACGAAAATTTCGCCAGTATCTTCATCGTATAATTCCCAGTCATCGCCATAAAGGGTTTTTACGTCCACAAAGAATTGCCCTTCCAGCTGATATACCTCGCCACTTCCGTCAAACCATATACCGCCTTGGGTGGCATCGTCAGTAATGGTGGACGGGCAGAAAGGTCCTATGTCTGTATTTGCAGGAGCACCGTTGATAACAACCTTGTAGCAATCGGTGGTGGTTCCATCTGTAAGCGTACAAGAGGTAGTGGTAATCGTTTCGGCCAAACCCGCAGCTAGAAAGTAGTCAGGGTTTGGACCAACAATGCTACTGTCTGTGTCGCTATCGCTATCTGAACCAGAGGACGTATCACTATCCTGTGTCGAGGAAGTGCTGTCGGAATTATCGCTATCAGAGCATGCTGATATGCCCAGTAGCACGAGCATGAGTAGTGCGTAGAATGACGTCTTCATATGTGGCCTCAGAACTGTTTTTTAGATTTGAATGTCTATTGAAATACCAATTCCAAGACTATCGCTAAAATGTGCAGTTTCTGTGCAGGTTCGAAGGGGCTTTAATGAAGATGTATCACAGGCTACTGTACTTTGTAGCCAATGCCATATACCGCATGAATAGGGCTGATGTGTTCTGCCGTCGCTAATTTGTGGCGAAGGTTTTTCATATGGCTGTCGATGGTGCGGTTACTTACCACTCTGCCATCTTCATAGCCAAGCTCCATAAGCTGGTCGCGGGAATAGACTACGCCAGGTTTTGTCATCATTGTTTTCAATAACCGGAATTCTACCGGTGTAAGCTCAATAATGTTGCCATCCACAGCACATTCAAACCGAGACATATCCAATTCGATATGGCGGAAAGTGAGCTTTTCTGATGACAACTCAGTTTGGGTTTGTTGCGTGGTTCGCCGCAATACCGCTTGTATCCGTGCTACGACTTCACGTGCTGAAAAAGGTTTACAAACGTAGTCATCAGCACCTGCTTCTAAACCAATAAGTCGGTCTATTTCATCGACTCGGGCGGTCAACATGATAATGGGTACCATAGAAAAACTACGTAGCGATTTGCAAATGGTGAGTCCGTCCACACCGGGCAGCATTCTATCTAAAATAATGGCCGACGGAGCTTCCTTTTTTACCGTATCAACCACGTGTGTGCCTTCATTTAATACGGTAGATGTGAATCCTTCCAAGGCAAGAAATTCAACTAAAATTTGCGCAATTTTATCTTCATCTTCAACAATGAGTACATGTTTGTGCGGTGTCATTAGTTATTATCCGTAGTGAAATATTTGGGCAATTCTGCCGTAATTTTAACGCCGCCGAGCGACGAAACTGACGCGCTAATTTTGCCACCATGGGCCTCAATAATTTGTTTACTAATTGATAAGCCTAGGCCAGCACCTTGTGTTCGACGCCTACGTGAGGCATCTTCTCTAAACAAAGGTTCAAATAATGCCGCTGCATTTTCTTTTGCAATGCTTGGCGCTGAGTCTTGAACAATAATAACGATAAATGAAGGTTGATCTGAAACCACCAACTCCACGGTACCTGGCGCATCAGTATACTCACATGCGTTAACCAGCAGGTTAAGCATAAGCTGTTTCAAGCGTTGGTGGTCGGCGTTAATGGTGATGTTGGGTGGGCAGGAACAAGTGAAGGTAAGCCCTTTTGTATCAAAAATATGCGCAAGGCTTTCGCTTTGTTGCACGATTACTTGGCTCAAATTCACTGACGAGAAATGATAAGAAAGCCCGCCAATATCAGACAGTGATAATTGGTATAAATCTTCAACCAATAAAGACAAGCGTGTGACCTCTTGGTCAAACGAGGCCAGTTGTTTTTGATCAAGTGGTCGAATCCCTGCTTTTATCAATTCAATTTCGCCCGATAAAATGGTGAGAGGCGTACGGAGTTCGTGAGAGATATCAGCTAGCCATTGACTTTTAGTATTTTTGTGCGCTCCAAGGGTATTTCCCAATGTATTTATGTGCCGCATCAGCTCGCCAAATTCATCAGGACGGTTTTCTGGCAAGTTGGTTTTATACTGGTGTGCAGTTAGGCCTTTAACGCTTTGTAATATTGCCTTAAAAGGGCTTAGCATGCGCGGCGTAACGCCTAATGCCAGTATAAGCGAGGCAATAAGCGACAATAGGCCTATAAAGATAATGGCTTGCAGCTGTTGTTCAGAAAAAGCGCGAGCCACATCAGAATCAGGTGTCTTAGGCGGGTAACTGGTAAGCCGACCTATGATCTGGCCGTTAAAGTCGAGTTTCACGCTTACTTCATTTCGTTCGTTTTCGTCTTCATAGGACGCTTGCCCAGATACGACGTCCCCAGACGGATTAGTGAGTAATGTAGGAGGGCCGGCAGATACATCTTCAATTTGATGTCTAGGGGGAGGGAAGCCACCAGGTCGAGGTCGCATTCCAGGGCGTCGATGGGGCATGCCAGTAGGCGCTACACTCTCTATTTGAATGTTGTCCCAACTGTTATTATTGCTGCTGTATTCTGCAATAAGTACGCGACTCAAACTCCTCAGGCGCTCTCGCTCCTGATTTTGAATAAATTCATTAAAGCCTTGCTCGAAGCTCCAACGTGCGAGTGCTAACGAAAGCGACAATGATACACAGGTAAAGCCAACAAGAATAACAAGAAGTTTATGGGATAGTTTCATTGTACTGAGTATATCTATGCTATTGCCATGCTAGCAATTGTTTCTGCTTTTATTCCCTCACTTCTACATGCTTCTTACACAGAATCTGCACATTTAGCGTGTATGCTGGATGTGAATTAGTTAATCTTCTTAGGAAAAGTCATGAAATTGTTAAAGCTTGTATTCGTTGCCACTCTTCTCACTGGAAGTTTAAACACATTTGCTCAACAGGGTCGTCCGAATGGTCCGCCACCTGAAGCTATTGAAGCGTGTGAAAATAAATCTGAGGGAGATACGGTCTCTTTCGAAACCCGCCGCGGTGACAGCGTGGAAGGTACCTGTGAAATGGTTGAGGAGCAACTGGTAGCGGTTCCTGAAAATCTTCGCGAACAGCGCTAATTCCCCGCTCTATTATTCCCATACCCATCCAAAAACGTAAACTGGCAGTGTAAAAATACACCGTCAGTTTCTGCTTTGTTATTACAGAACGCTCTAACAAAAAAATACCGAATATGGCATACTCGTCAATTATTAAGCTATGAATTTTTAGTGCGCCCCGTTATTTGTTTTTTTCACAGCGCATTGGCTTAAAATACTTTATTGGAGGCCTAGTATGCAGTACAGTGACGAGCGCCTTAACGAGCTAATAAACGCCCGAAATTCAGAGGTTCCAGACGTATTTAGCATCCAGTGTGATGGTATTGAACTTTATGTTCACGTTAGCCCTTACGTATGGATCCGCCCTTGGGAAGGACGTGACCATACGGCGTTTTCTGTTGGGCTAGCGCCAGGATGCCCGAATGCATGTCGGTTGTTCGGTAAAATTGATGTGCCTTATTTGCATATTTCGCTAGAGATCCTTAAGCAAGCTGCGGCCAAGCGCGTGACTGAAGTAGGAATATCGTTTTTAACGAAACGAGGTGCAGGGGTGAAAAGCTTTGCCATTCACCCAAGAGGCGGTTTGACATCAGTAGATGAAAGCCGTGCTTATCAAGATGCTTACGTAAATGGCTACCGCTTTGTAGTGCATGTTTATCAGCTACGGAGTGGAGGGCTTGGAAAGCGCTTTGCTGAATGGTTCTTTTTCGGTGAGCCAGACCCGTCTGTAATTTTGGCAAAAATACGTCGTCAGCAAGATAACCTTGCAGACTCAATGCATTTTGAAATATGTCAATTGTCTACGGAACTTCCTAAGTCGGCGTAAATCTTAATTAGTATAATAAACTATGGTTCACTTGTGAGCGTAATTACATCTATATAAAGTGAGTAAAAATCAAGTGGAGAGAGTTGTGAACTCTGAATCGGTAGTTGAACTTCGCAACTATGAAAAAAGCCAGTTAAAACAGGTTAGTGTTATTTCGGGTATTTCACCTAATGCCATGCGAAGGGTATTTGGTGGGTGGATATTATTTGCTGCATTAGTAGGAATAATTGTTTCTGTTGCACCGGATTTAGATAGTCAATTTATTGGTTTAACCCTATTTGTTTTAGTGGCCTTCACAGTCGTAATGTTCTGGCAAAGCCGAATCTCTGAAGGTTGGCCAGCCATTATTTGCGATGATGAATATATCGGTGTGGTAAGAGATCCTGTTCTGCGTGAATATGTGTGTGTTAAAAAAAGCATAATTACCGATGCACAACCTTCATTGATTAAACCCAACAAAAAAGCGGTTGAAATGAGTTTGGATACTAGCGCACTTAGCGAAACCGATACCGCTATTTTGAAACAAGCAGTGTGGCCGCGAGAAGACAAACTTATTGGTCTTGCCCACTTTAAGCGTCGTGAAGAAGCATGCGAAAGCGTAATGTGGTGCGTAAATCACAATACGAAAGCAGTTAGGTCAGTTCCAATACGCCGTGTGCCTACCTAGTTGTAAGCCTTTTCAATATTAAGCCGCTTTATAGCGGCTTTTTACTTTCTGCATTCAGGCTTTTGGCTTTAGCTTCAATCGCGTTAGCAGCGGGTAGTGATCTGAGCCAATATCAGGCAATTTCCTAATGTCTTCCAGCATAAAGTGACTCGAATGAAACACATGGTCCAATGGCCATTTAACTAGCGGGTAGTGGGCGTGAAAAGTATTAAAAAAAGCACGTCCGATTCTTGGGTCAAGCATACCGCTTATTTTCTTAAATTTTCTGGTAGTAGGCGACCATGCTACATCGTTCAAGTCCCCAGCTACTATTATAGGCCCGTCCTTTTTAGCTATTTCATGGCCTACCATAGTGAGTTCGACATCTCTGGGCCTAGCCGTTTTGTTCTCTGTGGGGCTGGGTGGCTTCGGATGAAGAAAGTAAAGTGTCACATCTTGTCCGTCCATATCAATGGTAACAAGCATGGAGGGCACGTCATCTTCTACTAAGTAGTTGAGTTTGGCGGTTTTCAATGGGTATTTACTGTAAAGGTGCATACCATACAAATTTTCCAAAGGGCAATGCTGCTGGTGAGGATGAGTTTCGTTTAACGCAGATAGGGCTATTTCCCAGCGCTTGTTAGATTCAAGAGTAACGACGAAGTCTGGATTGGTGTCACGTACATGCTTTAATAACTTTTCGTAATCTTCATTGGGCATAAAGACATTGCTCGATAGGATACTAATGCTCTCACCCGCATCTTGAGAAGATGCCTTAACCACTTCCTTTTTGTAAAACAAAGTATAAGGCATTATCCAAATAGCTTGGTAAATCGCGCAGGCCATTAAACTAATATAAAGGAATGCGGTAATAAGCGTGTTGAATCCAGAGAGCTCCGATGGATACATAACGCCTCGGGCAATTATTACTATCACCATTAAACCTAGTAATTGAAGCCGTGGAAATTCCCATACCCTCACTAGCCAATGTTTCGACGGTAGTGATGGCGCTAATGTGACAGCAATAAGAAATATCGCCATGGTGTTCAGTAAAATATTCATTGTCGTTCCTGACTAAGTTGTTTTTTGCTTTGCTGTCTTGCTTGCGAACTCTTTAAACAAGACAAACTCGGCTATTGCTCGATTAATAATAAGTATATTGGTTAACGAATATTCAATTTTCGTTCCGGTTGAGCAAGATGTAAGTAAAAAATGCGCATAGGTCGAAAAGTTTGCAGAGATGTTAACAAGTGATAATTAAAGTGAAAGTGAAGTAAATTGTTATAAATCAGTCGGTTGCTGCGTTGGCTCGAGTTTCGCATTAGCTATTGGGAGTTTCAACAAAGGAGAACTGTTATGAAACGTACATTACTTTCTATACTTGTAGCGACCTCGATGACAACTGCAGCTTTTGCTGGTGACATGGAGACAGATAACAAATGGGAAAAAGGCGCTAAGGATGCGTGGATAGACGGCAAAGCCGAAGCAACACTACTATTCAACGGCAACCTTGATTCATTCGATATCAATACAGACGTAAACAACGGTAACGTTGTTCTGACAGGTAAGGTAGATCATTCAGTTGATAAGAAATTAGCAGAAGAGTTAGTTTCAAATATCGACGGTGTTATGTCAGTAGACAACCAGCTTTCTATTATTGAAGAGAAAGACATGGATAAAATGGCAAGCGACATGTCGGATGACGCTGAATCAGAATATGATGAGCAAACGGGCACGCTTACTGATGCCAAAATTGCTACTGTTATTAAAACTCGCCTATTAATGGATAGCGACATCTCTGGTTTCGATATTGATGTAGATGTTGAAGCCGGTAACGTTACACTAACGGGTAACGTAGACTCAGACGCCGAGCGTCAACTTGCTGTCGAAATAGCGAAAAATGCTTCAGATGTAAAAAATGTTGAAGATAATTTGCAAGTTATTACTGAAACAGCCATGAAACACTAAGCAGTTATTAGTAAGATGAAAGGGGCCAATCGGCCCCTTTTTTAATGTCTATCAAACCCTAGAATTCCATAATAACGCGATATATCGAGTAGTAAAGTGACATTTGCGCTTATTTCAACATGCCGTTTTTTCGCAGCAACATGTAGTATTTTCCCATCCAGTTTACAACTTTTGTCTTACAACCTTTGACGAATTTTCTTTCTAACCCTTGATGCGTATACTCTTCGCGGTAATCAGGTAGCAGTAAGAAATTTGGAACACAATGTGCAATACAAGTTGTAATTAAGTGTTTAAGTTACAACGTGCAGTAGTCATTTAGAACCAACGCGTTCTTACATGGATAATAGCAAGTTAGTATAAAAGGAAGTGAATGATGAAAGTATTAAATTGGTTAGTTTCAGGTGTGTTGATTTCACTGCTTATTGTGCTTGCAGGCGTGTTAACAAACAACATGGCTTATGTGGGTAAAGCGAACGCAGATGATTCAGACAAATCCCACCATGCCTCTATCGTAAAAGTAGAACGCATACTTGCTCAGACCGAGTTCGATGTATCTCAGAAGCGAGATTTATTACGTAAAACACGTATTGAGTTTTACCTTGCAGAAGCAAAGCAGGCGGACTTACGTAATTGGACATTTAAGCGTGATGATTTAATCGACCGCGCAAAGAACATTTTAGTCCATCACCAAACACAGTTTACTTCAACAACTACAGAGTTTGCGAGCATCTAAGCTCGCCAACTCTGCTTCATTTAATCTAGTATTAGTAAGTGGTTTAAAGCCCGCGTTGGGTTTCCAGATAAGTAGCAAAGCTGCCAAGCCAGTGACTTCCCATATAATGCATATCGTTTATCACAGCATCGACTCCCGCTACCTTATGTGATTGTGCTGCACTGTTAATTGCTGCAACACGCTTATCGTCTGACGGCAATGCAGAGGCAATACCTTCAAGCATCCATGCACGACTTAAATTTAAACCATCTAGATGCGCAAGTTTACCATCACTTTTATCCACTACAGTGGCTACGTTTATCCATGAACCATCGCCATCAATAGGAATGCTGGGTAAAAAAGCAGACAGCCATTTTGCATAACGCTCGCTTGAATATACTCGGCGCATCAAGTCAGCTTCTGCAACACACGGTGATAAGAAGTCCTGGCCTGATGGTTCGTAAGCTAGCGGGCAATTCACGTCATTGGCATATAACTTTGTGATGGTTTTGGTAAGCAAATTTTCAAATGCAACATCGCCAGCCGTGCGGCTCCAATCTAACATAAGCCCGAATGCAAACGCGGTTTGACTATGTTCGCCCACTCGAATAGGAAATGAAAGCTTAGGGAGCCAATCTGTTACGTTGGCGACGATTTTTTGCTCAAGTGTCAGTAGGGTGGTTAGCCACCGTTTAGCTTCGGGTGAATTCCACTCACGTAATTCACTGGTTAGTTGTAAAAACCAAGCAAGCCCATAGGGACGTTCAAAGCTTGTACCTGTACCCTCACGGTTAAAGTAAGCGACTTCACCAGCGATATTCTCTTCGGTAAAACTGATGTCGAGGTGTTTTATAATGTCCGGGTAGTGAGGCGTTTCTGGATATTGGCTCGCAATGCGGGTTAATAACCAATGCCCATGTACAGATGAGTGCCAATCAAAGCAGCCGTAAAACGCGGGATACAGCTGTTTAGGCGGCTTAACATGTTCGGCCCCTGTCATCATGTGTTTAATGATGTTTGGGTATTCTTTATGAACACAGGCTAATGCGAGTTGGGCGAAGCGGTTTGCTAACGTTAAGTCACTCGATGAGGCCTTTGTGTCGGCAGTGTTCGCCATCAGTGATGGTGAAACTAGGGTGAGAACGAGTATAAGCTTAGGGAGCAAAGTCAATTTCATAAAATAAATGCCAATGTGTTTTTAAGAATGAAAGTGCCAAGTTTTTTTCAAGGGTAAAAATAACTCGGCGGCAAATAATAAGGCTAGTCTTTAAGACGGTTATAAAGGCTTTGGTAATGACGCGATATACGCCTCAACAACGGCTTTGACGAACACTTGGCAAGCCTCTGCCGTGTTAGGGTTATACTCGCCATGATTGGTAATGTTGTTTGATAGAATACGAATGCCAAGAAAAGGTACGCCATAAGCATGGGCAATTTGCGCTGCTGATGCTGATTCCATTTCCTCTACGCTGGTACCTAGGTTTTTGTGAAGCCATGCAATGCGGTCAATTTCGTTATTCCAAAAATTACCGCTGCCGATGGTGCCTTTCACAACGTTTCCACTTTTGTGTTCCTTGCTTAATGACATCGCGAGCTTAAGTAAGGTTTCGTCACCGGCATAAAAGCGAATCTTTTCAGCATCTGACGCACTATCACCTTCACCCGCACTGCCTTCTGACGCCATTAAGTCCATTGGGATCCACGTAAGAGGACGAGAGCCTTCGCCCGCTTCTAGCTTAGGGGTTTTGAAATTACTCGCGTTTACGCTTTTTTCGCCCAATACGATATCACCAACGTTTAGCTTAGGATCGTGCCCACCGGATGTACCCTGATTAATAATGATTCTTGGTTGGTAGCGACTTATACCTATAGCCGTTGCCGCAGCAGTGTTCTCTAAGCCTTTTCCTGTTTTGGCGACCACGATAGGGTGCCCGTTTAACGTCCCCAAATAGAAGGTGGCGTTACCTGAATGTTCAATACGAACGTCGGTTAAAAGTGATGCGAAGTACTCTGCTTCAATTGGCATGGGTCCTTGAATCATGATTGGCGCTAATGGCGTTTCAGAAGCGGCTACTATTACACTTTTCATGGATGATTCAGCCATGCTGTTAAAGCAAAGTAGCGCAAAAAGCGCGGAAAAAAGAGGAGCGGTTATTTTCATTATTATTCCGTTGAAGTAAGCGTGGTAAGTAAAACTACAAGTGAAAGACACCTTTCATTTCTACCAGTTTGGTATGTGAATTACAATGTGTATAGGCAGTAGGTGCCCGTGATACAGAACGTTGAATACGCATAAAAAAGGCAGCCATTGGCTGCCTTTAAAAAGTATTAAGTAGGAGTAACGGTTATTCTACTTCAACAATTTTAAGCGTATTGGTTGCACCAATTTTTTCCATTTCATCACCGTATGTCAAAATGATGTTGTCGCCGCTTTGCACTAAACCTTTGGCTTTAAGTGCTGCAACGACATCATATTTTAATTGACCAGGTTCGCTTTTCGATGAATCGAAATAAACAGGCTTAACACCGCGGAATAAGGCCATAGTGTTTAATGTACCTTCATGGCGAGACATCGCAATGATAGGCAGCGAGGTAGTAATACGCGACATTAACTTAGGCGTGTTACCGCTTTCAGTTAACCCTACAATAGCTTTAACGCTGGGTAGGTGGTTTGCTGCGTATACTGCTGACAACGCAATTGATTCGCTAGTAGATGAGAAAAGCTCATCCATGCGGTGCTTAGAAATTTTAACGCTAGGGTGCGTCTCGGCACCTTCACAAACGCGCGCCATCGCTTGAACAGTTTCAATCGGGAAGCTACCTGCTGCAGTTTCAGCTGAAAGCATAACCGCGTCTGTACCATCTAGTACCGCATTGGCAACGTCCATAACCTCTGCGCGCGTAGGCATAGGGCTATCAATCATCGATTCCATCATTTGCGTTGCTGTAATAACAATTTTGTTAAGCTGGCGTGAACGGGCAATAAGCTTTTTCTGAACACCCACTAGCTCGGCGTCACCAATTTCAACACCTAGGTCACCACGCGCAACCATCACCGCATCTGATGCACTGATAATGTCTGTGATAGCTTCATCAGTGGCTACTGTTTCAGCACGCTCTACTTTAGCGCAGATTTTTGCATAACAGCCTGCTTCTTCAGCTAGCTTTCTTGCGTAATTAAGATCTTCACCACTACGAGGGAATGAAACCGCAAGGTAATCAACGCCAATTTCAGCAGCCGTGATAATGTCTTTCTTATCTTTTTCAGTAAGGGCTTCAGCTGACAAACCACCGCCTTGACGGTTAATGCCTTTATTGTTTGATAATTTGCCACCAACAGTTACTTCTGTTAGTACTTTACGACCTTCTACGCCGGTGACTTTAAGTTGAATACGACCGTCATCAAGTAACAAAATATCGCCAGCACTTACGTCATCAGGTAGTGCTTTATAGTCGATGCCAACTTGCTTGGCATCGCCCGCATCGCGGTCTAGTTCAGCATCAAGTGTAAAGCTATCGCCAATAGACAACTTAACCGCGCCTTCAGCAAAACGAGCAACACGAATTTTTGGCCCTTGCAAATCGCCTAAAATGGCAACGTATTTACCTAAGTTTTTAGCCGCTTCTCTTACGCGTTTCGCACGCTCGATATGATCTTCCGCCTGGCCGTGTGAAAAGTTCATACGAACCGTGTTCGCACCGGCGGCAATTAGTTCTTGAATTTTTTCGAGTGAATCAGTGGCAGGGCCAAGCGTTGCAAGAATTTTCGTTCTTCTGGTCATTAGGAGTCCGTCGCAATTTTTAAGTGATGTAGCACAAGTAGATATATGGCTAGCCTGCGTATTTTGTACAAAGGTTAACCTGTAATCGCTTTACGTAATTTTATTACAGAATAGTAGATGAATCTGACATAAATGTGAATGAAAGATGAAGAAATGGGAACTGAGCCGACCAGTTGCGTCATTCATCTCAATAATAGAGTGTTAATGCCATCCACTGCCTTTTCTGTATTTTAAATAATCAATAGTTAAGCTTGTTTCCACTTAACTAGGGTAGCAGGTATGGCGAAAAAATGTGGTTAATTACCGAAGAGAGTAGGGAGCGGGGCATTTACCGAAGTATTACAAGTATAGCGAACCCGAGTTAGGCACCAATGCACGTATTGGTAGGCTAACTCGAATGCGTGAAGCAGCAGTACTTATTCGTTGCGCTTTTCGTAGCGAGAACCGCGCAAGGTATCTTTCACCCGCTTTAAATTCTCTCTAAACTTATTACCGCGTCGTAACGTGAACCCTGTAGCAAGCACGTCTATGAGCGTAAGTTGCGCAATACGTGATGCCATTGGCATATACATATCAGTATCTTCCGGCACCTCAAGCGACAATACATACGTACATTCATGTGACAATGGGCTGTCGGCTGACGTTATACCAACCACCGTTGCATCGTTCATGCGGGCAATCTGTGCAATCTCTACCAAGCTTTTGGTTCGGCCGGTATGTGAGATAAGCACCACAACATCGCCAGTAGAACAATTCATGCAGCTCATGCGCTGCATCAAAATGTCTTCAAAGTAGACCACTGGCACATTGAAACGGAAAAATTTGTTTAGTGCATCGTGTGCCACAGAGGCTGATGCGCCAAGTCCAAAAAACGATATCTTTTGTGCTTGAGTTAACAAATCTACAACGCGATTAACCACTTGCACGTCTACAGACTGTCGCGCAACTTCAAGAGAAGCCATGGTCGATTCGAAGATTTTGTTGGTATAATCTTCTGGCCCATCGTTTTCATCAACATGACGGTTTACGTACGGCGTTCCATTTGCGAGACTTTGTGCTAAATGAAGTTTAAAGTCTGGAAAGCCTTTCGTATCTAAACGTCGACAAAAGCGGTTAACTGTCGGTTCACTAACATCCGACATTTTGGCCAAGGTTGCTATACTCGAGTGAATAGCTGTTTGCGGATTCGCAAGGATCACATCAGCCACTTTTCGTTCTGATTTGCTGAATGACGCTTTATTTTGTGTAATTTTTTCTAAAATATTCATACAGAAAGCAATTAGTAAGGGAAAATTGATGTAGGTTACCCGACTCATAGTACCCAATGTGACGGAAGTGACAAGAAAAATGTAATTTTTTGACATTTTTTATCATTTCTGGGGAACAAAAGGGGCCAAGTTAGGGTACTAACCCGTTAATATATAGAAATGAGATTCAATAGTTTCCAAAAGTTGTAATTTTACTACATTTGGTGTTAACTATATGCTAATAACACGTGGATGGCGTTAGAAGGTACGTCTACCTCACGTTAGTTTCACACATACATTTAAAAGGTCGACGAAAATGGTATTGGAAAATTCCTACGAACCCTGTGATTTCGTGCTCTTTGGCACATTGGGTGATCTTTCACGACGCAAATTACTGCCGTCATTATATCAGCTTGAAAAAGCAGAGCTTATCCACCCAGACACAACGATTGTTGGCGTAGCTCGCCACGAAATGGAATTAGAAGACTATATCGCTGAGGTGCATACAAACTTAGTTAAGTTTGGTGATAAAGAGCTTTGTGAGCAAACGTGGGAGCGCATGAAAGCGCGTCTTCATTATGCATGTGTCGATATGAAAGATATCGCTAGCTACTGCGTTTTAGAAGACCATGTTGACCCTGCTCGTACTATGGTGTGTTATTTAGCAACACCGCCTTCTATTTATGGCGATATCTGTCGTGGTTTACACGGCTGTAAAATCATCGACTCGAGTGTGCGTGTGGTACTTGAAAAGCCAATTGGCCATGACCTTGAGTCTTCAAAAGTAATTAATGAGCAAGTTGCCGAATACTTCGACGAGAAACAAATTTATCGTATCGATCATTACCTTGGTAAAGAAACGGTACTTAACCTTGTTGCACTTCGTTTTGCTAACTCTATCTTCGCGACCAACTGGGATCACAACTGTATTGACCATGTTCAAATTTCAGTTGCAGAATCGGTAGGTATTGAAGGCCGTTGGGGCTATTTCGACGACGCAGGTCAAATGCGTGATATGGTGCAAAACCATTTGCTTCAAATTTTAAGCTTAGTGGCCATGGAGCCACCTACAACACTGGATGCTGACAGCATTCGTGATGAAAAGCTTAAAGTACTTAAAGCACTGCGCCCGATTAATTCAACGAACATTAGCGATAGCACGGTTCGTGGACAGTACACAGCAGGTTTTGTTAAAGGTGAAGAAGTACCAGGCTACTTGGAAGAAGAGGGTGCTAACACTCAAAGTAGAACGGAAACCTTCATTGCTATTAAAGCAGAGATTGATAACTGGCGTTGGGCGGGTGTTCCGTTCTACCTTCGTACTGGCAAGCGTATGCCATCGAAAGTCAGTGAAGTGGTTATCTACTTTAAGCGTCAGCCACACAATTTGTTTGGCGATAGCTTTAAAAACTTGCCACCTAACAAACTGGTAATTCGACTTCAGCCTGATGAAGGTGTTGAAATTACCGTAATGAACAAAGTGCCTGGCTTAACCAGCTCTGGCTCTATGGATTTACAAAAATCAAAATTGAACTTGAGCTTCTCTGAAGCCTTTGCTGACGATCGTATTCCTGATGCCTATGAAAAGCTGCTTCTTGAAGTCATGCTAGGCAATCAAGCGCTGTTCGTTCGCCGTGATGAAATTGAACAAGCCTGGACATGGGTTGATTCAATTTTAGAAGCATGGAAATCGTCTAATGAACCACCAGAGCCTTATCAGGCAGGTACGTGGGGACCGGTAGATTCAATTGGCCTTTTGGCACGCGCGAATCGCAGTTGGTACGAAAGCAAAACGGTAAAGAAGAAGAAATAATATGGCTTTAACAACTCTTTCATTCGATACACCCGATGCGCTCACCTCAGCCTTTGCTGAAGACTTGGTGAGCATTCTTAAAACTGGCATTAAAACTCGCGGGCGTGCTTCGCTTGTGGTGAGTGGCGGCAGAACGCCTCTTGCGCTGTTTAAGCAGTTGAGCGAAACCGACATAGAGTGGGACAAGGTAGATATAACCCTTGCTGATGAACGTTGGGTGGAAGAAGGTCATGAAGCCAGTAACACCAGTTTAGTAAAAGCGAACCTTATTCAAAATAAAGCCAGTGCAGCACATTTCGTTGAATTAAAAAGCGACGTTGCTGATGCTAGCGAAGGCGTAAATGCTGCTGAAAAAGCGATTGCAAGTATGTCCCAGCCTTTTGATGCGCTAATTTTAGGCATGGGTGAAGACGGTCATACCGCATCACTATTCCCCTGTTCTGAACAAGTCAATGATGGCTTGAGCATGAACAGTGGCCGCACATGTATTGCTGTACAACCTACAACTGCACCCCATCAACGTATTTCACTTACGTTGCCGGCGTTGCTAAACAGTCGACATATTTTTCTGCATTTAACCGGTGATAAGAAAAAGCAGGTTCTGCTTGATGCACTGGATAATGCTACCGAAGCGCAAAAGCCCATCACGGCCGTGGTAAACAGAGCCCCGGTAACCTTGATGTGGGCGCCATAGGAGACAATGATGGATTCAAGAATTGCAGAAGTTACGCAGCGTATTATAGAGCGTAGCAAAGACAGCCGTAAGGCATACTTAGAAAAAATTGAACACGCACGCCGCCAAGGTCCTCACCGCGGTGTGCTTTCGTGCGGAAACCTAGCTCATGGTTTCGCGGCTTGTGGAACAGAAGATAAATCTGATCTGCGCTCGATGACAAAAGCAAACGTGGCGATTGTATCTGCTTACAACGACATGCTTTCAGCGCATCAGCCATACGAAACGTATCCTGCGATTATTCGCGATGCAGTAAAAAGTGTAGGCAGTGTGGCTCAGTTTGCTGGCGGTGTTCCCGCTATGTGTGACGGTGTGACTCAAGGTCAAACCGGTATGGATTTGAGCTTAATGAGCCGCGACAATATTGCCCAAGGTGCTGCTATTGCGCTTTCGCATAATATGTTCGACTCAACCCTCATGCTAGGTATTTGCGATAAAATCGTACCTGGATTATTAATGGGTGCGTTAAGCTTTGGTCACTTGCCAACAGTATTTGTGCCAGCTGGTCCTATGCCTTCTGGCTTACCGAATAAAGAGAAAGCGCGTGTTCGCCAAGAATATGCAGAAGGTAAAGTAGGGCGTGATGCGCTACTTGAAGCTGAATCTCAGTCTTATCACTCTGCTGGTACATGTACTTTCTACGGTACAGCAAACTCTAATCAGCTAGTGGTAGAGATGATGGGCCTTCATTTACCTGGCTCTTCGTTTGTAAACCCAGGTACAGAGCTTCGTGATGCCCTAACGAAAGCGGCCTCTATTCAAGCAACACGTATTACTGACTTGGGCGATACGTACCGTCCAATCGGTCATATTGTTGACGCAAAAGCCATTGTGAATGGTTTAGTAGGCTTGCTAGCAACAGGTGGTTCCACAAACCACACCATGCACTTAATTGCTGTTGCACGTTCAGCCGGTTACATCATTAACTGGAATGATTTCTCAGATATTTCTAATGCTGTGCCTTTACTTACTCGTATTTACCCTAACGGTTCTGCCGACATTAACCATTTTGTAGCGGCTGGCGGTATGTCATTGCTTATCAAGCAATTGCTAGATGCTGGGTTGTTGCATAACGACGTTAATACTATTTGTGGTGAAGGACTAGACTTCTATACCAAAGAGCCAATGTTGAAAGACGGTGAGCTTGAATGGCGTGACGGTCCTACCGAGTCTTTAGACAAAGAAGTGCTCGCCACAGTAGAAACGCCGTTTAAACCAGATGGTGGTTTAAGTGTGCTGGAAGGTAATCTTGGTCGCGGTGTAATTAAAACATCAGCGCTTCGCACTCCACATTGCACTATTAAAGCGCCAGCAGTGGTGTTTGAAGATCAGTTCGACTTAGACGCTGCATTTAAAGCGGGCGACTTAGACAAAGATTGCATTGTTGTCGTTCGTTTCCAAGGGCCTTCGGCTATTGGTATGCCAGAATTGCATCGTTTAACACCTCCTCTTGGCGTGTTACAAGACAAAGGCTTCAAAGTGGCCTTGGTTACTGACGGGCGTATGTCTGGTGCCTCAGGTAAAGTTCCAGCCGCAATCCATGTTACCCCAGAAGCCTATAAAGGCGGCTTACTTGCAAAAGTAGAAGCGGGTGACTTGATTGAGCTTAATACAGAAACCGGCGCATTAACGTTGCACGTTGATGAAGCTACCCTTGAAGCCCGTGAAGCGAAACCTGCCGATATTGGTCACCACCATATTGGTATGGGCCGAGAAATGTTCGGCGGCATGCGTGCCATCCTTACCGGCGCTGAAGAAGGTGCATGCTCGTTGTTCTACAACCAGGAGCAGGCGCTATGAGCCAGAAGTTTGTGGCCGATGTAGGGGGCACTAACATTCGCGTAGCTCGGGTTACCGAAACAGGCGTAACCGATATAAAGAAATATATGTGTAATGATTTTGCCAGTATCGATTTGGCAATTTCACAGTATTTTTCTGAAATGCCTGAATACCAATTCACCGAAGGGTGTATTGGTATTGCTTGCCCGGTATTGGGCGACCAAGTCGTGATGACAAACCATAGCTGGGCGTTTTCGCAAAATGCGCTATGTTCGCAGTTAAAATTAGATTCATTATTTGTGATTAACGATTTTACCGCAGTGGCACATTCATTACCGGTTTTGAACGACTCACAAGTGGTTCAAATTGGTGATGGCACGGCGAAAACCGGTGGTAACATTGCGGTATTTGGCCCGGGTACTGGCTTGGGTGTAGAGCATATCACGATGACCTCTACGGGGTGGCAAACCCTAGACGGCGAGGGCGGTCATGTTGACTTCTCTCCTGTTGATGAAACCGATGTTGTGGTATGGCGTCACCTGCAAAAAAGCTTCGGCCGCGCTTCTGCTGAAGAAGTAATGTCTGGCAGGGGATTACATAATATTTATACCGCACTGGCACAAGATGCAGGTAAAGAAGCCACATTCGCTGAACCTGCTCAAATTACAGAAGCCGCATTAGCCGGTACCTGTGATATTGCAGCCGCTACCTTAACGCAGTTCTGCAGAATTATGGGCAGCTTTGCGGGTAATTTGGCGTTAAATATGGCCACAACAGGTGGTATTTTCATCGGCGGTGGTATTGCAAACCGTTTCCCTGAATTCATTCAAAATAGTGACTTTAGAGCTCGTTTCGAAGCGAAAGGGCAAATGAAGCACTATGTGAAAGATATTCCTACTTATTTGATAGCAGAGCCTGATCACGGCTTATTAGGTGCAGCTGCTTATCTTCAACAACATACTGCGAGCTGATTTATGACAAGTAAATGGAAATATTCGCCAGCTGATATCTTTGCTGCTGGCCCTGTTGTACCTGTATTGGTTATCAACGACGTGGAAAAGGCAGTTCCGCTAGCAAAAGCCCTTATGGCAGGTGGCATTAAAGTATTAGAAGTTACGCTTCGTACGCCTGCGGCTATCGACGTTATTAAGCGTATTGCTGACGAAGTACCTGATTCTTTAATTGGTGCTGGTACGGTAACGAATGCACAGCAGCTTAAAGCGGTTATTGAAGCAGGTGCTAAATTTGCAATTAGCCCTGGTATGACAGCTGATTTATTAAAAGCGGGTATGGAAGCAGAAATACCGCTAATTCCAGGTATTTCATCAACGTCTGAACTTATGAAAGGGAAAGACGCGGGTTACACCCATATGAAATTCTTCCCAGCTGAAGCGTCTGGTGGTGTTAAAGCGATTAAAGCGATCAGTGGTCCATTTCCAGAATTTACGTTCTGCCCAACAGGTGGCATTGGCCCAGGTAACTACAATGATTACCTAGCCCTTAAGAACGTTGTTTGTGTTGGTGGCTCGTGGTTAGCGCCAGACGATGCTATTGAGTCAGGTGATTGGTCACGTATTACGCAACTTGCTAAAGAAGCGGTTGCGGGTGCCAACATCAGGTAATTAAAAAGCATTAAAAAAGCCCCGGTAATGGTGACTGATATGACGTCACTTATTATCGGGGCTTTTTTATTTACGCCAATAAACGGCTCGCTAGCGCATTACTTTATTTAAGCCGTTAAACGGCTCGCTAGCGCAACACAGGCGTTATCGTTTGCACCATGGCGTGAGACTCACTTGGCTGTAGTGTCTTGCCTTGGGTGATAGACGACTCTACACAAAGCATATGTTTGTACCCGAACGGATCCATATCAGAAATTGAAGCAGCACTCTGCCATGGGTTCCAGACCACCAATGAGTCGTGGCCTTTTGAACCAACATCAGTAAATGGTTTATCGTTTACCACAATAGACGCTTTTGCTACCGGGCTCATATGAATACGGTCAGTTTCACCGGTAAAAGTATAATTTTCCGGTGTGGGCTTTACCGCCCAGTCATCGAGCTTATCTTTATAGTCACCGGTTACACCTTCAAGGCGAACCGCTTGAATATGATCAACATGGAAGTAACTGTGTAACGCGCAGTTGTAAATAAATGGCACTACGCCTGTATTTTCAGTTATTAGCGATACAGTAAGAGCGTTACCTACAGTAATCGATAGGGTAACCGCACAGTCATATTCAAATCCTTCCGCTCGAGTGAAGGAAGGAGTAAGCGTAATATGCGTGCCAGCTTCATCTTCACTTGATGAAGTTAACTGCCACACTTGTGTGCGCAAAAAACCATGGGCAGGCAGCTCACCTTTCGCTTTACCATGATCGTCACTAAACCATGGCCAACACACAGGTATGCCGCCCCGAATGGGCCGCTCCCCGTTAAGGTAGGCATGGGGGCTTACCCATAAGCGTTCTTGACCATCTTTTTTGGGAATAAAAGATAAAACATGTCCGCCAAATAAACTGATTTTTGCTGAACCGAGGTGGTTATCGACCTCTAAAAACGTCAATCCGTTTGATTCGCTTACTTGCAATGATTCTGTTGACATAAATCCTCCATGAAGCAACGTGTTGATTGTACCGTAGTCGAGATTTCCACAAGGTCCCGCATTACCATTTAATAATGGCTTATTGTGCAATGAAAACAAAAAAGGTGCGAATAGTATTCGCACCTTTTTTCAGTCTATTAACAATGTCTTTAATAACTGAACAACAAAGTTGCCGTTATCGATAAACCTGATTACTTAGAAATGTGAGCAACCAAGTCTAGAACTTTGTTTGAATAGCCCCATTCGTTGTCGTACCAAGAGATAACTTTTACGAATGTGTCGGTAAGTGCAATACCCGCTGTTGCATCAAAAATTGATGTATTGGCGTTGCCGATAAAGTCATTTGATACTACTGCGTCTTCAGTGTAGCTCATGATACCTTTCAGCTCGCCTTCAGATGCTTCTTTCATTGCCGCACAAATAGCGTCGTAGCTAGTTGGTGTTGCTAGGTTAACGGTAAGGTCAACCACTGAAACGTTTGGCGTTGGTACGCGGAAAGCCATACCTGTTAGCTTGCCGTTAAGTGCAGGAATAACTTTACCTACTGCTTTAGCAGCACCAGTTGACGATGGAATGATGTTTTGGCCAGCGCCACGACCACCGCGCCAGTCTTTCATAGAAGGACCGTCAACGGTTTTCTGAGTAGCTGTAGTCGCGTGAACTGTTGTCATTAGGCCGTCTACAATACCGAACTTATCGTTAAGTACTTTAGCTAGAGGCGCTAAACAGTTAGTGGTGCACGATGCGTTCGAAACAATAGTTTCACCCGCGTAGCTTTCATCGTTAACACCCATAACGAACATAGGGGTGTCGTCTTTAGAAGGTGCAGACATAACGACTTTCTTCGCACCAGCCTCAATGTGCTTAGCAGCAGTTTCTTTTGTTAAGAATAAGCCAGTTGATTCAACTACCACGTCCACATCTACTTCATTCCATTTAAGGTCTGCAGGATCTCTTTCAGAGGTGATGCGGATAGTTTTGCCATTTACAACTAAGGCGTTGTTGTCTACTGTAACTTCACCGTCGAATAAACCGTGCGTTGAGTCGTATTTTAATAAGTAGGCAATGTAATCTGTATCTAATAAGTCGTTAATAGCAACTACTTCGATGTCTTCACGGGCAGCAGCCGCACGCATTACTAAGCGACCAATGCGACCAAAACCGTTAATACCGATGCGAATTGTCATGACGTACCTCGATTATTTTTGAATATGAAAATAAATTACGTAAAGTATGGATCAAAATGCCATAATTGGCAAAACAAAAACGCTAAACTGTTGGAAAATTACGAACAACAGCTTATGCAATCGTATTCAGTTTTCATAGCGCGACTGTTTCTAGAATAATGTTAATATTTTGTACGTATAAGCAAATTTGCTTTGTGCAAATTAAGCGTGCCTCTCACAGGAATACAGGAACAAGTTACGATGACACAAGATCTTCTGCAACAACTGGTTGAAATGCGTGGAATAGAGACTCAATACGTCGACGCATGGGGCAAACCAGCAACCATCGCAGAGTCAAGTAAAGCCAAATTACTTAACGTGCTGGGTTATGACACCGCCAGTGAAGAAAAGATTCAATCGCAAATTATAGACGACATTAGCTCAGTTTGGTTATCTCCTCTGAACCCTGTTCAAGTGGTTCGTAGCGATGAGGCTATTGTTATCGTTGTGCGCCTACCTATAGAACTTGTAAACGATGAACATGTCATTACAGTTCACTGTGAAAACGGAAAAATTGAAAAGCATACGTTTACACCGGTAGACCAAGAAATGACGACGATGGCGCACATCGATGAGGTGGAGTTCCATGAATACGTGGTGTCTTTGCCACTTAACTTGCCGCTGGGTTATCACACCATGGCGTTAAGTGCTGACGATGATCAATTTGCAGAGTCTCGCATCATTGTTGCACCAAAAGCCTGCTTCACCCCAGAGCCTATTGCCGCGGGTAAAAAGATTTGGGGTTTGAGCGTGCAACTTTATTGTGTGCGCAGTGAAAAAAACTGGGGAATAGGGGACTTCACCGACCTTGCAACGCTCATTGAAAAAGCGGCAGGCGTAGGGGCAGATTTTATCGGGCTTAATCCTATTCATGCACTTTACCCTGCTAACCCAGACGCGTGTTCTCCTTATGGTCCTAGTTCTCGCCGCTGGCTAAACTACTTGTACATTGATGCTTCTGCTGTTGAATGCTTTGATGATGAAAGTGTTCAAGCCGTGGTGAATGCAGAAGAATTCCAAAAAACGCTAAGCCATGCTCGTGCAACTGAACATGTAGATTATGAGGCTGTCGCGCATATCAAATTGGCGGCGTTAAAAGCGGTATTTGATGTCTACGATGCTCGCCATCTTCGTAAAAATACCAAGCAAAATAAAGCATTTAAAGCGTTTGTTACCGAAGGTGGTGAAAGCCTAGATATGCTGGCGGTATACGATGCGCTTCAGTCACACTTAAAAGCGAAAGGAAAAGACTGCTGGGGGTGGCCTGTATTCCCTGAAGAATACAAAGACTACCACAACCCTGCTGTTGCGAAATTCAAAAAGGCGAATGCTGGTAATGTGAAGTTCTACCTATTTTTACAATGGATAGCAGCGCAACAGTTAGAAGCGGCAAGCAGCAAAGCCACTGAGTGCGGTATGACCATTGGTTTATATCGAGACCTTGCGGTAGGGGTGAGTGAAGGTAGTGCTGAAATTTGGGGCAACAAAGATTTATACTGCGTTGACGCTAGCGTAGGTGCACCACCTGATATTTTAGGGCCTTTGGGGCAAAACTGGGGGCTTCCTCCTATGGATCCTCGCAAGCTCTACGAACAGGCTTACCAGCCAATCATCGACTTATTTGCAGCCAATATGGCGTCGTCGGGCTCTCTTCGTATAGATCACGTAATGGCACTGCTACGTTTGTGGTGGGTAGTTAAAGGTGATGATGCGAAAGAGGGCGGTTATGTCTATTACCCGGTAGATGATTTATTGGGTATTTTGGCCCTTGAAAGTCATCGTAACCAAAGCTTAGTGATTGGTGAAGATTTAGGCACCGTGCCTGAAGAGATTCGCAGTAAGTTGGCAGACAATGGTGTGTATTCCTACCGTGTTTTCTTCTTTGAGCAAGCCGAAGATGGCGGTTTCTTCTCGCCTAGCCATTACCCTGTGCAGTCTATGTCTACACTTACTACACACGACATGCCTACGCTTATAGGTTACTGGCATTGTCTTGACTTGGCGCTTGGCAAAGATATTGGCCTTTATCCAACAGACGATATTTTACAAACCTTGTACGCCGATCGCCATGCAAACAAACAGTCAATATTAGATTCATTACACGGTCATCATTCAATTCCTGAGAATGTTGGAAGAGATGTGAATACTACTGGCATGACTGGCGAACTTAGTAAAGGAATGCAAGTGCATATGGCTGGTGGCTCAAGTGCTTTATTAAGCTTGCAGCTAGAAGACTGGTTACAAATGGACAAGCCCGTAAATATTCCAGGTACTTTCAATGAGTACCCTAACTGGCGTAGAAAGCTGACCAAGAATGTTGAGGCTATTTTCGAGACTCATGATATAACAGAGTTGGCAGCTCAATTAACGCAAGCACGTAAACAAGCGAGTGCTTAAGTTATAATTTTTATTTTTTAAAGTGAATATGTTGGCGTGCAAATACGCGCGCCTTTGCCTAATATTAGGGCAGTAAACCCGCGTTTTCTTGCGGGTTTTTAATAGGAGTAGCAGATGCAGGTAACGCGGGTAAAGCAGATAGCGCAGCAATTAGAGCATGCAACATGTTCTCAGCCGTTTTCCGTTCTTGGGCCAATTGAAACAGGAAGTAAAACTAAGATTCGAGTATGGCGTCCAGACGCATCATCCATCGAAATAAGTTGGCCAGATACCGCATTGCCAAAGGTTATGCTGAAACCGCTCACTGAAGCTGGTTTATTCGAGGGTGAAATTACAAAGGCCCAAAGTGCGCAGGTTTATTGGGTGACTATCCACAATAAAGCCGATAGCTACATCTATTGTGACCCTTATCAATTCGTTGATAATGCATACCACGCTGTGCATTACATCGACAGCAAACCAGAAAACCTATATCACCAAGCCGGTGCTCAACTCATCACTGTTACGCCTGAAAAAGGGGAGGCACTCCCTGCCACTCGTTTTTGCGTGTACGCGCCAAACGCTTCTTCAGTTTCATTAATTGGTGACTTTAACCAATGGGACGGACGCTTACATCCAATGGAAAAAACCTCATTGGGCTATTGGGTATTGGTTGTTCCAAACCTAGGCGAAGGTGAACGTTATAAGTATCAAATTAAAGACGCCCACGGGCATGAATTACCGCACAAAACCGATCCTCTAGGGTTTAGCGCTGAGCAATACCCTTCTCATGCGTCAAAGATATTTAACCACGATAAGTACCAGTGGAACGATGATGCATGGCTAGCATCTCGTAAACAAAATAAATATGCCAACCCTATGAGTATTTACGAAGTGCACTTAGGCTCGTGGAAGCGCCCTGACGCAGACAGTGGTCAGCGTTATTTAACTTATGAAGAGTTGGCCGACGACCTCATTCCTTACGCAAAAGAGATGGGCTATACCCATCTAGAGTTATTACCGGTTTCAGAGTTTCCCTTTGATGGTTCGTGGGGCTATCAGCCAGTGGGCATGTTTGCGCCAACTAGCCGTTTTGGTAACCCTGATGCATTTAAATACTTTGTCGATAAATGCCACCAAGCTGATTTAGGGGTGATTATTGATTGGGTGCCTGCACATTTCCCGGAAGACGGCCATGGTCTTGCGCGCTTTGATGGAAGCCATGTTTATGAATATGAAGATCCAAGGCGAGGTTGGCATCCGGATTGGAATTCGTGCATTTATGATTTTGGCAAACAGACCGTTCGCCAGTTTCTCGTCGCCAATGCGTTATTCTGGTTAGACAAATTTCACGTGGATGGATTACGAGTCGATGCGGTTGCTTCTATGCTTTATCTCGATTATTCCCGTAATGAAGGCGAGTGGATCCCGAATGTGGATGGCGGGAATGAAAATTACGAAGCCATTAGCCTGCTACGCTGGATGAATGAAGAAGTATATAAACACTATCCTGACGCCATGACTATTGCCGAAGAATCTACGTCCTTCCCGAAAGTATCACGGCCTGTGTTTGAAGGTGGATTAGGTTTTGGCTTTAAGTGGAATATGGGCTGGATGCACGATTCGCTAACGTATATTGCCAAAGATCCTGCTTATCGTAATTACCATCATGGTGAAATTACCTTCAGCATGGTTTATTCCTTTGACGAAAATTTCGTGTTGCCTATTTCTCATGATGAAGTGGTGCATGGCAAAGGCAGCTTATTGCACAAAATGCCCGGTGACGAATGGCAGCAGGCCGCTAACGTGCGGTGCTATGCTGGCTTTATGTATGGGCACCCTGGCAAGAAGTTAAATTTCATGGGCAATGAATTTGCACAAAGCAAAGAATGGAACCATGACACCAGCTTAGATTGGCACCTTCTGGAACATAAAAAACACAAAGGTATTCAAAGCTTATACAAAGCATTGAATCAGTTTTATACCAGCACTCCTGCTATGTACGAACAAGATCACAGTCATCATGGTTTTGCCTGGGTTGACCATGAAAATGCCGACCAAAGTGTGGTGTCTTTTGTTCGCACGTCGCTAGATGGTAAGCAAAAAGTCTATGTTATTTGTAACTTTACGCCTATACCAAGAGAACATTACCGCGTAGGGGTAGATGGGGCCGGCGAGTTGGCACTTGCACTAAATACTGATAGTCAGGTATTTTGGGGGAGCGATTATCCTGTGGACAGCCATGTCACGCCTACGCCGGTAGCATGGAATAACCGAGACCACTCGATCAGTATTAATTTGCCCCCTTTATCTACCGTATTTTACATTACGAAATAGGAATTACGTTGGACGCGAAACAGAACGTCACAAAGGTAAACCATGTTTTATTAGGTGAAGCGTTTCCATTAGGTGCTACGCCTTATGATGATGGGTGCAACTTCGCTGTTTATGCGCCAGATGCGAAAGCGGTGGCGTTATGTCTCTTTCACAACGATACCGAAGAACCTATAGAAGAAATATTGCTGCCTGAAAAAAGCGGCGATATTTGGCATGGTTTCTTTCCCAATGTAAAAGCAGGTCATTTATATGGCTATCGAGTGGAGCGCGGCGAAGGGCAACTGCACGGTGTGCCCACCGATAAATTGCTTATCGACCCTTATGCAAAAAAACTAAGCAGACCCATTCATTGGGATGCTAGGCAGTATAAATTCGACTCGCAATTTATGGTGCCTAAGTGTGTGGTGGTGGCAGACGCCGATTACCCTGAAAGTGTTATTCGCAAGGTCGAGATCCCAAAACACAAACGTATTGTTTATGAAGCGCATGTGAAAGGGTTAACAAAGTTACACCCCGATGTGCCAAAAGAACACAGAGGTAAGTACCTTGGGGCAAGCCACCCCGCGGTTATTGCCCACCTAAAAGCGCTAGGTATTACCACGGTTCAGTTCATGCCAATGTGCTCCTTTATGCCAGAGCCTTACATTACGGAAAAAGGGTTAACGAATTACTGGGGCTATAACCCAGTTAACTTTTTCGCGCCGGAACCTCGTTATGCCAGCAAAGATGCTTTGGCCGAAATTAAGCATATGGTTGATGAATACCATAAAGCGGGGCTTGAGGTGATTGTAGATGTGGTTTACAACCACACGGCAGAGGGCGGTAAAGGCGGCCCTATTTTGTCATACAAAGGTTTCTGCCCATATCAAGCGTATCTGTTAGAGCAAACTAAGCGGGGAGAGTTGGTTTATTCTAATCACTCTGGATGCGGTAACACTGTGCATACGTCTCATCCTTACATGATGACCCTCATTTTAGACGCCATGCGTTTTTGGGCAACCACTATTGGTGTAGATGGTTTTCGTTTCGACTTAGCGGTAACCCTTGGACGAGAGCCACAAGCTTATAATAAATATGCTGGGCTAATTCGCGCCATCGGGCAAGACCCCGTATTAAAGCAAACCGTTTTACTAGCCGAGCCCTGGGACATTGGGCTTGGTGGCTATCAGGTGGGTAACTTCCCCACGCCATGGCTAGAAGTGAACGATAAGTACCGAGACACGGCACGTGCGTTTTGGCGCGGTGATGAAGGCTTAGCAGCCGATTTTGCTACTCGCTTTATGGGTTCTCGCGACCTATTTCATAAAGGCTACCGGCATATTTCCACATCGGTGAATAACATCACCTACCACGATGGTTTTACCCTACATGATTTAGTGAGTTATGCCGATCGCCATAACCTAGCTAACCTAGAAGAAAATCGTGATGGTCACGGGCATAACTTATCAGCTAACTATGGCGTTGAAGGTGAAACCCAAGATAAAAATATATTGGCACTACGTGAACGCCAGAAGCGTAATTTATTTGCCACGCTTATTTTCTCACAAGGCACGCCACATATTTTAGGGGGCGACGAACTAAGTCGCACGCAAAACGGTAACAACAACGCCTATTGTCAAGATAATCCAATTAGTTGGACGCAGTGGGAAATGAACAAGCGTCAGCAAGATTTCCTTAGCTTTTGCCAGTATGTTATTCGCCTAAAACAAGGTTCTACCTTGTTAAGCGAGATAAAGCTAGAAGACGACCATTACTCGTTATCGAAAAATGTCAGCCAAATTAACTGGTTCAAACCTGATGGCACCGATAAAGCCTCTGAAGATTGGAACGCGGCACACAATAAAGCTTTTGGTGTTGAAATTAGAGGGTGCGCGGTAGGTGAACAAACCCCAGAGCATTGGTTTATGTGTGTAAACGCCAGCGACAACGACGTGAGGTTTAATCTACCTAGTTTGTCACCGAAAGGCGGCTGGACTTTGCATTTAGATACTCGCTACGCTTCACTCAGCGAGCAACCCAAAATCTGTATTCAAAAAGTATTTTTACAAGCGGGTAAGTCTCTTACTCTGTTTAGTTTTAACGAATTTACCTCGTAAGCTTTACCTCTGACGAAAAAAATAGCATACCGAACGGATATCGGCCCGGTATGCTGTTCTTTATTGGTACAGGTGGTATTATGCTCTCCCATCTGAATGTGAGGGTTTTTCTATGCAAAATGAAGGTGGAAATAAGCACGCCACAACAGCGTGTGATATTGGTTTTATCGGTTTAGGTGTAATGGGTAGTAACCTTACAATGAACTTGGTAGATCACGGTTATCGAGTAGCGTGTTTCGATTTAGACCAGCATAAGGTCGATGCTATTCTCGTAAAAGACGCCAGTGAGCGAGATGCCAACGCTGAACCTCGCGTTGAAGGTTGCAGCTCTTACACCGAATTACTCAGCAAACTAAAAGCCCCTCATCTTATTATTCTTTCTGTTCCTGCCGGCGACCCTGTCGACCATGTATGTAATCATCTTATTGATGCGGGTATTCATGCCGACGATATCGTGGTTGATACTGGTAATAGCTTGTGGACAGACTCAGTTGCACGGGAAGAGCAATATAAAGGCAAGTTTATCTTCTTTTCTACTGCGGTTTCTGGTGGGGAAGTAGGGGCACGCTTTGGGCCATCATTAATGCCATCGGGCAACCCTTATGCGTGGACCCGAATTGAGCCTGTACTTAAAGCGATTGCCGCTAAGGTCGATCCTGAAACCGGTAAACCTCTTGAGAGTTTCGTGCCAGGTAAACCCATATTAGAAGGTGAGCCGTGTGCCACTTATATTGGCCCAGTTGGCGCAGGCCATTATGTGAAAATGGTACACAACGGTATTGAATACGCTGATATGCAGCTTATTTGTGAAACCTATCACGTGATGCGCGAAGCATTGCAAATGTCGCCTTCTGACATTGCTGCTGTATTTAGACGTTGGAATGAAGGTAAGCTAAATAGTTACCTAATGGAAATTAGCGCTGAAGTGCTCGACCAACTCGACCCAGATACCAAGCAGCCCCTTGTTGACGTTATTCTAGATAGAGCAGGGCAAAAAGGCACTGGTCTTTGGACTGCGGTTAGTGCATTGCAAGTAGGTAGCCCTGCGCAAACCATTACGTCGGCTGTATTTGCGCGCAGTATTTCTAGCTTAAAAGATGAGCGTGTGGCAGCAAGTAAGGTGCTTTCTGGCCCTGAACCTGTGGTTCATTCGGATGAGCAGAAAGAAGACATCATCAATAAATTAGAACAAGCGTTATACTGCTCTAAAATTTGTGCTTATGCGCAAGGCTTCCAACTAATGGCTATCGCTGCCAAAGAGCATGGTTGGCAATTAGAGTTTGGTGAAATAGCAAAAATTTGGCGCGCGGGCTGTATCATTCGTGCCGTTTTCCTACAGTCTATTTCTAAGGCTTATGAAAACAACGAAGAGTTGTCGAACCTGCTGATGGATCCGTTCTTTGCAGAACAGATTTCAGAATTTCAATCTGATTGGCGTCAGTCAATTGCGCAAGCCACTATTGCAGGCGTTCCATGCCCGGCTATGATGTCATCACTAAGTTACTATGATTCCTATAGAACGGCGGTGCTGCCGGCTAACTTGCTACAAGGTCAACGGGACTTTTTCGGTGCCCACACGTATCAACGTGTAGATAAGCCTGCGGGTAAAAAGTATCACTTAGAATGGAGTGATCCCCAACGCCCGCAAACTTCTATAAAACGCTAATACGGTTCCTGTACTAAATTGAAAGGTGTGCCAGGTTCTTTAGGCGCACCTTTTTTCTTTTTAAGGGATGAATTTTAGGAGAAACGATGTCTGAGCAAAAATGGCAAGAAACGCTGTCTGAAGAAGAATACCGAGTGTGCCGCAATGCCGGGACAGAGCGACCTTTTACCGGGGCGTTGTTAGATGAAGCCCGAGAGGGAACTTATGTTTGTAAGTGCTGTGGAGCGGATTTGTTTTCATCACAAACTAAGTTTGATGCTGGTTGTGGTTGGCCCTCTTTTTTTCAGCAACTTGAAAACGACAATGTTGGCTACCGAGATGACAATACGCACGGCATGCATCGTGTAGAGATTTTCTGTAAACAATGTGATTCTCATTTGGGGCACGTGTTTCCAGATGGCCCAGAGCCAAGCGGTCAGCGCTATTGCGTGAATTCAATTTCACTGACATTTAAAGGTAATGGTGACGTTGTGGTAAAAGGCTAGGCTCGAACTCTGTAGCGATTACATTGAGTAGGTAGTCTTTCACAAGGTAAACAGTCGAACAAAAAATATACAGCTTTAGCTTCCTTAACCTAAAAAATAAAAAAATCCGCTCATGTTTGGCGGATTTTTTCTTTTTTTAGCACTTATTTCTGACGAAAAAAATGTAATTCATTTTCATTATTACAGTCTATGTAGCTTAAGTGCGCTCGCATCGAATTGACTGTTATCAAGGGCAGAGACAATATCACTAACCACGCTGTCTAAAATATCAACCGGAAGATTAAATTTTTTGCCAAGTGATTCCCTTCTAGCTGAGGGTATGTTTTCGTCAAAGTATTCGCTTACGCCTAGCCATACATAAGCCATTCTATAGTTTTCTTTATCCGTACCTAACGACACCAATGATAAGTACACCGCACTGTCTATGTCATCTGCATCTTTGTATAGGCTTAGTGCTTTATACAAGGTATTAATTGTGCGCTCAGGATCCGTTTTAATTTGCGCCGAGGCCAAAGAAATAAGTAACTCAGGATCGTTAACTTTGTTGCTCGCGGCGTAGCGCTCAAACCGGTGAAACGCCTCGTTGTCATTGTGACGAGACCAGTGGTAATAAGAAAGGTAAGGGTCAAGGGAACGTTTAGTCTCGCGGGCTAATCGGGTAAGTTCGCGTTGAGCAGTAATGACCCCCTTAAGGCGGGTGGCTTCTTTGCCTTTACGTTTTATGTGCTCAATATGCTGTGCTTCTTCCACGCAGACCAAGTAATCTTCAAACGCTAATAATAATGGGTATTTGAACGCGTCTGAGGTATCTGTTTGGTGGTTGTATCTTAATCTTATGATGTCGGCCCGCTCGTGACGACAACGTGCATCTAGGCTTAAATCTAAACACATTTCACTGTTGGTTTCGCAAATTTCACTAATAGTGGGTTCGAACCAATCGCTACATCCAGACAGCATGACGGTCATCGATAGCGTGGTGATAACATTTTTATAACCTGTTGGAAAATTACTAAATAAAGTGCCTAGAACAGGCAAATTTTTTGATTTCATGAAATTTATCAACAATTTGGTCATCCTTGTTTGTTTCTTTAAGATACTGCTCGTCACCGTCAGACGAAATCTTCACCTAGTGTACCCTAAAATATTAAAAAACTGACGTGTCACATACCGTTAATTTACGTCGATAAAGGCAAAAACATGAACCAACAGTTTGAGCAGGAATTACAAAGCAGCTGGCAAGAGCGTCAGGAATACGCGGAAATGATGTTGCCCCTTATCGGTAAGCTATACCGAAATAGCGCAGTAGAAATTTCAGTTTATGGCCGCTCTTTATTAAATGCCAGTGCAACTGATGTGATCAAAGCGCATCGCAAAGTACGCTTGCACGAGGGAGTAAAATTGCGACTTCGGGAGAGTTTCCCAATTTTACTTGCGCTGAGCGAAATGCAGATTGCCCCTGCTCAAATTGATATTGGTAAATTGGCCTTCGACTTTAATTACGGTTCGGCGGTAGACAACGACGACTTAAATGCATTTTTAAGTGAGAAGTTAGGCGACGTTATTGATAAAGAGGACGATCAGAAGCCTCAAGACGTTGTACTTTATGGATTTGGTCGTATAGGTCGTTTGTTAGCGCGTTTGTTGATAGAACGCCAAGGTAAAAACAATAAGCTACGTTTACGCGCCATTGTGGTACGTGGCGGACGCGATGGTGATTTGGAAAAACGTGCTAGCTTACTTCGCCGTGATTCAGTGCATGGGCCATTTAACGGCAGTATCTCTATCGATCATGAGCGTAATGCATTAAAAGCAAACGGTTCATTTATACAAGTGATTTACGCGAACAGCCCAGACGAGGTTGATTACACCCAATACGGTATCGACAACGCTATTATTGTTGATAACACGGGTATATGGCGTGACCGCGATGGTTTAGGTTTACACCTTAAAGCGAAAGGTGCGTCTAAAGCGGTACTGACGGCACCAGGTAAAGGCGATATTAAAAACATCGTACATGGGGTAAATCATGACGAGATTACGCCAGACGACACCATTCTTTCAGCAGCAAGTTGTACTACCAATGCGATTACGCCAGTGCTTAAAGCGTTGGATGAAGAATATGGCATTGAAGACGGTCATGTTGAAACGGTGCATTCATACACCAATGATCAAAACCTAATTGATAACTATCACAAGGGTGACAGACGCGGTCGTAGTGCGCCACTTAATATGGTTATTACCGAAACAGGCGCAGCAAAAGCGGTATCGAAAGCTTACCCTAAGCTTGCTGGCAAGCTAACTGGTAACGCTATTCGCGTGCCTACGCCGAATGTATCACTGGCTATTTTGAACCTTAACTTAGCGAAAGGCACAGATAGAGTAGCAGTGAATGAATTCTTACGGGATGCTGCACTCTTTTCTACCTTACAACACCAAATCGATTACACCGCAAGTAAAGAGATTGTCTCTACCGACTTAGTGGGCTCTCGCGCAGCGTCAGTGGTCGACTCGCAGGCTACAATAGTGGCTGATAAGCGTCTTACCCTTTATGTTTGGTACGATAACGAGTTTGGTTATAGCTGTCAGGTAATGCGTGTTATTCGGGATATGGCAGGGCTTAGTTTCCCCACACTGCCGCTTTAATATTCAATTTGAATAAAAACCGACCGCTTAGGGTCGGTTTTTTATTTGTGTAAACAAAACCGTGCCGCCAAGAGGCATAAATAGCGCATTGGCACATGGTATTTGTGTTACCGACTATGCTAAATTACCGCTAAAATTAAGAAGAGAAACGACAGTTTATGCATATTTCTAGTCAATTCGATAGCGGCAACATTGACGTGTTAAGCGCTGAATCGGTTGAAGACATCCGTCTTGCCATTCCAAAAGATAATCAATCTGAGTTTGCCCAGTGGTTTCATTTTCGCTTAGTTGGCGAGACGTTTGTTACCCACACAATGACCTTAACTGATTTAGCAAAGTCGGCGTATCCAGATGGCTGGAAAGGCTACAATGTGCTTGCATCATACGATCGCCAAACCTGGTTTCGTATCCCCAGCGAGTTTGATGGCGATAACCTCACATTCTCTCTAACACTCGAACAACCTAGTGTTTATTTCGCTTACTTCATTCCTTACAGCTATGAGAGGCACTTAGATTTAGTGCACGATGCGCAAATGTCACTGCTATGTGAACATCGGTTTCTAGGCTTAACACTAGATGGCCGCGATATGTCCATGCTAGTGATTGGAGAAGAAACCCCGAACAAGAAAAAAGTATGGGTAACTGCCAGACAGCACCCAGGTGAGACCATGGCGGAGTGGTGTGCGGAAGGCTTAATTTACCGTTTGCTAGATGAGCAAGACGGACTGGCGCGACAATTGCTGGATAACGCTGTGTTTTATGTAGTACCTAACATGAATCCTGATGGCAGCGCACGCGGTCACTTGCGCACCAACGCGGTAGGCACCAATTTAAACCGCGAGTGGGCTACGCCTAGCGCTGATAAAAGCCCAGAAGTACTTTATGTCATGAACGCAATGGAAAACATAGGCGTAGATATGTTTGTCGATTTGCACGGTGATGAAGCACTGCCGTACAATTTTGTGGCAGGCTGTGAAGGTAATCCAAGTTATTCTAATGAAATTAAAGCGCTAGAAAATACGTTTAAAGATGCGCTACTAAATGCAACGCCAGAATTTCAAGATGAGTTTGGATACGATAAAGACGCGCCAGGTGAGGGGAACTTAACCGTGGCAGCAAATGCAGTAGGTGAGAAGTTTAACTGCATGTCTTACACCGTTGAAATGCCATTCAAAGACAATGTCGATGTGCCTGATGAAATTTATGGCTGGTCTGTTCAGCGCAGCAGACAGCTAGGTGAGGATTTACTTATTGCCGTAAATGCCGTAGTAAAGAAGTTAAATGGTTAATACGTTAAATTAGCATCACAAAAAAGCCCCTTTTCATCGGGGCTTTATTAATAAATACAATAATAGAAATCATAACAACAAGATAATAAAGGGGTGATACCTTGGAAGGGTTATATAGTTTTCTCGTCATACTGGATGGTTTTTTAGGCGGCGCAGGGTGGTTTCCTTACGTATTGCTAGGTGTAGGTCTTTTCTTCACTATCTACCTTAAATTTCCTCAAATTCGTTTTTTCAAACACGCTTGGCAAGTGGTAACCGGTAAGTTCGACAAAGAGAGCGACCCAGGTGATACCACTCATTTTCGCGCACTTACTACCGCGCTATCAGGTACGGTGGGTACCGGTAATATCAGTGGTGTGGCGTTCGCCATATTCTTAGGTGGTCCAGCAGCTTTATTTTGGATGTGGGTAACGGCCTTTTTAGGTATGACTACGAAATTCGTTGAAGTTACCCTTTCTCACAAATACCGTGTGAAAACCGAAGATGGCACCATGGCGGGTGGTCCCATGTATTACATGGACAGACGCTTAAACATGAAATGGCTAGCGGTGGCTTTTGCCATTGCCACGGTAGTGAGTTCATTCGGTACCGGTAACTTGCCGCAAAGTAATGGTATTGCGCAAAGTATTGAAGCCACGTTTGGTTTCGAGCCTTGGGCAGTAGGTAGCGTGCTGGGTATTTTACTTGCGCTTGTTATCCTTGGTGGTATTCAACGCATTGCTGCTTTTACTGCGCGAGTCGTGCCGGTAATGGCGGTTATTTACCTTATTGGTGCGTTAGCGGTTATTTTCGCAAACGTTGAAAATATTATTCCTTCTTTCACCGCGGTAGTTAAAGATGCATTTACAGGGTCTGCGGCTGCAGGTGGCTTCCTAGGCGCATCACTTGCGTATGCGTTTAACCGTGGTGTAAACCGTGGTTTGTTCTCAAACGAAGCGGGGCAGGGTTCTGCGCCAATTGCGCATGCTGCGGCTAAAACAAAAGAGCCTGCGTCTGAAGGTATGGTGTCACTACTTGAACCTTTCATCGATACCATCATTATCTGTACGGTGACTGGTTTGGTTATCTTGTCTTCTGGTGTATGGAAAGAAAAGCATGAAAACGTATTCGATCGTTCTGACATGCTCTTTGTTCAAGGCCAATATGATGACAGCGATCAAGCCGATGTCGATAAGCTTTACGGTTACCTAAACGACGTAGAAGGTAATGAGATAACAGCGTACACAGGTAGCATCACAGTAGTAAATGGCACTGCGGTTAGCGATGGCTTTACCTTGTTAAATTCACGCTCAGTTGCTGAAGATGTTAAATACAACATTGGTAGCGAAGATTTATTTACCGGTACGCTTAAAATAGAAGAGGGTAAACCCGTACGAGATAACCTAGAAGTGAGCGGTAAATCCTTGGTGCACTCAGCGGCACTAACGACCATCGCCTTTACACGCGGATATTTCGGTAACTTCGGCCAATACATAGTGTCTATCGGGCTTATGCTGTTTGCGTTCTCAACCGCTATTGCGTGGTCGTATTACGGTGACAGGGCGATGACTTACTTGCTCGGCCCCCGTTCGGTAATGCCATATCGTGTTATTTACGTAGCTGGCTTTGTATGGGCTGCGTTTTCTGATACCACTTTGGTATGGGCGTTGTCGGCAGTGGCCATTGTAGTAATGACTTTACCTAACCTATTTGGTATTGTGCTGCTCTGTAAAGAAATGAAAGAAACCGTTGACGATTATTGGTCTAGACATAAAAAATAATTGTTAGTGTGAACGTGGTGTGCAGGTCAACGTGGTAGCCTTTTAAGTTTGGCTTTCACACCACAATTACAATTAAATTGTATTAATGCTCATCTGCCTTTGAATAGGCTTTGCAATACGCATTTCAATACGTAAAATACTCACCTCTAAAACCAATGCTACCTGGTTATTTCCGCATCATTCCTACAGGAGCAAATTATGGCACTCGTTGACTGCCCATCGTGCAATAAAAAAACGTCTGACAAAGCAAAAATATGTCCGCATTGTGATTTCAAAATAGGCGATGCTTCCTCAGAAGATATTGAACGTAAGAAAAATCTACAAAAATTCAAAAAGTTACAGAGCATTCAAAATCAATCGCTTATTGCCATGATCATATTTGTGGCGGGATTCGGTTTTATGTATTGGGGCGGAACAAGACCTGGCGACTTGCAACATAATCTCGCTATTGTAGCCAGTATTGCAGGCTTCGTGTGGTATCTTGTCAACCGCGTAAGAATTGTACTTATTAAACGATTCCGTTCATGAATATAGAAGTATTACTAAATAGTATGACGCCAGAGGTGTACGAACGCCTGCGTCAATCGGTGGAAACCGGTAAATGGCTTGATGGTACGCCATTAAGTGAAGATCAGAAAGCCAGCTGTATGCAAGCAGTTATGCTGTATCAAGCAAAAATTGAGAAATCGTCGGAACATATGACGGTAAATGAAAGCGGCGAAATAGTGCATAAAAGTAAATCAGATTTTAAACGTGCACTTTCCAAGCAAGAAGATGATAACAACACTATAGCGCGGTTTAAACAGGATGATATTTAGTCGGTTCTTTGCTCCTTCTCACACCAGTCAGAATCCCGAAAAAAGACTGGAAGCCATTCAAAACCTGTCGCCGGAAAAGCCCACAGACAAAACGATTTTACATGAATTAGCATTTAACGATGCCAATGCTGATGTCAGCCTTGCAGCCCTTAACAAACTAAATACGTTTGTATTGTGGCTTAAAATGTCACAAAGCGCCCACCATGCGAAGGTGAAAAAAGTTGCTGAACGCACCGTAGAAGCAGCCTTGATGGGACAGGGTGATGTAACCATAAACGCGAATGAAAAAGCGTCATTTTTGCGTGAAAGTGCCAATGGTGAATTAATTCAGACTGTATTGGTTAACGACCCAAGTTTATTGGCAGATAATAATCTTGTGATGACGTTGCTTCACAAAGTCGATAAGCCAGCTTTTACCCAAACCATTTTTCTTCATCATGCAGATAACGCACTGCAACAGGCTATTTTGGCCACTATTGAAGATAGTAGTGTACTGCAAAAACTGGAGAAGAAATGCAGAGATAATGCTATTCACGCGGCTATAGCTACAAAGCTTCAAGTATTGAAAGCGCAAGCCGAAAAGCCTATTGAATTAATGCGACGCGTTACTCTGTGTTTGTCTAAATATCAAGCGCTGGTTGATAAATCAGATGTTGAAGATATTGACAAGCGACAAGCCGAATTGTTAAGTGAATATAATGACTTAATGACAGATTCATCGATATTGAGTTCAGACGATAAGACGGCGGTAGACGCTAAATTCGCACGCATTAGCGAAAAGGTATCACGTCACTTATCGCGTATTCGCCCTGAGTGGGAATCGCAAAAAGCGGCAGAAGAAAAAGCCGAGATTGAAGCCCTTTGTAAGCAGCATTTATCGCATGCCACTACACAAGTTAATTGGCTGTATGGTGAGCGCTTGTGTGAGGCGACCCTTGCTGATGTAGCGGTAGTGAATGAGTCGGTACGCGCGTTAGAAGTAAGCGCAGATCACATGGCTTCATTAGGTGGAAGCACTAAATTGCTTGACGAAGTTCGTACTGGAATCGCTTCATTAAACAATAGTTTAGAAGCCTTTTCCATGCAACAGCAGTACGGTCAAAAGCTTCTGATTTGTTTGTCTCAAGTAGAATCTCTTGCGGAAGAGTCCCTTGCAGAAGAAGCTAAGCAACAACAGGCGACAAGTACGCCTTCTGAACCAGCAACAAATGGACAAGAGGATAAAGAGAACGGGCTAACAGAACAAACTGCTGAAGCGGCCAAAGCTGTAAACACTGATGCAACTGAAAGTGTATCTGTTGAAGGAGACGCTGTTCAAAATGGCACCGATCAAAATGATGACGTTAGCCATAAAGCCCCAGAATCAATCGAAGCCGAATTTAAAGCGTTAAGTGAAAAGTATCACGACTTACGCAATGAACTTATTTCAGTACCAAGCGCCCTTAATAAGCGCTGGCATGCAGCTTCCCGTGTTTTCAGTCAGAAAAAACAAGCTAAAAAAGCAGAAGTAGACCAGGCGCTTCGTCAGTGCAGAAAGCAAATCAGTGTGATAGATAACTTAATCGCCCAAGGTAAGTACCGCGGGGCTATTACTAAGTTTGAAAAGTTATCTGCAAGCTTTGAATCTATGCCTGAGAGTGTTAAGAAACAATTGGCTAAGCGTTTTGAGAAAACTGCCGAAGATATTGCTCACCTTGAAGGCTGGCAAGATTATATCGCGGCCCCTAGAAAACCTGCACTGGTAGAGGAAGCGCAGACATTAGCTTCAACTCCCGTCGAAGATATAAAACAGCGTGGTGAAGCCATTCGTTATCTTCGTCAGCAGTGGCTTTCGTTAGGCGCTGGCAGCGACGATGACGCGCTTCAGAATGCTTTCGACGCCGCTTTAGAACTTGCGTTTCAGCCTTGTCGCGAGCATTACGCTGCATTGGATGCTGAACGAGAGAAAGCGCTTAAAGCTCGTCAGTCATTAATTGAACAAGTTGCTGCCATCGATTTGTCACAGGACGAAGCGGTGCTGGCTAAACTGTACGATAGAACCGTTAAGCAGTGGCATGAGTGTGGTCAGGTTGAAAAGCGTGAATACGAGTCGTTAAAGCAACGGTGGAACAAAACCATCAGCCCGCTGCAAACCAAAGTGAACCAGTGGCATGCGATGAATAAAAAAGCGAAGCAGCAACTCGTTGCGCAAGCATCAGCGCTGTTAGCAGAGGAAGATATTGCTAGCGCCACTGAAACAGCGCAGCAGCTTCAACACAGTTGGAAAGCCATAGGCCATGCCGGTAAGCGTGATGAAAGCCGATTGTGGCGTGAGTTTCGCTTAGCAAACGATGCATTATTCGGACGCTTAAAAGAACAACGTAAGGCGCAGTCATCAGCATTTGATGAAACCTTTAATACCCTTTTTACTCTATTAAATGGCATTGACTCGGAGTCTGATGAATCGACGATTGCTACTTCAATACAGGATATTGAAGCACGTGCGAAAGCGTTGCCTGGTGCAATGCGTGCTAAACTCGATAAGAAAATAACCGGTATTCAAAAGCAGCAGCAAACACGCGCTCAGCAGCGCCAGGTTCGCAAAGTACAGCAGCGTGCTCAATCGGCTATTTCAGTGTTAAGTGAGAGCCTGCGAGCAGGAGACTTTACTAACATCAGTGATGATGACGCTGACATGCTTAAAAAGCGATGGAAGTCCGCACTGTCTAAGCCTACACCTGTTCAACAAAGTCGTCATTGGTTAACGGTGGCGTTAGAAGCTGCTACTGATTTACCTAGCCCTGAGAGCGATAGCAGCATGCGAACCAATGTGCAGCTAGCCATGATGACAGCGAAACTAGAGAAGGGTGAGAGCCTGTCTCCAGCGCAGTTGTTAGAAGATTGGATTGCGCATGGGAAAGTTGATGACCAAGAAACGCATTTACTTGAACGAATAGTCAATGTATTGGATAACAATCCAGAGGTGGTTGCTTAAGATGAAAAGCCAAGTTGAATTTGGTTTTGCCAGTGAGATGACGGCATATCGTTTTATCAACACGGTTAAACACATGGATGTTGATTCACTTGTCGTGAAGTTTGGACGAAGTGATCGTCACGTGTTGGTATCTTACCGGTATGCGGTAGATGAATTTGATAGAACGCTATCAGAATTAGACGATTTAGCGCGAGAGCTTGGCGGCGAAGAAGTATAAAAAGAAGTATAAAAAAAAGCTGATGGACAATGTCCATCAGCTTTTTTCGTGATAAAGCGTGTATTAACAGTCTTTATCTTCGGCGTCTGCGCCTTCTTTAACATCTTCACAAGCATCTTCTACTGCGTTGCCTGCATCTGTTACAATTTCGTCTAGCTCTTCGCCTGCATCTTCTGCGTTGTTATCACCGCATGCGGCAAGTGTAAGTGCAAATGTACCAGCTGCTAAAAGTTTCAATAATGATTTCTGTGAGATCATGTCCATTCTCCTGTTTCCTAAAAGTATCTAAAAATATCTAAATGTGTGGTAAATCTATGCTCGTGGTGACCGACCGCGTAAGGCATTCGCGACTAGTGAAATGACTAGTAAAGCGATAAACACAAAGAATAAAAATTGTGCGATACCTGTTGCTGCACCTGCGATGCCGCCAAAACCAAAAACTGCTGCAATAATGGCGATAATGAAAAAAGTAATTGCCCAACCTAACATAGCTAAATCCTCTTTTTGCTCCGTTACTGACATAGGTATTAATGCGAACTCCGTGCCTTAATGTTAAGTCTATGATTTATATTTATTTTATATTAAATTCCACTGCTTTTGACCGATAATGTATTCGTTGGCTAAACAAGGTTTACAGAGCATTTGCACTTTTTACATGGCGGGAGGCATAGTAAGCAAGGCAGCATTCCCGATTTGCAAATGCTACTATCAATTTCTAACAATCGTAATTTTAAAGGGCGCAAAATGGCGAAAACTCACTCCGCATTTATAGGTTTGATGCAACGGGCAAGAAACGTGAAACGATGGCCTTTAATGGCACAGTTTCAAGAGGAGATGTTGTCTACACACATCTACGAAGCCTCTATGGTCGCTCACATGTTAGGTGCAATAGCGGCGGATGTGTTCAACGAAGCGGTTGATCCCGATCGAGTCGCTGCCATGGCTATTTTCCATGAAGGTAGCGAGATTGCTGGTATGAGTGATATTCCAAGTCCTGTAAAGTACCACGACCCTGAAACCACTGCAGCCATAAAAAAACTCGAGCGTAGGTTTGAGGCAATGCTGATACAAACCTTGCCTGAGCCCCTACAGAAGCGCTACCAGCCATTAATAGAACAAGATAAAGATGATATTCATGTACGGCTTGCTAAAGCCGCTGACGTGTTATGTGCGTATCTAAAATGTGATTATGAGTTGTCAAAATCCAATTCAGAGTTTTCAAACGCTATGTATGAAATGGAAGTGCAATTGAAACAATACCGAGAGAGGTTTCAGTCAGTAGAGTACTTTTGTAAAGTCTTCTTAGAAGATGCCAAGGGGACCTTGGATGAACAAACCAAAGATCTTGATTGGGTAGAGCGAGCCAACACATTGCATTTAGATTCTGAGCAAAGTTAAATAAAGCAATGTGCGTTGTAAACAAAAATGACCGCCATTTGGCGGTCATTTCATCAAAAATTAATTTTTTGAAGCGCCTACTTAACCTTATCTACTTGGTCAGCGAGAATTTCTGTAACAGATATAGCGTTCTTTCCCAAACTACTTTGGGTATTGCTCATTCTTACCAGAACAGAGAAATAAATGTCGTTAATCTGTGTCTGCGTCACCGTGTTTTGCCCTTGACCCGGTGCAGGTTCTGCCACCTCGGTACATCCTGACATGGTACATTGCTGATTAGTTGCAAATGGTTGGGGCTTATCTGTATTGTGGGTGACTGCTCTGGCCATAACGGGTTTTTTATCCACGTCGGTTTTGATAACAGCCAACCATTCATAGTTATGTTTGTTAGCGAGTTCAGCGGCTCGGCGTAATGCGAATTGCTGAATAATATCTGCTGGAGTGCGATCTGTAGCTTTAAATAATACTCGGTATTCATTGTCGGTTAGTTGAACGCTAGAATACCCATAGCCCTCCTTAGTGACCGCAGATTTGTAGGGTGTGGGCGAGGCGACAGGTGTAGTAGTACAAGCGGTAACAAATAAACTGCATGCTAAAGCCGCTATTTTCATTTTTATTGGTAAGCGCATGGTAATTCCTAGTATTAATTGTAGTGACTATTATTTTAGGAACGAAAGTGCGGTGGTGCGCACAAAAGTCATAATAGCTTGATTTCTTTTGCTCTTTGGAGCGTCAGTATTTATACCTTTGTAAGCCCCAGCAGCAACAATACCCAATAATACTTCAGGTTTGCCCATAAGCAGACGACAATCTCGCTTAGCCTCTTCAAATGATTCTTCAGCATGATGTTTTTGGGCTAAATAATTATGCTGGCACTGCCTGATATCCTCTAAGTTCTTTTTCAGAAAAATATTCATGATAAGTGCTCCTTAGTTTTACGCTGATTGACGGCAATCCCGTAATGAGTTTGCTGCTACTTGGTTAAAGACTGCATTAATGTGGTAAGCCGCTTTAGATTAATAAAACGAAATGCACTCTGTGCATGCATAAATGCAACGACACTTAATATGCTATTAACCAGTAACAATATAACCATAATAAGTAGTGCAGGCATGCCAGCATGGTGCATTGCTAACCCGATGCATGAATTGAGCAAAATCCAGCAAAAACCACCTAATGCAAATGCGGTAAGTGCGCCAAAAATGCTGACAAAAATCGACTTGGTAATGAGTTGAAGTTCAGCGTTAATCAGGTCGATTAATGCAAAGCCCTGATATTTTTTCTGTGCGTAAAGCGTTTTAAAAGAAGCCAGCGCCTCTTCAAAAGTAATGTCTGGGGGAATGTTATTCGACGACTCGGATGTCTCGCCGGTTGTACTTTGCTGAGGAATGCGAAATGTCGCCTGACTTCTTGGAGAAGTCAGGCGAAACGGATTTTCGCTGCTCAGCGTGTATGTGGCACTACGAAAATCTGGTAAAGGTTTCATGCTTTATTTCTTGCGAAATAATGAAGTCACTAACATACCTGCTGCGAATGCCATACCAGCAGTGGCTAATGGGTTCTCGATAGCATACTTTCGTACACCAGACGACTGCCATTTTTGCTCAGCTAAACGTTTTCTTTCAGACATATTGTCCGCAGAGCGACTTGCCGTGTTACGAATATTGTCCTCAGCTACGGCCGCACTATCAGCCAGCTTATCTACTGACGAATGAAGTGTTTCTTTTAACTGATCCGTGACTGGGTGACTAGGCTCGGTTACGCTATTCACTTTCGCTGTTTTTGGCGTAGTAGTTTGTGTTGCCATAGTACTCTCCTTAAATTTGCTAGATTGCACATAGAGAGTTGCAACGCTTATACCAACATGGCCGGATATATAAATTATTGATTTTGTTTGATTTTATTTCGTTTCGTATTTTGGTGAGGAAGCTAAGTTTTAATTAAACGTAAGAGTTGCAAGGTAGGCCGTGTAATAATTTCGTAATCGATAAGAATTCAACAGTTCCTGTGGAGGGAAAGTTAGCTACGAATGGCAGCTAACAATTTCTTTTCGTATTTTTTAGGACACCACACTGATTAAATCTTCTTTACTCACTGGCTTTAATAGCGACTGGCTAACACCTAAATGCTTCATGGTATCTTTATCTGGCTCGTTGCCACTGACAATAACCAGCTTGGCCTTGGGTTGAATTTGATTTAACTCGGCAGCTAAGTCATATCCATGGTAGTCGGGAAGGGTCAAATCCATTAATACATGATCAAATACCACTTCGTTCATACACTCGATAGCATCTGCGCCCGTATTCGCCGTAATAACATCGTGGCCTTGATGTACCAAAAATAATTGTAATAACTCAGCTGCGTCCTCGTCGTCTTCTATCACTAATACTTTTTTAGCCGTCGGTTGAGGTTGAGTACATTGAGTTACCGTTTTAACGGTTTCTATTTTCGACACGGCTGGTCCTTGAGAGCGCACCAAGTACTGGTCTAGCACCTCAGTAAGGGCAGCTCGTTCAATAGGTTTACCAATAACATTATTAAACCCGTCATTCATTAAAGATTGTTTTAACCCTTTGCGACTCGCGGCGGTAACGGCCACAACAGGTACGTTGCTCTTATGCCGTCTTATTGCATGAAGGGCTTCAATACCATTCATAACCGGCATATGAATATCCATTAACACTAAATGAAAGGGCTCGTTATCTTCTTCGGCTTGTAAAACAGCCTCTAACGCTTTAACGCCGTTTTCTGCATAAGCGACAGTAGCGTGACATTGGCTGACTAAATGCCCCGTTAAGCGACGAATCTCACGAATATCATCAACAATCAATACCTTGCCGGTAACCTGTAAATCTAAATTATTAGCTTCAGCTTTGCTAGGTGGCTTAAGCGCAAGTTGAACACGGCTCTGTTCGCTAATGTCACCGGGATCGATAGAAAACGAAAAGCGGCTGCCTTTGCCAAAAACTGAATCTACACTAATGCTTCCGCCTAACTTGGCCACAAGTTCTCGGCTTATTGCCAAACCTAATCCAGCACCGCCATGATTTGCACGCATGATATCTTCGATTTGCTCGAAAGGCTGAAAGATTTTATCTAGCTTATGTGGTGGCATGCCGATGCCGGTGTCTTCAACAATAAAATGTAACCTTTCATTGGCTTTTCCAGGTGCTGGAGGGCGAACTTCTACGGTAACGGTTATGGCGCCAGTATCGGTAAATTTCACAGCGTTACTGACTAAGTTGATTAACACCTGACGCAAACGGGTAGGGTCGGTTTCAATCACTTCCGGTATCTTAGTTTCTGCAATCACATCGAAAACAAGATCTTTATCTTTCGCTGCTAATCGCATTAATGAATGAATATCAGTAAGGAAAGGGCTTAGATGCACTTCTTTGATATTAAGCTCAAGTTTATCCGCCATAATGCGAGACATATCAAGAAGGTCATTTAACAGGCTAAGTAGGTGCTTTCCATTGGAATAAATAATAGACAGCTCTTGGGCTAATGGGTCATTACCTTTGTCGTCTAATAGCAGCTCTGTGTAACCTAAAATAGACGTAAGCGGGGTGCGAAGTTCGTGGCCTAAATGAGCTAGAAATTTATCTTTCGCTTTGTTCTGTTGTTCAACTTTGTGTCTTTCTAATCGCTCGTTTTCTATCTCTCGTCGAACCATGGCGTAGCGAATGGTGCGCATAAAACGGGGTGACTCGATTTCTGTTTTTTGCAGGTAATCGGCTGCACCCGCTCGCATCACCAATTCGTCAACCTGTGAGTCTGATTGACCGGTTAAAATAACAACAGGAAGATTGAATTGGTTTGATTTAAGCACTTCTAATACGTCTACTGCGTTTTCTGCGCCAAGTAGATAGTCGAGCAAACACAAGTCGAAATTTCGACGCTGTAACGCATCTATGGCGTCAGCACTGTTGGTTACCCAGGTAAGCTGGAAACGGGGTTCTTCACATTGAAGTAAATAATCCGATGTTAAAAAATAATCATCTTCGTCATCTTCAATCAGTAAAACCCGGATAACTTCGGTCACTGTGCGCTCCATAAAACATTAGTCGTAACGTAGCGCTAAATAACAAGCGCTTTAACACATAGCGGCACTAATGGTTAGCGCCGTGCAGCATGAGTAATAACTTACTGAGTCCTACATATGGACTCATCTCTACGTAAATTGAATTAATAAGATTCGACTAATCGTGTGGCAATTCTACAAACTCAATCCAGTAGCGACCTAGCGCGCGCATAAGCTCGACAAGTCCCTCGAAATTCACAGGTTTAGTGATATATGAAGCACAGCCTAAGTCGTATCCGCGAAGCATGTCCTCTTCTTCTTTGGATGTCGTTAAGATGACCACTGGGATCCCACGTAATTTAGGATCGGTTTTTAATTCCTGTAACGCTTCTCGGCCATCTTTTCGCGGCATGTTAAGGTCTAACAGAATTAGGCTAGGGCGGGGGGCTTTGCTAGCATCTGTGTATTTACCTTCATGGCGTAAAAATTCAAGCAACTCCACGCCATCTTCAACACAAAATAAGTTGTTTAACACACGGCTTTCTTTTAGTGCGTCTACAGTTAATAGACGATCGTCCTCATCGTCATCTGCCATAAGGATATTAATTGGTTGGGTTTGTTTACGCGTCATGTGCGATATCTCCATGATTATTTAGAGAGCCAAAAGGCTCGCTGTTTGTTGGCAGAAGGATAGTAAAGGTTGCGCCTTCTCCTGGCGAGCTTTTTGCCGAAATTTGACCATTGTGTCGTTCAACAATACGCCGGCATACCGCTAGGCCAATCCCTGTTCCTTTGTATTCGCTTCTTCCGTGCAAGCGTTGAAACGGGGCAAAAATCTTTTCTGCAAAACTTTGTTCAAAGCCAATGCCGTTGTCTGAGATTTGAATTTTGATCCAGTCATACTCGTCAGCTAACAATATGTCTTTCATATCAGCTTCACTTGGTGGTGTTGCTGTAATTTCAATAAGAGGTGCTTTATCAGCGGTTTGAAATTTTAGCGCGTTGGACAATAAGTTTAGAAACAGCTGATCAATTTGTGATTTGTCTGCGCGAATAGTCGGAATATCCTGCACAACAACATTGGCACCTTTTTCTTCGATAGCTATTTCTAAATCACCTAGTACACCATCGATAACGTCGCCGACATTTACTTGTTCGAAGTCTTTGCCCCGTGTAGAAACCCGAGAAAAAGACAGAAGGTCAGAAATCAACATGGACATACGCTCGGCTGCGTTAAGCATACGGGCAAGAAAGTCTTGTCCACGTTCATCCATCACATCTTTGTAGCCAGAGTCTAATCGGTTACCGAAGGCGCGAATTTTTCTAAGCGGCTCTTGGAGATCGTGAGAGGCCACAAACGCGAAGTCTTCAAGTTCACGGTTGCTGCGAGCTAACTCATCGGCATAAATTCGTAGTTCTTGGGTTCGTTCAGATATTTTATGTTCTAGGTCTTCATTAACGTCTACAAGGGTATCTTTATGCTTCTCATTTTCTCGAATGTTGGCTTTTAACAACAAGAAGATTGAGATAATAAGAAACAGGGTGGTACCTGATGAAATTAGTAGCGTATTCACTGAGTCACGCCTTAGCTTCATCAAACTGGCTAAATGCGTACCTTGAATATCTCTTTCTGAGGAATCAATGCGTTCGAACATGTTTTCAAAGTCGTTGTATAAATCAAGACCTTTATCACTTTCAAGCAACGTGAAGGCTTGATCTAAATCACCCACTCTAACTAGCTCTACAATACGTACCATACCGTTAATTTTAACGCGGGTTAGGGCGAGTAGCTTATCAATCCGTTCTGATTGTTCCGGCAAATCAGACGCAAGCGCGCTCACTTCAACTTCATCGGCAAGGGCAGTGAAGTTATTCAGTGTCTGTGTGTACTCCTCCAGATAAGCTTCATCTTCAGTAAGAAGGAAACCACGTTGACCTGATTCGGCGCGCAATACGGCCACGTGCAACTTGTTCACCGCGCTTATCACGCGGCTAGTGGTAAATAGACGCGCTTCTAAGGCTGATAAGTCATCAAGGGTTTGCACCACATAAAATGAATTCGCAGTGATAATAGCAATCACGAATACCACCATGATTACCCAGCTGTATAGCGAAGAAAAAACTTTGTTTAGCATTACATCAATCCAATAATGTGTCGCCAAAATCTGAAGTCATTTCAGAAAGGGAGTCACTGCAATCTTTAGCACTGGTTATTATCTTATCCAATGCTGCCATCGCTTTTTGGGCGGGAACTTCGCCATTAAGCGCCATTTTTACCAATTCAGCTTGCATAGAAATGCGATTTAGTGGTTTGCGTGCATCGTGTACATAAGTGCTTAATCGGGCAAACTCATCTTCAGTCATAACTTTTGTCCTGCCTTACTAGTCTTCTTTGACCAAATCGCCATACGCGTGAAGTCGGTTGTATAAAGTTTTGGTGCTTATGCCGAGCATGTCAGCGGCCATGGTTTTATTCCCATTTACCTTCTCAAGCGTGGCGTAAATAAGTTCTTTCTCGACATCTTCAATAGTACGTCCCGCTTGAAGTGCTGGCGCTGTACTTTGTTTTTTAGCAAAAGGCGACTCAATCGTTTTAGGAAGCTCTATTACTTGTTTTGTCGGGTCGCTCATAATGGCTGCACGATGGACAAAGTGGCGCAATTCACGAACGTTACCTGGCCAGTCGTAAGCTTGTAATGTATTCAGCTGACTTTCTTGCCAGCTAAATTTAGAGCCGTTGTCTTTATTAAATTCTTCAATAAAGGTTTTCGCTAATAAAGGAATATCTTCTTTGCGCTCGCGCAACGTAGGTATGGTGATTGGAAATACAGCAAGTCTGAAGTAGATATCTTCACGCAACACTTTGCTTTGTGCTATCTCTTCCATGGTTCGGTTGGTGGCTGACACTACGCGGCAATTAACCGGAATAGTTTTAGTACCGCCAACACGGATAACCACTTTGTTTTCCAATACGCGTAGTAGGTTTGGCTGCATATCGATAGGCATTTCGGTGATTTCATCTAAGAATAAACATCCGCCTTCAGCTTGTTCGAAAACACCTTCTTTTCGGCCAACTGCACCAGTAAAGGCACCTTTTTCGTGGCCAAATAGTTCACTACCAATTAATTCTTTTGAAAAGGCACCACAGTTAGTCACTACGTAAGGGCCTTCACTTTGTGACGCGCGGTGAATAGCGGCTGCAACAACCTCTTTACCTACACCACTTTCGCCCAGTAGCATAACGTTGGCACTTGTTCTGCTCACTCTTTCAATTAATTTATAGAGTTCTCTCATTGGCGCAGATTCGCCAATAAGCAAATCGAAATGCTTTTCAATTTTTTCGCTGGTATCTTCAGCGACTTTAGGTTTCCCTGTTAATACTGCTTCAATGTCTTCACGTTGAATAGGTTTAACAAGGTAATCAATATTGGGGCCGCACAGACCTTTAATGACGCCTTTTACCGATGGGTGTCCGGTAATAAGGGTAATACGTGGGCGTTTAGGAAGCGCGTTAAGTTCATCGAACAAGTGTGCACCGCTGCCATCTGGCAACATGAAATCAAGTAATATGTGATCGAAGGTTTCTTTCTTTAACCAGTCACGCGCTTCACCTAATGTGGCAGCAGTTAGCACTTCGTGACCAAGAAACTCAATTATAGTGCAGGCCACCTCGGTAAACTCGGCATCATCATCTACAAGCAAAACAGTTAACACTTGAATATCCCTTTTTTAAGTTATCAATCACTCCCTGATTGCTTATCTCAGCGCACTGGGTGGGTAAATTGATCTGATTTTATAATTATTTGTGCATTATTACATTCAAACGTAGGCATTGTCGCATTCAGACTCAACTTTGGTTGAAAAGCGCAGCAATATCTCTGGGCTGACCTCATAATGCGATCCTCGCATCTCGTAAAAGAGGACTAGCTAAACACAATCCGCACAATGACATATCTTTAGCTAATAAAGCACATATTGTGCCGATAGCTACCCAAAAGCATAAATTTGAACGATGAATAACTTCAGTGGCACAGTTATCGCATTATTTACCGCATAGTCGCTTTGTAACCGAACGCGAAAATTCACCGCTTACGAGAATGCTTCTGAAAATTTATTTCAGATTTACACTGTTGGACAAGCGGAAAATAGAAGCGTTGTACACGGTGATATTGCTGAGTTAATGAAATTTTTGATGGAATACCCAAAGTGTATTGCGCTTCGCTATCACCCAAGACGCATAGGTTTCGATGGAAATAAGGCATTAGTCTTAGCCATAAATAGGGAATGAAAATGTTTAAGGAAACTGGCGCAAGGTCAATGACACTTTATGAGTTGTTGGGAAAAATGCAGCCTAAAGACACCGGCGACGTCATGGCGTTTTCCGAATTCTGGAATGCAATGGAAAAAAGGGGATTTGGACCCATGTTAGCGTTGCCAGCGTTTATTGCGGCAACGCCCATAGGGGCTATTCCTGGGGTACCCACCATCACCGGTGTGACAATTTTACTGATAGCAATGCAAATTTTACTCGGTCGACGTCATCCGTGGCTTCCCGCTACCATTATGAAAATTGAAATGGACGCAGAGCGAATAGAATTTTTGGTAAATAAAATGAAACCAGTGGCGGTGCGATTTGACCGTTTCTTAATGCCGCGCTGGTTTTTTATGCGCCAACCTGTGTTCCGTTCACTTATAGCGCTAAGTTGTGCGGCGTGTGGTTTGTTGATGGTGCCACTAGAGTTAGTACCCTTTATGGGATTAATACCGGCGTTTGCTGTGTTGATTATGGCTATTGGCATGGCAACGGATGACGGCGCTGTAGCACTATTTGGGCTATCTATCGCCTTATTTGGATTTTTATATGGTGGTCAACAGATAGCGCTAGGTATTGGCTAAGACTGCTGAGTTTTTATTTTTATATCAATGTGCTACGTAGAGCTTAGCGATAAGTAAATGACTACTGCTCACGTTACCTTTGTATAGACTCTACGCATTGTTCAAGCATGCCATCAGCAGAAGGAAGCTGCATCGATTGATATCTAAGTTCACCGATAAAGCTTCTTGCTGCTGGTCCCAGGCCGTCGCCATCCTCAAATGTGAGGTAAAGCATTGCGCGGCGTAAACCGCCATTGCTATCAAGAGGTAGTGGCAGCAATAGCCCTTCTTCTAATTCTTTTTTAATAATAGCGATAGGTAGCCAAGCAAATCCAAGTCCTTGAGAAATCATATCTACGGACGTTCTAATATGGCTAACCGTCCAGCGTTGCTCGGCGCCAAGCCAACCAGCATCAACTTTACGCTCAGCTGATGAATCTCTTACCACTATTTGACGATGTGACTTTAAATCTTCTAGTGTTAAAGCACGGTCGAGTGCGTGCAGAGGATGATCAACATGCGCTACAGCAGCAAAGTCTATTTCACATAAATCTTCACTGAATCCGCCGGGGTAGGGGAAGGGAGATATCGCGATATCTACATTGCCACTATCAAGCAAGGAGTTAGCGCCGCTCAACACAGTTTCTTCAATCTCGATACGTAGCAGAGGAAATTCTTCAGACACTTTACTTAATACATTATAAAGTAAATCGGAAGGGAAAATGATATCAACGGCGATACGAAGAAGGGTTTCGGTTCCTGCTTGTAAACTAGCCGCTACCGCTTCTAATTTCTGCGCTTCATTTAATACAAACGCCGCTCGCCGATACATTAACTCCCCTTGAGGAGATAACTTTACTTTACGCCCACTGTTTTCAAACAACACAACGCCAATGGCGTTTTCTAACTTTTGAACCGCGTGATGCACACTAGATTGGCTCTTGTGCACTAATGCGGCTGCTTGATTGAAGCCTCCAGCATCTACCACTGCCTTAAACATGCGCCATTGTTCTAATGTAGATTTTAACATCCGCTAGCTCTAATCGATTATTCTGTCACGGTATAGAGGGGTTATACCACAAGCTCCCAGAGGCTGTCAGCGCTTATGCGTCGGTAGCTTGCTTAATATCGCCTATTGAACAGGTTACCACGCTCACATTCTCATACCCCATGTTCATTAGCTGTTCGGCAGCCAATTTGGCGCGAATGCCTGAAGCGCAATGAATATAGATTGGAAATTTGGCATCTTTACATTTTTCGATAACTTTCATCTCAAGTACGCCACGAGGAATATTTAATGCTGCTTCTACAGGGCTAGATGCTGCCTCTGCGGGTTCACGAACATCAAGTAATAAACCATGATTAGAAGATATTTCCTGCATCGCTTCTTTAGCTGTTATACAACGAAGGGGAAAGGGGATATTGGCAAGTCTCGTAGTGATATCGATTAACATTAAAGCACCTTGAAAATTAATGATGAGTTTACTATATAAGGAAAGCGCTATATTTTCTACCACCTACTTTCATTATATTTTTATAAAAAAATGACATTGAGTTTTGGCGTTCGCCGCCATAGTAGTATACTTTAGTATAAGGTGGCGAGTGGTGGCCTATTTACGTAACTTTATAAGTGAGTTGTTATGACTGATAATTTAGCCGTTGATGATTTATCTGTGAACATGAGCGAAATGGCTCAATATACAATGGAAGCTGAGCTCTATCTTAAGCAGTTGGCAAATAAGACCCGTTTAATGGTGTTGTGTTCTTTAATGGACAAAGAGTTATCTGTTACTCAAATGTTGGACCATGTAGATGTTTCTCAGCCAGTAATTTCACAGCATTTAGCGCTATTGAGAGAATCTAAAATGGTAGCCACACGCCGAGCTGGACAAACCATTTATTATCGATTAGCCGATGAAAGAGTGAAGCAAACTATTGGCTTGCTCCACAAGTTCTTTTGCGCTCAGAACGATTAATTAAGTTTGCTAGAATCTAGCTCAGTAACAAACGGTAAATCACCAAAGCTTAAATAGATTTTCGACCTAACTAGACAAGTTTAGCGTTTGCCACCAATGCCTCTACATATGCAGCGTCATCCAATTTATCAAGATCAACTTCCGGTCTAGCCATCAAACCCTCATGTGTTAGGTCGACAGAGACATTGTGAGAAGACCAATCAATATTCTTGATGTCAGAGGGCAGTACTGCAAGCTTTTTACCACCAGGTAGCCAGTTGTTTGTATCTACCACTAGCATTTGAATTTGCCAGCTTTCAATATCAAACACAAAATCGCTAATGTGCCCAACGTTATCTTCTTGGGTTGCCACTTCGTAGCCACTGACCTCGCCGCAAGCTCTTAAGTGATTTTCAGGTTTATTGTCTAACTCTTCTTTACCCATAGCGGCTAACTCAGGATCCGCTAGCTGATTAGGGTGAGCGAAATCGCCCCACGCACCAGGACCAATCCAGTAATAGCCATAGCCAAAGTAACGAAATAGTGTTTCTTCGAATTCTCTTGAAACCGGTTTGTGTTCGTCAATAGATGGGCTATTTTTAAGCGTGTCTGAGGTCATGGAAACATCAACGGTTTCTTCTTCCTGATCCAATCGGGTGATTGAAATAGGTGATATCACCACTTTCCTGCTAAGTGGAAGCCATGTATTCGTATCGGCAACTACATATCTAATGACAAAATCTTTATCGTCAAAAAGTATATCTCGTACGCCGCCTATGTCCTTATCGGTAGCATGAATTGAAAAATGTTTAATTTGTTTATATGACACCATCATCGCTGCGCCTCCTTTGCCTTCAGGCTTGGGTAATTCATTAGATATTGTTCTACTATTTCTCAACAGCGTGGTTTGCGTAAAATAGCAATTTCACAAAGCTAAGTTATTAATATAGAACCATCTGTTAGAACATTACAAATATGCAAAGATTTGTTCGCGCGCAATCTAGATATGGATCAACAAAGCGGTGAAAAGCGAGGGAAATATCACAAGTAAAAGCAACCAGCACGATTTCCACCGAGCTGGTTATACATAAATCGAACGCAAAATTACGCTACGTCAAATGCTTCGTCACTGTAATCTTCATCGTAGTCTGACTGATTACTCGCAGCGGTGCTATGCAACGTGTAGAAGTGCTTCTTGCCTCGAGATAAGCGTACATACTTGGCCCAGGTGCGCTCAATAGTATTATCAGCATCCACTTTACCACTAACAAAATCTACAAAATGACGCTCATCATCCGTCTCTGGTGTTAACTCTCCGCATTCCAGTGCCAGTAGGGTTTTTCCATAACCGGTTAGTATATCTGCCTCACCAATACTGAAATCGCCAGATTTTCGAAAGCCATAAGGAAATTTTTGTCTATCTATAAAAGGTTTTTGAGAAACGCGAATTGATAAATTTTTCATGGTTGTACCCAGCCTTGAGTTGTCTTCAAGCGAACTTTTAAGACAAAAGAATCAGAACATAAAACAAAACATTTTTTCCTTATCAATAAAAAATTTTGTTGGAAAATGCAAAGTGTAAATATGTACGAATTTATTGGGTGTAAAAAGTGTATTTTTCCAAAGATATTTTCTTCTATTTTCATCTAAGGCCATGAATAAGATGTAATTTTTTATTTTTTGGATTCGGCAGTGAAAAGGTGGCTGGACGTGGGTGAATTGAAGGGATGAAGCGAAATACGTGAATGAAACCCACTATAAAAAATTATTGTCGCAACGATGATAAAAATTCGTTTTCTATTTTTGGTACCAAGACAATAATGACGACGTGGCAATAACCTAGAGATAGACATGAGTAAAGACTATCGTTACCAAAGTGAAGAATTGGACTCGGTAGAAGAGGAAGACTTTCACACCAAGAAGGTGGGCACAAAGCGCCACCAAAGCGTAAAAAACAAACAAAATCGTGACTTACAACGTCGAGAGAAACAGCGCCGTTTAATGCACGAAGGTAGTTAATACGCTTCTTAGTTGAAAATAAATACAACGCACTGCTTTTATAGCAGTGCGTTGCTGTGCTTTTGTGTTTACATGCCGTATCATCTGTGACAGTTTACAATCACTTATTTATCGGTTTTGTAAGAAGCATGGATATACGCTTTCTCACCACATTTATTGAAGTTGCAAAAACCCGACATTTTGGCAAAGCAGCTGAAAATCTCTATTTAACGCAATCTGCGGTAAGTGCGCGGATCAAGTTGCTAGAAGAATACTTTCATACCACGCTTTTCATACGCCAGCGCAACAGTATTCAGCTAACCCAATCCGGTGAAAAGCTGTTGCCGTATGCACGTCAGCTATGCAGCACGTTAAATGAAGCCAAGCAAGAACTGCAAATTCAATCTTCTGAATACGTGGTGTGCGGGGCAACGCAATTGGCCAGTGAATTAATGCTGCCAACCACCTTAAGTCACCTTCACAATACCTTTCCCGACTGGTCTGTTAAAGCAGAAGTACTCTCACTTGATGGGCTGTCTCGTCAATTACACGAACGGGTAACCGATTTGGCGTTTTCAACCGAGCCGCTCAAGTCAGAAGAAGTTAAAAGTGAAGTGTTACTAGAAAACCAATTAGGGTTATACCGAATTGGTGAAGGTAGTAATGTGGTAGACGCGGCAGAGTTTGTCGCTATTGATTGGGGTAGCAAAGCCAGAGATTTGTTACTGACGTTATACCCTCAGCTTCGTGATGCTAAACTGCGTACGAACTCACTCAATTTAGCCCTTAATAACCTACAACATGAAGGTGGTGTTGCTGTACTCCCTGAAGGAGCGGTAAATCAACTTGATCCAACTATCGCAATTTCACTAATACAGCCTTTAGAAGGTATCACCATGAAAGTTTACCTTCACACCATGAAACAAGTTAGGCGTGTAGGGCTTGAAGCCTTAATTACAAGTGTATCGGCCATACACCCAGCCAAATAGCAAAGAGAAAATTATGACGACTCAACACCCATTATTACAAATGAACGCGTTCGAACGCTTAGAAGCCAGCGTTGAACTAATTAAAACTTCGGGCAAACTTTTCATTCTTAAAGATGAACATGGTTGCGTGATGTTAACGACAGACGATGAAGATGGCATTCCTGTATGGCCAGAATCATCTCTTGCTTTGCTGTGGGCAACTGAAGATTGGTCAGACTGTGAAGCGATGGAAATCTCAACTAAAGACTTTCTTACCAAATGGGTGGGCGGCATGACACAAGACAATCTTACGGTTATGATTTGTCCGGTACCAGGAGAAGAAGGCGAAGTGATGGAACCAGAGGAATTTGCACAGCAAATTTAATGATCCCATCATTTGCTTCTAGCGTTTCAATATTAACGGATTATCATGATTGAAGAGGAGCTACCATGTTTACTGAACAACCGACTATGAGCAGTTTGTTTGAACAGTTAGGGCTAGCTAGTAGCGATGAAGCGATAGAAAGTTTTATTGAAACGCACAAAGGCTTAAATAAGAGCCAACATATTTTCGAAGCGCCGTTTTGGTCTGAAAGCCAAGCGGATTTCTTGAAAACGGCTATCGAAGACGACGCTGATTGGGCTGAAATTATTGACCAACTCAACGTACGTTTGCACTAGTCGCCTGATGCTAAATCATTAATTCTCGATTCTAGGTCGGCAAGGGTGGCTTTTACTTGAAGTAGAGCCGCCTTCAGTGTTTCAACGGTATCGGTATTGTCGTCTGTGCTTTCACTGGCACTGTTGTTCTCACCTAGCTGACAAAATGTGTGGTTATAGCGTATCTCTCTTTTACCAGACTCTCTTGGTAATGAGTAAATAAGCGCATCCGGCTGGTAAGCAAGTAAGCTGCTGATGGTTGCCTCTACGTCACTGATGTCAGCAAATTGCGCTATTCGCTGGCACCGCCCTCGCAATTCGCCAGGGGTTTGCGGCCCTCGAAGTAAAAGTTCGGTGATAATGGCTTGCTGATGGTCGCTAAGTTTTATGTCACCGAATTCAGTATTACAAAAACGGTGGGAATATTTGTCTACTCGGCTACCATAGCCAGATGAAGCTTGAACAATTCGTTTACCTTTCAATCCATCAAGTATTTTAATAACTTCGTCTTCAGTTAACTGGGTGACGGGCAATCGGTTACTTTTTTGGTTACATCCATTGGTGAGTGCATTAAGGGACAAAGGGTATTGTTCAGGCGTAGTCACTGACTTTTCAAGTAATACACCAATAACACGTGCTTCCATTTCAGATAACGTCGTGGTCATGATAAATATTCGGTCTTTAAGTATTTACGTATGAAAGTATAGTAACAACTCTCATGGAAGTTTTATATTCTAACCTGAAAGCAGTTAAAGGAGTGGTTAAGGTTTGATAACGCCGAAAAAAGAGGAACTTTGGTTTTTACCCTTAGGGGGAACTGGGGAAATAGGCATGAACCTGAACCTGTATGGGCATGACGGCAAGTGGTTAATGGTAGATTGCGGGGTATCATTCGACGAACCGCTTATTCCGCCTTATCGCTATTCTGGCACAAACAAGCAAACCCATCATAGGGTAGTTGCACCAGATCCCACCTTCATTGCAGCACAAAAAGAAAATATTGCCGGTATTGTTATCACTCATGCGCATGAAGATCACGTGGGCGCATTGCCCTATCTGTGGGCGCGTTTTCAGTGCCCCATTTATACCACCTCTTTTACTGCCGAAGTGTTGCGCCGCAAACTTGCACAAACAAAATTGATCAATAAAGTACCTATAGTAGAGATAGCTTCTGAGCAAACGCTGACACTAGGGCCCTTTGATGTTAGTTGGTTATCGGTAACCCATTCGTTGCCCGAACCATATGCGTTAAAAATAGCCACATCGGCGGGCACGGTTTTACATACTGCCGACTGGAAAATTGACGCCCAGCCAATTACCGGTAAGCCTTTTGATAGTAATACCTATCGCGCCCTAGGGAAGGAGAATATTCTTGCCATGGTGGGAGATTCTACCAATGCAACGAAACCGGGTTTCTCCATCTCTGAACGCAATTGCTACGACGGTTTGTTAAGCACAATTAAACCACTGCAGGGCAGAGTAGTAGTGACGTGTTTTGGGAGTAATATCGCGCGGCTAATTACCCTTGCTAGGGTTGCCCAAAAAACCGGGCGTTACATCGCACTGTACGGTCGCTCACTCATCAATATGTACAGCATTGCCCGCCAAAAGGGCATTTGGCCAGTAGATTTGCCAGTAGCAGATGCGTTTCACTTAGGGTACTTACCACCAAATGAAGTGCTTGCCGTGGCAACGGGTAGTCAGGGCGAGAAAAATACAGCACTTTCTCGAATGGCTAACGACAGCCACCCCCATTTACAGTTAGATAAAGGCGATACCGTCATTTATTCTGCTATTGCTATACCAGGTAACGAAGACAGTATTAAGCGAGTAAACAGTGTGCTTAGTGCTAGAGGTGTTAAAGTAATAATGAGCGAAGACAGCCAACTGCCCATTCATGCAAGCGGTCACCCGTGCGCCGAAGAGCTTAAACTCATGTATCATTGGGTAAAACCTCAAATTGCTATTCCTGTACACGGTGAAGAGGTTCACTTAAAAGCCCACGCGATGATAGCTAAAGAATGTGGGGTGAAAAAACACTACGTGGGGCAAAACGGTGATTTGTATCGCCTAGCACCTCAACCAAGTATTCGGCGGCAAGTTATTAATACTGGGCGAGTTCCTGTCCAACAAGACTAATGAAGTTAAACGGAAGCGAGTCTCAGTAACTTAATGGTACTGGCTGCAATTTACTCAAACATTCTGATACACTATAACAAATAATAATAACGATTCATTCAAACGAGTTGTCATGCGCTGGTACCTAATCTCAGTTTTATTTGCTGTTTGTTTCGTTAGCACTGTTAGCTACGCTGAGTCTCCCCGTCTTTCAAATCCCGTATTTCAATCGCTGTCCACTAAAAATGGGCTTCCACAAGACGTTGTCAACGATATCGCGATAGATGCAGATGGCTTTGTATGGATAGCCACTGATGGCGGCGTAGCACGTTGGGATGGCGTTAGAACAAAAATCATAAAAGGCCCGAACGATCTTTTCGTTAATGCATCTATAAACAAAATTAGTTTAGAAACTGACAAAGCATTATGGATAAGCACGTACGCGTCGGGTGTTTTCCGTCTTGATTTCGACACCCAAGCCATCACCAAACAAGTGGCGTTGCCTTTTTCAACTCAAGAAGATTGGTTTCAGGATGTGAGTCAGTTTTTTTGGCAAAATGAAACCACCTTATTCATTGGTATGCCTGAGCAGGTCGTTCGTTTTGACACTAACACCATGTCTTACGAGACAATCTTCACACTTAGTGACGAACTGATTGCTCAGCGGCATTTTATTCGAGATATTATCGTTGTAGACAACTGGCTGTTACTGGCTACTAGTGATGGATTAGATGCCTTCGATTTATCCAATGCCGATGCAACAGCTATCTCCGTTAGTTACTTAAACGGGATTGAGCCTGACGTGGATAACCTAAACACCAAATTTCTGATGCACGACGCACAAGGTAGAATTTGGCTCGGTACGGTTAATGGGTTATTTCAGACCACGAAAGGTGAGTTGTTGTCGCATGTTGTTAGTGGTAAGCCCTCGGGATTTCAGCGAGTAGTGAGAAGCCGTAACATTTGGACGATGGAACAACGTGACGATAATGCATTTTGGTTTGGCACCAACGAAGGTCTTTTTGAATTACAACTTAGCCAAAACAAGTGGGTGAGTGAACACATCCTTGAGCCACATAACGGCAGAACAGAACTCTCTAATAAACGCATTCTTGATATTGAAACCGATTATTCGGGGAACTTATGGTTAAGTTCGGTCTATGCGGGGGCACTGTATTTTGGTGTGAAAAGCGCCGAAATTTATGCGATTCAAAACAATCGAAATGACAAGAGTACCGCGCTAAGCGACAGTGTGGTTTGGTCTTTAGCGCAAACCGATAAGGACGTCTTGTGGATTGGTACCGAGAATGGGCTGAATCGATTTAACCTAACTACGCGCACATCAGAACAGTTCATTACCTCTGATAGTGAATTCGTCGCCGAGAGAGAGTGGCTAATCGAAAAGTTAGTTCCCGCAGGCGATGGCAGGTTGTTTGTGCAAACATACATGGGTATTCGGTTGTTCGACCCCAGCACAGGGAAATTGACCATACCACCATTGCAATCATCTTTTGATAGCGATGTGTTCAATGCATGGAACTCGAGTATTACCATCGGTGCTGACGGCGACTTATATTTTGTTGGTAATCATTACTACCGCTATAACTTAGACGTGCAAAGGTTAGATATTATCGATTTGGACGAGGATATCTTCGATATCAATTTTTCCATTGGCTTCTTAGGTGCCTCTCCTTATCACAATAATCGTCTGTTTCTCGCCATGGTTGGCGGTTTATGGTTGGTCGACCCAGTTACCCTAGAGCACGAGTTGGTATATCGTTTTTCAGAAAAACAACGAGCGAATGAACGGTCGATAACGTCGTGGGTTATCGATAACACAGGTGTGCTGTGGCTAGCCTTTAGCGGGTATGGGTTATTCGGAGTAGATGCTGATACCTTTGAGCCGCTTTACAATTTAAACGAAAGTAATTTGTTGCTCTCTAATATCGTTTACGGTCTACAAAAAGACAGTAATGGGGACATTTGGTTTAGTTCGCATTCTGGGTTGCACAGATATTCACCAGCCTCAGCCCAAGTGCAAAACTTTATTTATGGCCGCGAATTATCGGTGTCAGAATTTAATCAAGGGGCATCACTTGAGCTCATAGATGGGCGACTCGCCTACGGCTCTACTTCCGGCGTTGTGGTGTTTTCACCCGCTTTGCTGAAACAGATAGGCAACAACTCCAATCTCATTTCCAGGCAGACCGCAATTACAGACGTTAGCGTAGATTCCCGGGAATTACGGCTTCCACTGGGTAATCTAAACGGACAGAGTATCACTTTGGATTATCAAGATTACGGAATGACCATTCACTTTTCATCCTTGTCGATGAATGGAGTGGGTAAAGCAAAGTATCACTACACCTTATTGCGCAACAACCAAGTGGTTAGTGATGGTGTGTCAGAAGACGATAAAATTACCTTAACTAACTTAGAGCCAGGTCGTTATCGGTTCACAGTGGGGCCATTGGCCAGCAGTGTGGAATATAACGTTTTACCCGCCACTATAACGTTTGAGATGCCCTATGTCCCGTGGCGGTCGCCCTTTGCTTATGCAGCGTATTTCACCTTAATACTGCTGATGATTATTGCGTACGTGGTTTCACGCCAGCGTCATTTATTTCGACTTCAAAAAGCGCAGCAGCAAGCGTTGCTTTTTAGCGATGCGTTTCGACAAACCCGCGACTGGGTACTTATTTTTGATAAAAATAAGGTGCCTGTAGCTGCAAACCCCGCATTTGAAAACGTATTTAATTTCAACACCAAAGAGTCGCTAGACAAGCAAATAGATAGGCTTTTTACCCGTTATCCTACATTAGAATGGCAGCTATCTGGCAAGCTCTCTGAGCTTAAAGGGGGAGAGTTCTGGAAAGACGAGGCGGTTATTGAAGGTGCTGATACAAAACAGTACGACGTTCTTATAGACATCAGCGCGGTTAAAGGGAACGAAAAAGACGAGCAAGCTGATCATTATCTACTTGTGGTGTCTGATATTACTGAACAGAAAAATGCAGAACGTAAACTATTAAAGTTAGCTAATTACGATAGCCTAACCGGCTTAGTTAACCGCAGCTTACTGTTGGACAGACTAGAACATGCTATTGCTGGAGCGCGTCAACAAAGTGCCCATGTGGCAGTGTTATTTGTCGATCTAGACCGCTTTAAAGGTATTAACGACTCACTTGGTCACGATTATGGCGATAAGCTACTTAAAGTCGTGGCGAATAGAATGCGTAACCTAGCATCTGATGCAGGTACTGTAGCGCGGTTGGGCGGCGACGAGTTTGTAATCGTCATTGAAGACATGAAAACCACGGATGGGCTAACCTCCTTTGTGGCACAATTAATCGAGTCGGTTGAAACACCTATCTCGCTGGCTAACGAAGTGCTTCGGGTGTCATGCAGTGTGGGGATTGCCTTTTACCCCGACGATGCCACAGAGCCCGCCGAGCTTATTAAACAAGCCGATGTGGCCATGTATTCAGCAAAGAAAGACACGCTAAGTGGCTTCACGTATTTCACAAAAGACATGAACGACAGGGCTAAACAAAGGCTCATCACAGAGAACTTAATAAAACGGGCTTACTCTGAAGACAGTTTTTTCAATTATTACCAGCCAATCATTAATACCCACGAAAAAAACACGGTAGGGGTTGAACTGTTACTTCGTGGCGAGCTTGATGGTAACCCCATTTATCCTGACGTCTTTATTCCTGTACTAGAAGAGCTAAGGTATATTATTGAAGTCACTCGAGCGGCGATGCGCAGGGCTGCCGAAGACCTTGCTACATGGTATGAAGACGGCTTCACAGGGTTCGTATCAATCAATTTATCTGCCCTTCATTTTAAAACCGAATTTGATTTAGAAGGTGTTTTTTCGTTACTAAAAGAATTCAATCTGCCAAAAGAAGCGTTTCGTTTTGAAATTACAGAAGGTGTGTTGATGGATGATAGTGACAATGCGCTGCGTCAAATTGAGCGCTTTGTTGATGCAGGTTTTATTCTAGCGTTAGATGATTTTGGCACTGGCTACTCGTCGCTAAGTTATCTTAAACGTTACCCACTATCGGTACTTAAAATTGATAAAAGCTTCGTTGACGATATGGCGCCAGGCAATGCGAATGATGCTTTGGTAACCACCACTATAACCCTTGCTAGTAGCTTAAATATGCTGAGTGTTGCTGAGGGCGTAGAAACTCAAGAGCAGGCGTTAAGTTTGTCTGAGAAGGGATGTGTTTTACACCAAGGCTACTTTTACGCTAAACCTATGCCTAGCAGCGAACTATTCCCCTACCTGAACAAAAAATGGTGAGTGCATTTTGCTAATTAAGTGCATTGTTAACTTTTAAAGTGATGAGGAGATGCGTGTTTGCTTAAAATTAACGCGTATTAGATCATCATAGAAGTTAAGTCTAAACTATAAGAAATCTAAATTTCAGGCGCTATGCCACGTCATTCATCGCATGAAATGTAAACGTCCGTTTAAAAAGCTTGTTATTCATCTGAAAATAAGGCTTATTAGAGATCTGTGAAATGATTGTAAAAATAAGCTACATTATAACAACATATGAGTGACCTATGCCGCTAGACATGACAGCAAATGCAAACAGCACTGAAGTGATTAAATCGCCATTAAGTATGTTGTACCACTGGGAACAAACCAGTGGGGACGACGTTTTCCTTACTCAGCCTGTTAATGGTGAATATCAAAATTATACGTGGAAGCAGGTGGGTAACCTAGCTCGCTGCGTGGCAAAACGCCTTGAAGAAATGGCATTGCCTGCGGGTAGCCGTATTGGTATTTTCTCAAAAAATTGTGCCGAATGGTTCATTACCGATTTAGGTATTATGATGGCAGGGCACGTCTCCGTGCCAATTTTCTCTACTGCTGGCCCTGATACCGTACAATACGTTCTAAAGCACGCCGACGTTCAATTATTATTCGTAGGCAAATTAGATAATACTGCAGAGCAAGTAGCCTCTATTCCAGCTGAATATAATACTGTTGCCTTTCCTTATCCGAATATCGCTACTAAGCAGCAATGGAAAGAGTTTATCGATTGTTCGCCAATAGATGACTCGCCTGTTCAAGATATGAACAGCATCATGACCATTATTTATACGTCAGGCAGTACAGGTCAGCCGAAAGGGGTAGTACATAGTTATTACACTATTTGTTGGGCTGCACAGCAATCGTTAGAGCAACTTAACGTCAACCGTGACGATAGGCTTCTAAGCTATCTTCCTCTTGCTCACATCACCGAACGTGTACTGGTTGAATTGGCAAGTTATTACAGTGGTGGCAAAATTCACTTTGTTGAAACGTTATCGTCGTTCCAACGTGATGTACTTCACTGCGAACCTACCTTGTTTATTTCTGTACCTCGCCTTTGGACTAAGTTTCAGATGGGCGTGTTGGCTAAAATGCCACAGAAAAAGCTCGATACCTTACTGAAAATTCCAATTATCAATAAGCTGGTAGCGAAGAAAGTACGTAAAGGAATTGGTATCGACAGCGCGCGATTATGGGCCAGTGGTTCAGCACCATTAGCGCCTGCCGTTATTGAATGGTTCGCTAAAATTGGTGTGTATATCTCAGAAGGTTGGGGTATGACGGAAAACAGTGCCTACGGTACTAGCAGCGTACCTTTCCGCCACGACAAGATTGGTTGTATCGGTAAAGCTTATGATGGCGTTGATGTTCGCATTTCAGAAGAAGGTGAGATTCAGGTTAAAGCGCCTTGTAATATGCTGGAATACTACTTAGAACCCGATAAAACGGCAGAAGTTTTTACTGAAGATAAGTACCTTCGTACGGGCGATAAAGGTGTTATTGATGCAGACGGTTACGTTAAGATTACTGGCCGATTGAAAGATATTTTCAAAACAGCCAAGGGTAAATATGTAGCGCCAGCGCCTATTGAAGCCAAATTCATGGAAAACCCTATCGTAGAACAAGTTTGTGTAACGGGGAATAACCTTCCTCAGCCTGTCGCCTTATTAGTACTAAGTGAAGATGCACAAAAGCATGATAAATCCAGTGTTGAAGCTAGTCTTAAAAAGACCTTCGAACACATCAATGCGAAACTAGAGAGCCATCAGGTCATGGATCGTGTAGTTATCATGAAAAATGAGTGGAGCATTGAGAACGACTTACTTACCCCTACACTCAAGGTAAAACGTCATGTGCTTGAAGAGCGCTTTGATATTGTTATTCAAGGTGAATACAAAGAAAAATTAGTGTGGGTAGATGCTTAACTTATCAGTTTAGCAGCATCAAAAATAACAAAGCCGAGCACATGACTATGCTCGGCTTTTTTGTAGGTGCTGTTAGGTAAAGCGCAACTAGCACTAAGTCATTTAGGTTACGCAGTGTATCTTGCTTGAAGCCCTTTATACACGTTGTCACTGAAACTGGCGTCAGACAGGTTCAAGTCATTCATGACTTCCACCAAATGTTCGTTATCTTCGCGGCCTTGCCACTCTTTTTTGTATGTGCCTTCTTTATAACCGTTATCTTGACGGAAAAAGTTTAAAACGTTTTTGCCCACGTACTGGCGATAAAGTTCATCGGCATGCATATCGCACTGCTCAACAATTTCCATGAAAAGCGGCACACTAAAACGTTTAGCGGCACAAAGCCCCGTCATCAACTCTAAATTGTCTAGCAGCGACTGTTGTTTGGGGTGGTAGTCTTTGCCGTCGAAAGTAACGGTAACATCACCTAACGCCAATTGCGCGGCAATGCTTTCAGCAGCAGTACTGACTTCACCTTCAGAATCAATGATGCATGCAGATAGAGCGAAGTGCCAAATATCAACCAATTCCATTTGCAGTTGTGGCAAGTCTTTTTGCTGTGCTTTCCACCATTTCCAGCCGTGGTGCTCAATAGCTTCAACGGATTCCACCATGGCTGCTCGCAAGTAACCGTAGCCTGCGTTAATCCAATCGGGATTAACTTTTGTGTTCATTTTGTCTTGTAGCGCAAGCATGGTGGCAAGTTGTTGTTGTGTAAGCATTATTTTTCCTAAAACTAAGTCTTTATCAAATTAAGCACTAGGTTGCGGTATGCTTAATTTCTAATTGAGGAAATTGTACTGCAATGCGAAGAGTCAGTGAATGTTTATTGATGACTTATTTAGCTTAAATTCCGTTGCAGGTTCAGGGTGTCAGTCCCTCGTTTAGTGCTTGATAGAAGCTTTATTCATGGTGCATAAATGGTGCATCTGCACCATTAGTAACCTAAGGAAAGACTTATATAAATTAGAGTTTTAATTAACTCGTTGTTTTAATTGAAAATAAAAGTTGGCACTTAACCTGCAAAATCAATTTTGTTAACTGTGTTATGCAGTAGCGCTAACGTGAATGAGCGCCAGGCAACGTTTATTCACGTTGCTACTGGGTAACCCGTAAACCTTACCCATACAGGTTTTTCGTGTCCTGAGGCCTGTATGGGTTTTTTTCTTTTTATTGTCTGTCCCTATTAGTTATCTACTAAATACCACCCCTTAATAATATCGCTTAAATCTGTCTAATTTCAGCTTACCTATCCAACGAATTACGATACACTCATTATCATAACGCCCGCTGAATACGACAAAGGATTTTCCGATTGCTCGCGCTTTATCCATCGAACAAACTTGAACACCTCAGCTTCCTCCTTACCACGCTAATTAAGCATCAACCCAATGGTGTTTTTACGCCTGAAACCATACTGGTAGAAAGCCCAGGTATGCAGCATTGGGTAAGTATGCAACTTGCTAAAGAGCAGGGCGTGGCGATGAATCTTGATTTTCCTTTGCCGGTTAGATTTATGTGGAACACGGCAAGGCTGGTGTTGGGTAAAGATAAAGTACCTAAGCAATCACCTTATCGACGTGAAGTCCTCGTATGGCGCATTGATGCCCTTTTACTAGAGGCATCGGGACTAGAGGTATCAGGACAAGAGGCATCTCTACAATCTTCGGCAGCGTTCGAGCAAGTTAATAAATACTGGTTACAAGCGGGAAGTGAGCAAGAGCAGGGCGTACAACGGTTGCAATTGGCAACGGCGCTTGCCGATGTGTACGAGCAATATTTGTTATATCGTCCAGATTGGCTGTTTGCATGGGAAGAAAGCCAGCGTAAAAGCAATGATGAATCTGAAATTTGGCAAAGTGAAATATGGCGCCATCTAGTCAAGCAAGAACCTTTACATCCTGCACGACTGCACCAACTTACCCTGACTGCGTTAAATAACGGCGATCATCTAAAAAGTGGTGATAGCGAATTACCTAATCGTATTGTGGTGTTTGCTATAAACACTATGGCGCCGCAGTTGATTGCCTTTTTCGATGCGCTAGCGGCGCACATTGATATTCATATTTTTCATCTGAACCCAAGTGTGAATTATTGGGGCGATGCGAAAAGCGATAGTGAACTTGCAAGGCAACTGCGCATAGATGGCCTAGAGAAATGGATGCAGCAAGACCAAAGTAACCCGCTGTTAGGCAATTTGGGCCAGCAGGGCAGAGAGCTTTTTAATTTGCTCACCGATTTAGAGACCTTTGAAGTCAGTGCCTTCGACGCACCTATTCCTGCAGATAGCGAAACGGGTGAAACGTTACTATTAAACCAAATTCACAACGACATATTAGAAGCGTTACCCGCTATGCCTTTCGCAAGCATACAGAGCACAGAAGCAGACAACACCGATAACGCTGATGACAGTGTTACCATTATGTGTACGCATTCAGCGCTGCGGGAAGTACAGGTGTTGCACGATCATTTACTGCACTGGTTATCGCAAGACTCATCGCGAACGCCATCCGACGTGCTGGTGATGTGCCCCGCGATAGAAAACTATGCCCCATTTGTTGATACCGTATTTCATAGAGTGGGTACCAAACCGCTAGGGGGCAATGGGCCTGTACGCTTACCATGTTCTATCGCAGATAGAAGCCCCATGGATGCAGAACCTCTTATTGCCGCCTACATGACGCTACTTCATTTGCCAGATAGCCGTTTTGGCGTATCAGATATCGTGGATTACTTACAACTAGATGCGGTACAAAAGCGCTTTAGTATTGCACAAGACGATATTGATCAAATGACGGTATGGCTTAAGCAAGCCCATATTCACTGGGGATTAAATGGTAGCCACAAAGCCAATGTATCGTCAGGGGCCACCCATGAAAACACTTACAGCTGGTGGTGGGGAATTAGGCGTTTATTGTTAGGTATGTTAGCGCCAGATAGTGAAGGTGTTATTGACGACATGCTGACTATTCCTGATGTGGAAGGTCAGTCGACGGTAACGCTTGGTAAGCTTATCCATGTTATTGAGTTACTAGGCAGATTTGCCACTGAGCTTAATACCCCGCGAAGCCCGAATGCATGGGGTGCCGATTTATTGGCCCTGCGTGATACCTGCTTTACGCCAACCAAAGAACAAGAACACAGCTGGGATCTTATTGCTAAAGTTGCCGCTGATTTGTCTGCTCGATGTGAAGAAGCCGATTATACCTACGATTTAAGTTTACGTCAGGTGCGGGAATTACTGTTAAGCCGATTTTCCTCTCCCGATGCGGGTAATCACTTTATGACGGGGCAAGTCACGGTATGCTCCATGCTACCTATGCGTAGTATCCCGTTTAAAAAAGTGTGCATATTAGGGCTTAACGACAGCGAGTTTCCGCGTAAGTCTACACCGTTAGGGCTCGATTTAATGGCGGGGCCTGATAGAAGAGTGGGCGATCGTTCTCGTCGTTTAGAAGACAGGTATCTTTTTTTAGAAGCGATTATTTCGGCCAGAGAAAGCCTATATTTAAGCTACCAAGGTAACGATGTAAAAAATAACAGTGAGCGGCAGCCCAGCCTAGTGTTAGGCGAATTTCTTGATATGTTAGACACGGGCTATCAGGTAAACATTGGTCATTATTTAAAACATGCCCCATTGCACCCGTTTAGTGAAAGTGCTTTTACCGGCACACTTCCAAGCTATGAAACGGGCTGGTTGCGTCTAGCCCAATCACTACGAGACGCCGCTACGGGTGGCCGCAACATTGACACCAGCGAAGAAAGCAGCGAAGAAAGCAGCAAAGAAGCTGGGGAACAAGCACATTCACTCGCGCCTTTGGCGGTAGACAGCTCGCCTGAAAATACCAGCTTTCAGTGTATGCAGGTGGCTCGAGCGTTTAGCGACCCACTAGCGTTCTTTTCTCAGCAGCGATTGGGGGTAAATTTATCCCAATCGGTGACTTTGCTAGACAATAGCGAACCTTTTGAAACCAACGCACTAGTGCGGTACCAAGTACTCGATGCTATGTTTTCTTCCAGTGCTTCATTTGATGATGCCAATGCAGCAACCCTTCAGCACAGCGATAGGGTAGTGCAATTCGCCACGCTTCGTGGTGACATTCCCAATAACCCGGTGGCGCAAGAGGAGCTTGAGCTGTGGAAGGAAAGCGCGGTAGCTCTTACCCAAGCGATGGGACCTCATGATGCCGAACCCAAACGGGCGCAATTTGCAGGCAAACACTTTACGTTTACCGCGAGTGCGCTTGAAGGTGGAAACAGCTTGATGCAGCCGTGCGCAGGCAAGGTGAATGACATTAGAGCGTTAGGTTACTTTATGACACAGCTTGTGTTTAGCGCAAGCGATGAAGTAACACCCTATACACAATACCCGCTAGATATCTTTTACTGCGATTGGGTAAAAGGTGAAACCAAGCTAATGAAGCGTAGCTTTCCGTCAGTAGATAAAACCACAGCCTACCAAATTTTGCTAAGTATTGAATCATTGTTTGTTGAGATATTGAGCGCCCCAACACCCGTATATAGCTCATTAATGAGTGCAGTAGTCAGTGGCACAAAAAAATCCCCCGGAACTCTTCTGGCAAACAAAATCTCCTTACCCACATTTCTGGCTAGCCTTGGCGGCCACGATATAGAAGATAGAGAAAGTGTAGATATACAAGGCGGCGTTGATACTGAAGACACAGATGAATCTTGCAAGTCGCTAATACCGGATATACGTGCATTTTTTGCCAGTGATGATGCCCAGCGCATACTCAAAAATTGGCTTCAGTCATCAGGGCAATTTACTGCTGATATCGCGAGCAACCCTTATGTTAAATGGTTATTTCCTGATGGCGTGAGTTGGCATGATGTGCCAGCCACACACGCATTTTTGTTGTTTGCATTGGTGGCTAACATTTCATCACAGGAGCAGTTATGAGCTTGTCTAAAAGTGCTTCGCAATTGCTAAACGTGCCAGCCATGCCCCTAAACGGCAGGCATTTAATTGAAGCCAGTGCGGGCACGGGTAAAACCTACAACATCACCCGCTTGTACTTACGCTTATTGTTAGAGAAAAAACTTAACGTAAAAGAGATTTTGGTGATGACCTTCACCAAAGCGGCCACCGAAGAAATTAAAGGCCGTGTAGCCAAAACGCTGCGAGAAGCCTCCGCGTTTTGGGAAGCCTGTTTAGACGTTAATGACATTAATACAGCTAGTGCCAGTGCTGGTAATGATAGCGCTAGTATCGACAATGACGATGTAAAGGAAAGCGCTGACCTAGCTGCGCTATTAAACAGTGCCGATCCTGTCTATGCCCACCTCTATAGGGCCTGTTCACCGAAAGACAGTTTGGCCCTGCTAAAAGCTGCGCAATTAGAACTTGATGATGCGTCAGTCTTCACTATTCATGGCTTTTGCCAGCATGTGATTGGGCAATTAGCGTTTAATAGTGGTTTTGCAATGGCGCTGAACTTAAGTAAAGACACTAACGATCTCTATTTGCAAGCAACACAGGATTGGATAAGAAAAGTCTCCCAAAATGAAGACGACTTCATGTTGTTGGCGGAACAAGGCTGGCATGTGCCAGACAACCTATTAAAAGAATTCTCATCAAGCGTAAGAAGTGCGCTTACGCCGGTTTTGCTAGATGAAGAAACCATAGAAAAAGCGTTTATCGCTGGCCTGCACGAAAACGAGAGTACTGCGCCTGCACAGTTTACCTTTCATTATAATAATATTGTGGATAACGAAGCGCTTATTCACGCTCAACTACTTAAAAAACCTGATCATAAAGCGGTGCGTACACCTGAACTTGCTGCGCTCAAATCTTGGCTTGAAAGCGGTGAATATGAGCCGCTACCGGCAGAAGGAGCCGCGTTTCTTGATGGTCGTCGGTTTGGTAGAAATAAGTCTGGGGTAAAAGAAATTCTTGCACCCATTAAAGGCTTTGCCGATGCGATATTAGCAGCATGCAAAGACAAGCAAGATAATCTCGATAAAATTCCCGTTTTTACCCTAATCAACGATGCCATTAGCTTTATTAAAAGCAACGTAGCGGCGCAAAAGCAGCAACTTGGGGTTATCGACTTTGACGACCTTATTCGTATGCTCGCCGATGAAGTGGTTAAGCCTGATAATAGCTTAGTACCTGAGCTTAGAAAGAAATTCCCCGTTGCGTTAATTGATGAATTTCAAGATACCGATGCCAAGCAATACGCTATTTTAGATGCGGTCTATCCCAAAGCATCTATTCACGGTAGTGATGTTAGCGCTAAAGAAGATACGGGTTTCGAAACAGGCGCTGGCAATTCGAAAAGCGAAAACGCGCTTCTGATGATTGGCGATCCCAAACAAGCGATTTACCGCTTCAGGGGCGGCGACATATTTACTTATTTAAAAGCAGGGCAGCAGGCCGATTATCGCTGGGTAATGAACATCAACTGGCGTTCGGTCGCCGGTATGGTGAAGGCCTATAACCGTCTTTTTTATGGCGCGCCGGTTCCGCAAGCCCCCGTTCTACAAGAGCCTGATCTACAAGGGTCTGATCTACAAAAGCTAGGCACACAAGCGCCTAGCCCTAGAGATGTGTTCGGCTTTAATATTCAATACAATCCGGTCGAATTTACACCCAAAGCCGCGGCAGCAACGCATCCACTTAACGATCCTAATGACGAACGTGATGCAATGAATTACGTGAGCTTCAGCTTAGATGAAAAAAGTGATGCGAATACGCTACGCCGTGGTTTAGCGCAATGGATAGCGCAAGAGATTTACCGTTTGTTTAACGAGGTGACTTTTGTAGATGAAAAGGATCCCACTAAACCCGCTAGACCGGTTAAACCTGCCGATATTGCCATACTGGTAAAAAACCGTAATGAAGCTTCCGTCATTAAATATGTATTACAGCAACAGGGTTTAGCCTGCGTTTATTTAAGCGATAGAAGTAATTTATTTGCCACCCCCGAGGCTAAAGATGTGCTGCGCTTACTTAATGGTGTGTGGCACAACACAGATACCAGCAAGGTGGCCTCAAGTTTAGCTTCACCTTTATGGGGGTACACACCGCAAACCCTAGTCAATTTGTTGTATCACGAAGACGATGCGCTATGGGATGAAGCCTATGACAAGGTTACCTCACTACGTGATATGTGGCTTCAAAAAGGCTGCATGAGCGTACTGCTGCACTTAATGCAAGAGAATTACACACCATATGGTTCAGAAGTAGAGCGCGCGCTTACTAATTACCAACATTTAGCGGAAACCTTAGAAAAAGCGGGGGCAACCCATCAGCGCCCCGAGCAATTACTTGATTGGTTACACAAGCAAATTCATCAGCCTGAAAGTGATGAAGAAATGACGCTAAGACTTGAAAGTGACAGCCAGTTAATACGCTTGGTTACCCAGCACGGGTCTAAGGGCTTAGAGTACCCCATTGTGTTTGTTCCCTTTGCTACGGGTTACCGAGACCCAGCGAAAAGTGGAAAGTCGTACTCGCAAATATTCACCTATTACGATGAACAGAGCCAAGAATTGCAGCTGCAATTAGGACGCACTAATACGGCAATTGAACGGGTACGCAAAGAGGGCGACGCTGAAGAAATGCGATTAGCCTATGTAGCCGTTACCCGTGCAGCTCATCGCTGTTATATGGGCGTATTACCACTAGACGGACATGAAAAAACCGCCTTGGCCCAAGCTCTTAACATTAATGACGATGAAGGTCGTGATTGGGGCACCATGCTAGACGCGATTGCTCGTGAACCCGATGCTCACGCTACTCACATTAGTGCTGATTCGATGGCGCATGAGTACTCAAGCTTTGACAGTACAGAAACGGTTGTCCCCTTAAATACGCTAACGTTTGCTGGTACAAGCAGCGAAGATTGGCGGTTATATTCTTTCTCGGCCATTAGCCGCATGACGGTGATGTCAGCAAGCCAAGCAGTAAAAGATGTTAGCCAAACAGTACCCAGCATACCCGTTATGCAAACCGTGCGAGACGAAGAGATAACATCAGATGATGGTTTTGAGGTTAACTCTGCTGAGGTTGTTTCTCAGAACCAAATACGCTTTACCTTACAAAAAGGGGCGAGCGCCGGTAATTTATTGCATGACTTACTCGAGCTAAACGACTTTTCTGCGCCTGATTGGAATGAAAACGGCGCTGAACTTGCCGTTCGATTTGGTTTAGAAGCATCGCGTACAGACGATTTGTATAACTGGTTAGACGAAGTGCTAGCTACGCCATTGGGTACAAAGCAGGCGCCGAGTCATTTAACCTTATCAGACCTTTCACTACCGCAAACCCTTCGGGAAGCGGAGTTTTATTTTCCCATGAACGAAAGTAAATGGAGCGAACTAAAGCACATATTATTCGAACATAGAAAGTCTGTGGCAAAGCAGCTTGCACTAGATAACAGTGGCGAATCTGCCACAATTTTATCTATATCAGAACCTATTACAGCAGAGCCTGTTCCGTCTTTAATGATGTCGGCCCTTGAAGGCATGATGCACGGTTTTATCGACTTAATATTTACCTATGAAGGTAAGTACTATGTTGCCGATTATAAATCTACGTGGCTAGGCGACAGTGTGTCTCACTATATGCCTCAAGCATTAAACGCTAATAATCAGCACCATCTATATGACTTGCAGTATTTAATCTATTGCTTAGCACTACATAGATACTTAAAGAATGCCATTGTTGACTATACGCCCGAAGCGCATTTTGGAGGCGTGTATTATTTGTATTTGCGAGGCATGCACCCAAGCAATACGAACGGGGAGGGCGTCTTTTTCACGCCCATAGATAGCGCAACGCTACAGGCATTGGATCGCTTATTTTCAGGCTCAGAGATTGCACCAGAGATTGCAGACGAAGGCATAGACGTCATCGACGACAAAGAAGAAGAAAAAGAACCTTCAGGAAAAACGGTTTCTAGCGAAGCGCTTTCAAACAAGCAAGGCTTAAATGACCCGTCAGCCGATGCAGTGCAAGGGGAGTTGGACTTATGATAAATAGTCACGAGTACTTAGAACAACTTTTCGGCATTGAAGCTATCGATCGTTTTGTGGCACTGGAGTTTGCGCATTGCGAAAGCCTAACCGACGCTGAACAGGTTATTTGGTTACACCTGTTGGTAACGTTGTCATTTATGCAGCGCAGCGGTCATAGTTGCTTGTTACTCACTGAAGTCGCGGGAGCTCGGTTGTTTGTTGAGCCCCTTCTCGAATCAGAAGCCGAATTAGAAGCCGAATCAGAAGCCGAATTAGAAGCCAAATTAGAAACTGATTCCGAACAGGAACAAGAACGTGAATTAGAAATCGACCCTGATTCACGACCTTGGATCGAATCTGAGCCCCATTCTGCTCAGATATCACATTTACAAGCTGTACCTACAACATCAAATTCAGTTACGTCATCTCGTAAGTTAGGCTACAAATTTCCAGGCCTTACCGAAATGATCAGTGTAATTAAAAAGGCACTGGGCAGTGAAAAGGATGACAAGAATAACAAGATATCCCCGCTATTTGTGTATCAATCAGGCAAATTGTATAGCCGGCGCTACTATAACTTTGAACAAGAGATAGCCGCCAGTATCGCTAATCGAACTCATATCACAGCGCTAAGTGAAGACGGGCTATCACGGGTTAAAGCCTTGTGGCCAGCAATGTTTCCAACCAACACCATTGATGAGCAAGATTGGCAACAAGTTGCGGTGGCCAAAAGTTTAGTGCAACAATTTAGTGTTATTAACGGTGGCCCTGGCACAGGGAAAACCTACACCGTACTCAGGCTGTTATTAGCGCTTCAAGCGTGTAACCAGAATGAACGCATAGTACTAGCCGCCCCAACAGGTAAAGCGCAGCAGCGCATGACCGAGTCTATTGTGAGTAATTTGGAAACCTTACGGGGTAAGGTGGATGACAAATTATTAAATAGTGTACCTACTGATGCTGTCACATTACATAGGTTGTTAGGTCTACGTGAACACACCATCGCCACACGCTATAATCAGCACAACCCGCTTATGCTTGATGTGCTTATAGTGGATGAAGCGTCCATGGTAGATTTGGCACTCATGGCTAGAATTATTCGCGCTCTACCGCCTCGTGCGCGTTTGTATTTTATTGGTGATGCCGATCAACTGCCTGCTGTAGAGTTGGGGAATGTACTTGAGCAACTTGTGCACGATAGCGACGAAGCAGAGTTTGCCGAAATGGGTATATCTGAAAATAACCTAGGCGCAGTGACTAGCGAACTACGTCAGCACATCGCTACCCTCTGTCCACATCTGCCTTTACTTCCGCTCAACGAAAATGCCAAAACCTGGGTACATACCCTTCAAGCCCCTCAGCGATTTAAAGGGCAGGTAGCTGAAGTTGCCACCGCTATTCAGGCAGGAAAAAGCAAGCAGGCGCTTGATGCTATGCATTCAGATGCTGCCACAGAAAAGCTACTCACAGAAAACGCTTCCAGCCAAAAGCCTAAAAACCTAAGCGACAAAAATCGCTGGCTACAAGATGGTGTATTTATACAACCTGAAAGTAAGTTCACAATCAGCGCGTTAAAAAAGTTAGCACAAGAAAGTTACGAACCTGTGTTTCAAGCGCAAAGCGCGAAAGAAGCCCTTAGTTTGCTCAATCGCGTGCGATGGTTGACCCCGATACGAAAAGGCGACATGGGTGTAGAAGGATTAAATGCATTGGTGTTCGATGCGATTAAACACAATATCAAACGCCGCGAAGGTTTTTTCTACCAAGGCCAGCCCATTATGATTGTGAAAAACAATCATCCACAGCGCTTATCAAATGGTGAGGTGGGTATTATCTGGCCTGATTTTAATGGAAAGCTATTGGCTTGGTTTGAAACTCAAGACGGCAACCTACGTTCAATTTCGTTATCTCGGGTTCCTGCGTTTGAAACGGTATTTGCAATGACAATACATAAATCGCAAGGCTCAGAATTTAAATACGTGGTGTTATTACTGCCTAAACCGGAAAGTGAAAAAGCCGCAGGGTTGTTTCATCGGGGCCTAGTGTACACCGGCCTAACGCGGGCGAAAGAAGGATGTTTGATTATCGCGAACACCACCACATTTAGCGCTATGGTAGAACGGCGAGATAAGCGTTTTTCAGGTTTATCAGAAGCGATTAAGATGTGCGTTTTAGAAGGTGAATAACGTGTTGCCGTCTACCGTTAGCGTTCCTAAAGAAACCGAGAATAAGCTGCTGACAACTCGAAAAAAGTAGCGCCAGTAGCTAATAGCGCAGCCTTAGTAAGAAATACCATTTTTGCTGATCTGTCTGCGCGTCGCTTTATGTCTTTAATTATACTGGGGTGAAGTAACATAACCCGTGTTCCTGAATGTCTCTGGGCTTTTTTGCCAGTAGGTATATGCGAAGTGCTGACGTGAAGCGCAGCATGCCATTTTCCGCGCTTATAAATTGTGAAGGTAGCGTGGTTGCATTGCCATTCACGTTATTGACGCCTAGGGGAAGCTGGCCTGAACAAATCGTAAAATAAGCTAGTCCCCCCATATCTACCCATCCTAATAAATTGTCAGGTTTAACAATGAAGCTGTTGTGAGTGAGTAGGTCTGCGTGAAAAGTAATACTCGCACCAAAGACTGGCTTGCTCGCCACCGCAATATCCGCATTAGGGCTTAAGCTAAGTTTATACAAGCCATGATGTTCAGGATGAATGTCGTGGTTTGTATTGCTGTTATTTACTAGCGAGAGCATACACGTAGTCATGTTGGTTTCGGGATAGCTGTAGTGTGGTTTATGTCAGGCAAAATAGCGTTGATATGGATCAAAACGGGTTAAATCTCTGTTTATCGCTTAAGTCGTCATAAATAAACTGTTTAAAAAATGTACAAATTTGGTTGTGTGAGCCATACTTATTTATCTTAATTCGACATGGATGTATGGATTATGCACACAGGCAGACATGAAGCCCTCAAACGTTACAGCCTACTTTTGCTCATTGCTATTTTGGTGGGCTCTGCATACTACTTTCTTCGAATTCAACAGAATGAAATTCAGCAAAACCATGGTTACCTGCGGCAATTAAATGAGGCGGGCAAGAGCCTACAGCAGTCTATTGATATGCTTTTAACAAGCGTGAAAGAGGAGTTTAAGCCTCAAGAAACTAAAAACGAAAGTGGAAATGAGAGCCACAATAGCAATGAAAAAGTCAGTGAGTTTAAAAAGCGTATTAGTTCGAATGAAAACTTTAAACACCTTGTGATAGTGAATAGTACCACTAAAAATGAAGTAGAAAATGATGTTAGTACCGAAGAACCCACTAGGGTCGAAGCAAATAAAGTTAACAGCGAATTTGACGCAAAATCTCGTATTTTTAAAGTTCATGTAGCGCATAACACGGTAACAGTGCCCATCGCTGACCTTATCTCGAATCATTTAAGCCCGTTTCCATTACTGGTGATCAGTGATGAGAATGGAGAGGTCATTGCGGAAAAAAGACATAGTAATTTCGCAAAAGCGCTGTCTGATCTTCGCTTTTCAAACGTAGAAGAATTACTGGGCAAACAAGAAAATAATGAAACGGGTAGTAAAGGTAATCTAAAGGCGAGTGATTCTGTAGATAGGCAAATTGCTGGGCTATACCTTCGGGTTTATCGGCAACCCATTACAATAACTGGCTTAAACACTGGAGGTGAAGACGACGCAACGACGCTCTACCTGCTAGCTTTCGTAGAAAAAAAAGAAGTGGTCCTCAATAACCTTAAAATTGGTAACAATACAGCGTTATGGATAGTACTCTTTTTAACACTGCTCGTTGCTACACTTCCTATTCTTAAAATTCAGTACTGTGCTCCCACCTATAGCTATACGCGTTCTGATGTTACCCAATGTATTTTAGGGTTATTTATTTTAGTTGGAGTTGCCACGATTGCGATAAGCGATCAGCTTTTTTTTAGATATTGGCTTCAACAAAAGACCCTAGATTCCACACATATACACAAAATGATAAGTTCAGATTTCGATAAAGAGTTATCGGAACTGTTGTTATTAGATTCTCGTTATTTTAAGAGAAGCCAAAGTGATGTCATTTCAGGCTGTGTAGATTCAGGCGGTAGCGAGAATAGTGTCAACGTGACTGATTTATTGAATTGCTCGCTTATTAATGAGCAATCAGTAGCTGATACCAGCGCTTATTTTATTGAAAACTGGTTCTTGCTTGGCAAAAGCGGTGTGGTGAGTCGCTATAAAGAGAACAGGCCTGACATGATTTTTCGCCCGCATAAAAACCTTCATAACTTTAAAAAAACACCTCTAAATGAACGTGAGTACTATAAACGAGCGTGGAATGGAGGTCTGTGGCGCCTAGACATACAGCTTGTTGGTAAATTTCACTATAACACTACAAGGCGAAAAGTTTGCTGTGAAAAATTGCTTGAATCAACTAACGCTATACCCCAGCAATTTTTCATTGAACGAATACGCAATATCGATGATGCAAGGTTTAATAGCCAATTGGTTTTCGAACATATCGATAAAGATGGGGAAAATGGCACCGGCGAAATAACCAAGCGTGTAAGCTCTATAGGTACGCTACTGACCAGCTTAAATCAGCGCGTAATGCCGAAAAATATAGGGTATGCCGTTATCGACCAAGTGGGGAAAGTGCTCTACCACAGTAACGAAGAGCGAAGCTTAGTGGAGAATTTCGTGGCTGAAAACGGACACGATTTACAGCTTTTAACGACGCTATCCAACTTACAGAATATAGACATTGACCAGCCCGCGCAGCTCCAGTTAGATTATGGCGGAGAAGAACACAGCATGGTTATTGGGCCATTGCACTCTACCATACCTGAATGGGCGCTTGTGGTGTTCTACAACCAAGAAGAAGCGTCGCAGGTTAATATGCTTCTGGTGTTTCTAGCAGTTATCCTTTACTTAACCCTGTTAATTCCCTTAGTACTAATTAGCCGATACATTAGCTCACAAGGTGTGTGGGCGCGTTTGTTTCATTATCAGTACGATGATGAAAATACCGCTATACCTAACCCAAATAGCACTACACCTAACGCAAATGTCATAGGGGGAGAGCGTAAAACTTATCGCTGGTTGGCCTTATGGATTTGGTCTGCTTGCGCTATGCAAATTTTCACCATTGGCATTATCGATACCGTTATTCCACGGTTGGCCTTTTTGTCTTTTACGTTAACGTTCATGCTCATCATTTTGCAATTTATCTTTGTGCCCGTTGAAATAGAGGGTAAGAAATTATCATTAAAGGCTTTAGCATGGCGATACGTAAGCACGCCTGGTTTATTAGTTCGAATGCCGTTCTTTATTCCGTTGGTTTGCTTCGCCTCGCTGTCATTACTGCTTTTATCGGGAGTTTTCACTAATACTGAAAACAGCCATGTATCTCACTCAAGCTACGATTCGCTGTTTTTTCCGCTATTAGGGATCGGATTATTTTTGTTCTCTACCTGCTTAATGTGGATAAAATCAGTCCGCGAGGGAATTGCTGTTCAATCAGATAAAAAACCCAGTAGTTTGTCTGAGTTGAGTAGTCGCGTGCCGAACAGTTACATTTGGTATTTAGCGGGATGCATTTATCTTGTTACGGTTGTACCTACGGTTCTATTAGTGAATAGCGTAAATAGCTACATGCTAGAAGGGCAGGCAACCTTCCAGAACCAACATCTATTAGAGATGCAGCAACATGTCTCATTGGAAAGCCAGCAGTATCGAGCATTAATGTATCAAGAGCCATTGAGCGCAAGAGACGGGCTACCAGCTGCTAACCCCGAGATCCCCTTCAAGACCATATTCCCGGCATTAGAACGAGAGAATTGGGTAACATTAGATAAAGCTAAAGACTATTCATCGGTATTGAACAACAACACTGATACTTTTATTAACGCTATTGTCAGTAGTTTAGCGTTGCAAACGGATTCTGCAGCCGAGTATCGATTCAAAGCGGGGACTGACATAAAAACAACCAGTAACCATATACTCCATTACTCATCACAACGCTTCATGCGATCATCCAGTGCCTTCTATATTTTACCTGTGCTAATGATTACTGCTGTTTTCGTATTCAGTGTGTTTTGTGCAGCCCTATTGCTTATTAGTCGCAAGCTGTTAGGTGAGCATATTTTTGACAGCTATCGCTTGCGCCCTCCATCTGAAGCAGAAGACAGTGAGTACATTTGGAAACAACTTACACCACAACACTCTGAACGTATGCAGGTTCAGTTTATTAGCCAACTTAGCCAATCTGACTTAGAAAACGCATTTTTAGCCCACGAATATACCATTTTCGAGAATAAAGTGGGTGACATTCAAGATTGGCTCACTCGGGTGAAAGAACCCGATTTTGATAAAATATTAAAAATAGATGAACTTGAAAATACGCCAACCATTATTTTAAAAGGGCTAAACAAAGCACTGCTTGATCACGCCGAACGGGATGCCGCATTTGAGCTTATTCAAACCCTTCAAAAACACAAGTGTCACTTGATATTAGTATCTGAAATGTCACCGATGCAGTTACTTAGCCACGCCGAGAGCTTCCCTGCGTTTGAAACTCAACATTTACCGAGTAAAAACGAGTTATGGCAGTGGAGCAAATTACTTCGCAGTTTTTATATACATTATTATTGGGTAGCCAGTAAGAAAAATACCCTCACCACATCGCCTACCGCCTTTTCGGTACTGGCGCATGAATCTACGTACTGGCCCGATTTACTCGATGTGCAACGGGCGTTTCTCATTTACCATCTAGAAATAAAGCTAAAGCGCTCAGCAGAAAATATTGATGCAGTATTGTCTGCGCTGAATGGCGTTAATGTGGCTCACCTAAAAGAGGTGCAACACGCATTGAAACTGGACAATTACTGGTCTCCTCAGCAAATCGTTGAGTTTTTTGTTCACCACGCCCGGCCTGCTTATCGCATGCGGTGGGAGCAATGCACCACGAATGAACGGCTCATTTTGTTACAGCTTGCCCAAGGTGCCAAGTTAAACCCAGCCAGTGCTGAAATTATTGGTCATTTACAACGAAGGGGACTAATTTATCGAGATTGCGGATGGCACTTGGTGAATGAGAGCTTCAGGCAATTTGTCATGAGCGCAGAGCCTGCGAAGCACATTGAGGTATGGCTTAAAGAAACGCGGTCGAGTATTTGGCATAATTTGCGACCGCCATTATTTATGCTGGTGGGGCTATTATTTCTGTTAGTGATTTTCAGTGCCAACATTGCCTTCGATTCTATTATTACTACATTAGCGGCAGTGCTAGGAGTATTACCCATGTTAATTACGAATTTGTCTAGCCTTAGAACATTAGAGATATTACCTAAAGACTGACCAATAAAAATGCTGAAGGATGATCAGAAAAAGCCGTTTTTTTCTAAATCTTCATATGCACCACAATGCACCAACACGTAGCAAGATGTTCATCGTATTCGGTGCGCTTAAATGAGCTTGGGGATCAAGCAGATTAATAGTGGAAAGTATACAAAAAAGTGAACTGTAACTCATGTTTAGGCGCGTCTTTTAAGCCGAAAGATTTTAAAAAATAGAGGGAGGCTTGTAGTCAGGACGATAAAAACATTGCTGCTAAAATAGGCTATTTTCTTTTGATTTCTATGATAATAGTGTCAAACGTGAATGATGAAAATGCGTCACTAATCCCCTTTCTTGGTAAAAAACGGACGAAATTCTAGCGTAACAAAACCTTATGCTCCGCTATAGCAAAATATCAGGTTTTCACCGCATTGTATGCGGATTGTCCGACATCTGATTTAAAGAATAATTAAAATATTAATGTAGCAGTTAGAAAGTGATGTACATTTTTGAGCATTGCGCGCACTAAATAAGTGCAATGAATTCAGTGGGTTACTAAAAATTCTCTCTTGCATGCCCGCTTGTTACCCATTAATCTAAAGTTCGGTGTACTTATTAGGCATAGTGGCAAATGAAACAAGAATTAAAAAATAATCCATCAGTTAACTCATCACGTCGTAATTGGTTAAAGTCAGTAGGTATAGGTGCAGGTGCAGTTGCACTAACAGCATGCGTAGACTCTAGCATTAAAGAACTTAGCGCAGCAGGTATGAAAACGGATCACTTTCCTACTGCTACCCCTAATGTAAGCGACGGCCTTGTTCGTTTATCGTCTAATGAAAACGCCTTTGGCCCTTCAGCTAAAGCGGTAGATGCCATGCAAGGTGAATTATTCAACTTAGCACGCTATTCAGATGCAACGGTGGATGTGCTTAAAAGCAAAATTGCTGCACAAGAAGGGGTATCTGAAGATCAAATTATTGTTACCAATGGCTCTTCTCCCATTTTATTTGGCTACGCCGATTGGATTACAAAAAATGGTAATAAACTGGTAACGTCTATGGCTACTTACGAGGGTGTACCTCGTGGCGCAGAATTCATGGGCGCTGACGTAACTTACGTTCCGCTAGATGCTGATATGAATTCCGATTTAGACGCGATTGAAGCTGCGGTTACTGAAGACACCACTGCCGTATATATTTGTAACCCTAATAACCCGACGGGTACAGTGGTAGATGCGGCTAAGCTTACCGCGTTTGCAAAACGGGTATCTAAAAAGGCGCAGGTATTTATCGATGAAGCGTATATCGAAATGTCAGACGCTTATCCAGCTAATGTACAATCAAAGTTAGTGGCCGAAGGGCATGATGTGGTTATTTGCCGCACTTTCTCTAAAATTCATGCCATGGCAGGCCAACGCTTAGGTTATGCCATTCTACCCGCTGAACAAGCAAAACAATTAGGTGGCATGTTGCGTATGGGTGGTGTGAACTACTTAGCATTAGTTGCGGGTATGGCTAGCATGGAAGATCATGCAAACCTAAATACCATGCGTACAAGGGTAAAAGTAGAACGTGAGAAGCTAACGGCCGCTGCTGAATCGCTAGGCCAGGCTTATGCGAAAAACCCGCAAGGCAATTTCATCTATATGGATACCGGTATGCCGCACGACGAGTTTGCAAAGTTAATGAAAGCGCAAGGAATTAAAGTAGTTGGCCGTACATGGCCTGGCTACGACACATGGTCACGAATCAGTGTAGGTATTCCTGAAGAAACGGATGCGTGCGTAAAAGCATTAAAAACGGTTTTAGCATAAGTTTGTAACGCAATATAAAGACTAAATGCTGGTGGTTTTGTTGATACCTCTATGGGGTACGACAACAGCAAAACCATCGGCTTTTTACCTTACCTTTACTAATACGCATTAGCATTCAAAATACGCTTTCTCTAGTAAAGCACCCTCAATGCAGTATCAATGATGTCGTAGCGCATCAATAAGCTCACTTTTACTCATGGTTGAGCGACCTGAAATACCTACTTCTTTAGCTTTGTCGTAAAGCTCTTTCTTGGTACGTTCTTCATATTTTTTACTTTCACCACCTTTTTTCGAGGGCGATTGCTCATCGTTGGCTTGCGCGTTGGCAATTCTGGCCGATTTTTCTTTGCTGTAGCCTTTATTCCGAAGCGCTTCATACGTGTCGTCGTTCTTAATCTGGGCTGCGTGTTGCTTAGCCATAGTATTCTCCTTTACTTTTTTCTCATCGGTAGGTAGCAGAAAAGCCGATAAGGTTAATTAAGTCTTACTTTGTATACTTCAACTCGGCAATTTTGGTGCACTGATAGATAAAAGGTAATGAGCTAATACAGAAGCTAATACAGAAGCTAATACAGAAGCTAATACATAAGCAAATAAGCGGAATAGACCCTACTTATCCATCGCTGTTTCCATCATTATTTGCATCAGAAATGGTATCAACATCAGGGGATGTTAATGTGGCATTAGTGGTTTGCTCATCGTCGTTGTTGTCTGAACCGCAGCCATATAAGCTGCTTAACGTAACGGCTAAAAAGTAAGCGTCCGATAATTCCAC
>NZ_PYHU01000004.1:0-198811 GCF_003989595.1 Alteromonas sp. KS69 | reverse complement strand
ATATCGAATATGAATCGTCGTTGTGTGACACTCTTAATGAGTGCCCACACAGATTGTCTTGTTATAAATTGTTAAAGAACATAGTGCAGAATCTCGACGCTTTTTGTCGTGACTTCTGCGCAAGGAGGACCAACATTACTCTCAGTTGATTCATTTTCCTTGCTAGCGGACAACCTTGGTTGTCGCAATTCACTAGAAGCCATTGCTTCTTCGTGACTCACCCTGTTCGAGTGAGGTGCGCATTATACGCTTGAAGCTTTCAGTGTCAACACTTTTTGAAAATTTATTTTCTGAAGCGTTTTCTTTAAAACCCCGTCATACTTGGCCTTAAAGGTAAGTAGTGACTTGCTTTGTCAGTGTAAGTTATTTCACTTTCCTGTCGAAGCGGATGCGCATTCTAGAGATTTCTGAGCCTGCGTCAACCCTTGTTTTAAGAAAAGTGTAATAAACTGAACCATTCGGTTAATTTTCACTCAGATGAGATAATAAGTAGACAATATGGACTAATTACTAATAGGATGGGACTATAATTCCTATAAAGTAGTAGTCCGTTAGTGGTAATAGACTACGCAATAAATATAAGGTGGATATATGTTTCGTATTACTTCATTGCTTTCATCGGCAGTGCTGGTACTTGCAGTAAGTACACCAGCGATAGGTATGAGCGCAAAGGATGGAACTGTTTCACCGGAAGAAGCTACCTCTAATCAATCAAATCATTTTCAAACCTCGTTCTTAAAACGCCAGGTTGATCAAAACATGTCTGTTGGGCGTGCTATTAGTTCTATAGCAAGTCATTATCCTCAAGATGTAGTTTCTATTGTTGATATCGCATTAGATACATATCCTGATCAGTATCGTGAAATTATCTTTGCTGCTATATCGTCTCAGCCTTCTTCTACTGAAGAAATAGTACAGTTGGCTATAGAGAAAGAAGTAAGTTCATGCCCTAACATCGTTCAGTTGGCGATAATGGCAGAACCTACTTATGTCGACTTCGTTGTTCATGCTGCTGCTGTTGCAACGCCTGAAGAACTGAGCGAGATTGTTCGCGTTGCCGTGCTAACGCAACCTGATGCAGCAGACAGTATTGTTCAGACTTTGTCTCAAGAACACCCAAACAAAATTGTCGATATCATGACGAGCGCACTTAATGCAGTGCCTTTTGTTGGTGAATATGTAGTAGATGCACTGTTAGCTGTATTTCCGAACGATGCAAAAACCGTAGTAGAAACGGCCGTTAGAGAGTCGTCTCAGCAACGTGAGCAAGTTATTCGTATATTAGCCACTGCCCAACATGCGGGTGTTCAAGACGATAAGCTAAAAGAATATGCTTTGGCTGCCGGGTTATCTGAAGAAGACTTTGATTCAGCTATCAATAACTAATTCAGCAAAACTAAACAATCTTTCAATCTTACGTAAATAATACGTAAAGATAAGACCCTTCGTCACTTTTGTAAGTCAGAGTAGGTAATTCCATATTTACTCTGACTAACGATAAGCCATGACGCAAAACAATGACGACTTCTCCCCATCTAAACAACCCATCGTTTGTTTAACCAGCCTATCTCATTCTGGGTCTACGGTATTCTCAATGGCATTAGCGTGTCATGAGAACCTCATATCGCTTGGAGAAATATATCAAGTTTTACGGATGGGCCCGACCTATTGGCTAAACAAGCAAGCACATCTTTGCAGTTGCGGCGCCCCCGCTGATAAGTGCGAATTTTGGCAACCTGTATTATCACAAATGCGAAGCCTAGATATCTTAAACCCCGCAAAGCCAAATTATTATCCAGATGCTTACGCTACTTTGCTCTCTCAATTTTCTACATTATATGGTAACGACTATCAACCCATAGATACCTCTAAGGGTGTAAAACATCTAACGTTGCTGGCAGGTTCTAAGACTATTGATGTTAGAGCGCTATTTTTGATCAGAGATGTTCGCTCTTACGCAAGCTCGCAGGCAAGATTAGCCCGGTCGCAGCCTCGCAAAGGATTAAAGAAGGTAAAGGGCCACTATTGGTATCAGATGATGCGATGGCTAAGTGACAATAAGAAAAGAGAATCTCTCTTAAACGAACTCGCTTTGCCCTTCGAAGTGGTAGGTTACGAACCGTTTTGTTTCAACCCCAGTGAAACGCTAGACAACGTTTACGACTTTTTAGCGTTGCCAAAAACACCACATAACGAAAGCCTAGGAAAATCGACACATCATGTGTTGTTCGGCAATCCCATGCGAAATTGTGTAACACGTAAAGCGGAAATACGATATGACGACCGGTGGTTTAGTGAAACCAACTACATGTTAGCAGCCGCACTTATACCTACCTTAATGCAATATAACCAAGCGCGAGTATATGCCTCAGGTCAATAAGCGCCCTCGTCTAGTTGCAAGCCATCTTTAAAGGTAAAATAGAACATTAAGATTAAACAGGTTTTGGCCACCTACTGAACTAGTGATTAACCGTGTGCAATGCAGCAACGACACGATAAAGCATAAGCTCAGCATTCAACAAATCGACATTGGTTTCTATCGCTTTCATTTGCGCCTTTATCTCATTGGATGCCCTAGCGTTTAGCGTAAACATATCACTGTCGCCCGCGTCGAAACGTTGAAGCTCCATACTTGATAGTACCTTGGCGAGTTCTGCATTTTGTTGCTGTAAACTAGCGATCTCTTTTGCTTGCACCCAATACTCATAAGCTTTTTCGAATGCTTGCTCGATGGATTGCTTGCTAGATACATACTTGTGTTCGAGCTCTCGTCCCTTCGACACAAGTTTAACTTGCTCAGCTTTTGCCTTTCTATTACCTAGCGGATAGGAAAACGCCAAGGCCACTTTGCTCTCTGTACCGTCAAGTGAATTAGGTCCGCTCCCGATATCTCGTGCCAAAGACGCCTTCAGGTCAAGTTTCGGCAGCAACGCATTTTTAGCCAAGACTTGCTTGTTCTGAACCACCGTTTTACTCATGCGCAATAACGCTAACTGAGGATGTTGAGTAATTTGTTTGCGTAGCTGACTTATTTGCGAAGTACTTACGCTAAAAGGCCAATGAATATCTTCCGATAATTTAGTTTCTGTTATCGGAATCATTTCACCTTGAGTATCGCGCCAATAGTAAGACAACGTTCGGGCATGTGCGTTGCGTTTTTGCTTCAACTTAGCCACTAATAAACGCTGTTCTAAAATATTCGCTTTAAACTCGGTAAGCGTGGCCCGTGCTAGATCGCCTTTTTCAACCCGAGTAGATAGTGCACGTTCACGTTCAGCAGCGCGGCTCAATAATGATTCCACCGATATCACCTGCAACGCGCTCTCATACCATAACAAATACTCGGTTAACCCTTTGTGTAAAAAGCTATTCAGCAAGTCTTGCGCTTCAGACTGCCATTGCTGTGCAGCTAACCTTGCATTTCTTACCCCTACTCTTCGTTTATCGACTTCTCGGTTCTTTAATAACGAAAGTGAAATTCCTACGCTGGCCTCCCCGCCAGAGAGGGTTTCATATTCTTGTTCGTAAACAGGAAAGTCACCATCAGACACACGGTACTCTGTATAAACTGAAGCGTTCAACGACTGAAGCGGCTTTATCGCGCGTTGCTGTAGTGCCAAACCATCGTAATAACCACTTACTCTGCTAGATGTTTGTTGCTCGATAAAAGGGTCGAACTCGCTAAGCGCAATATCGATATCTGCACCGCTTTGAATTTCACCTTCAGCAATGGCCTGAGTATAAGGATGGTGATACTGCATTGACTCGATAAGCTCAGTTACCGTTGGCAGAGCTGCGGCGACTGCGCAGCTCATCACAGAAACGGTCAATGCAAAGGCAAACGTAACAACATGTAGTTTTCTCATGCTATCCCTTACCAACTCGACGTTTTAGTTTGAGATGATTCGGGATCAGCGGTTTGCTGGGGAGGAAAGTTATTCAGTTGTCGCCACAGTTCATAGCCCAACTTCACTTCCTCTAACAATACCCACGCTTTAACGCGGCTTCCTAACCGCGTAGCGCTTTCTTTAGGCCATGGTACGTCATCTGCATCAGGCATTATCCACACCTGAAACGTACCAGCGGTACTTGCCACCGGCTCAACGTAAACCACCTCGCCACCGAATGTGCCTATAGAACTACCCGGCCACCCGCTAAATTGAAACACTGGCCAGCCTTCAAACTGTAAACGCGCCTTGGCGCCCTTTTTAACTAGTGGCGCATCTAGCCCTGTTACCGTTATACGTATACTACGTTTGGCGTTCAAAGGGATAAACTGCCCTAACACCGCCCCTGCTTTTACAAATGTTGAGACTCCACCAGAGTAAAGCCTAATAATAGTGCCATCTACTGGCGCCACTTTTGTTTGAATAGACTGACGCGATAAACTCATGCTTACATCATTGATGGCAGATAGAGAGCTTGCCGCCTTAGCTTTTAACTCCTGCACCTTTATTTGCGCTGCTTCTACATCTTTGCGAGACACTAGCCCCTGCTCTTGTAACCCCATTTGACGTGCTAAATTATTTTCAGCGTTAGCTACTGCTGTTTCATTAGCTTGATGCCCAGCTTTTGCCGCCGCTAGTTGAGATTGCAATTTCTCTAATCGGCCAGCGTCGGTATCAATTAATGTGACGATAGGGTCGCCCGCCTTTACTTGCATACCTTCTCGCACATGCCATTGCTTTATTTGCCCATCAACTAAAGCACTAATCGCTTGCGTTCTATCGACGGGATCTAAAGAGTCGACCATTCCTGTGCCGTAGGCCGTTTGCATCCATGGTGTAAACCACAGAATAAGCGAAGCACACACCACCATCGCTAACACCAATCCACACACCACTTTATGAAGCTTCGGAACATGTAGTGAAGATAAAGAACTGACATTATCTAAAAATCGCTTTTCTGCACTATTCATCATTTGCTCCTTCCTGCGACACGTTTTGGCTAAGAACGCTTTCTTTTGCAGGTTCAGCTGCCACTACCTCGGCACTGTCTTTTAGATAAATAACACCGTCCAAACAATGAGCTTCAGGTGTGTTGGTAAAATAAAGTACCGTACAACTAAGTTCAGACAAACGGTTTAACAATCGTAGGCGCAGTGCTAGCGGAATAGCGTCGAAATGTTGATTAATGATAAGCACTTTGGGCTCTTCAATAATAACTGCGGCCAGCTTTAACACTAGGAATTCTAGCGGCTGCAATGGCGCCCCTAATACCGACACTTTAGAATCAACCCCGTTAGGCAGCGCATCAATAACGGTATCTAATTCAACAGCCGCCAAAGCAGCTCTAATTTCAGCAAAGCTCGCTCTTGGGTTTGCCAATCGTAAATACTCTTCGATGGAACATTCAACGATAAGAGAGCGGTCTAGCGTATTAATTGCTTGGCGTAATTCATAGGTATCGAAATCATACAAGCTTAAGTCACCAAGCAGTAGCTCACCTTTTTGCGGCTTTTCATAGCGCTTCATTAGCCCAATAAGTTGCTTTTGAACCCAACTCTTATTCGTAGTAATGAAGTACTTACCACCCGCTTCAATTTGCAAATCTATTAAACAGGTATCGCTACCATGGGTGAGGTGTAACTTATTAAAAATTAACTGCGAAGAGTTTGGCACCCGATCTGCTTTTTCATTAACGACTTCTTGCGGAATAACCAGGGCAGAACCTATCTTTTCAGCGGCGCCATACAATTCATAGTAAAGCTTTAAATATTGCGTAAAACGCGACAGCCCAAAGAATACCGCAGACATTATTAATTCTGCAGCCACCAACTGACCGATAGATAGCTGGCCTTGTACCACCAGCACACCGCCAATACCTAACAACGCCGCACTGGCAAATGCATAGAGCAACAAAAACATTGCCACTTGGGCAAACGTATAGTGAAAGTGGCTTTTGTGTTTGGTGATGTAATTATTAATAAAGTTATCGGTACTTCTACCCGCATATTCAACATGGTCAGCCGATTTAAAAAATTCATGGGCCGCAGCAATGTCGTTTAGCCATTTGGCCGAATCGTACTTTGCATGAGACAGCTCGATAGCAGAGCGTTTGGCCCCCGTACCCCATATTTTCCATATGGCATACATCACTAATATAAGCACTAAGTTAAACGCAAATAACATGGGGTGATAAAATGATACTAGCGTAAAGCCCACCAGCATTTGCAATACCAACGCGAACCCATCCACCATAAGTGAAGGCACATTCTTCTGAAAGGTCATAATGTCGAAGTAACGCTGAGTAATATTGGTATTTTGTCTGCCTTCAAAAAAACGATGCTCCGCCATAATGGTTTTTAAACTGATCATAGCGGTAAGGCGTGCATAAACTTTGCGTTCGTAATATTCCATAATGCGCATTCGAAGCGCACTAAAAATACCCGATACGAAGAGTGTTAGAAACAGCACAATAGCAAGTATGACAACCGAGCGAACAGAGCCAATATTAGCAATACTATTAATCAATGTTTGTACCGCAATAGGCACAGCTAATGTCATTAAACTAATAGCAACACCATAAGCTATGGCAACCCAGAAAAAACCTGACTCTGGCTTCAAAATAGCAAACAAGGTTTTCCTCGTTGCGTGTAAATTAATGACTTTTCCCATAATTCCTTCAATAGCGCCGAGTGATACTTCGCATTTTATCTAGTGTAATTCAAATAAAAGAATACTAAACCTGTTATATTCTTATTAGTTCATCGTAAAAACCTTACTTATGCATCACCTCAACTATCATCATCTCTACTACTTCTATTTAGTGGCTCGCGAAGGCAGCATTGCGCAAGCCGCTAAATTACTTCACGTTACTCCTCAAACCGTTAGTGGGCAACTAAGTACTTTTGAAAATCAAATTGGTTACCCGCTTTTCGATAGGGTTAATAAACGCCTATATTTGAATGATAAAGGAAAAGTAAGCTTTCAATATGCCAGTGAGATCTTTCATAAAGGCCATCAGCTAGCAGAAATACTAAACGCCGGTGATGAAGTAAATACTAAAGAATTTGTGATTGGTATTACTAATGGTATACCTAAAGTGCTTTTTTATGACTTCGTCCATGACACTATGCGCAATTTTGCTAACGTTAAATATGTTATTAAAGAAGATAGCTTCGATGGATTACTTAAAGAACTCGCAATTAATGCAATTGATTTCATTGTGGCCGATAGGGGGATTGCTCCGGGCTCACAGGTGAATGCTAACAGTCACTTTCTTGGAGAAAGCGCGCTAAGCTTTTTTGCCAAAGCGCCCCTTTCCAACAGTCAGACATTCCCTGATTGTTTAAATCATATGCCATTACTGATTCAGGGTAATACATCCGGTATTCACCACGCGTTAATGAGTTGGCTAGAAACAGAGCAACTCTACCCAAAGATAGTAGCAGAGTTTGATGATACCGCACTGCTAAAGCTATTTGGTAGCGAGGACTTCGGCGTGTTTTGTGCGCCGTCGGCCATATCAAATCATGTGGAAGCACAATATGGTGTGTATTGTATTGGGCAGGCTCACTCGCTGAATGAAAGGTACTATGCGATTACGGGGAAAAGTCGAGTAGATTTTACTATTACTGAATCTATTATTAATGCGGCACGAATTATCTTAGGTTACTCACAAAAGCTTATAGATGCTTAGTTGGAATGAACTTTGCGATTTTCAATACAAAAGAAAGCCGAGCATGTGCTCGGCTTGAGTCATAGTTCCGATAACAACAATACGTTATTGATCAAGCTCTAGTGATGAAACTGAGCTGTTGTTTTGTGAGTCTAGGCTATTAAGACCATTAATTTCCGTATTTCCCCAAATCTCTGGGTAAGCTTCCTCTAGGTTTAGTGGCATATAGAAGTTAAGTCTTGGAACTGTACCAATTGGTTCGTCGCTGTACCCGTCGCTATAGTTGATAGTACCTACTTGATATTCAATGGTAGCCATTAACCCTGAATCTGTTACACCAAGTAGTTCCCACTTAAAACGACGCTGAAAGACAAAAGCACTGTTCTCTCTAAGACCATCTAGCGTTAAAAGGTCCCCCTCTTGCTGCCACTGAAAGTTATAGAGCGCACTGTCATCCACAAAACGAGAAACAGGTAAATCTGGCTCAGAATAATCTATCTCGGCAAAAACCCTACCGGCAGTACCATCACTATCAAAGTAGTAACTCCACAAATCTTCCGCTAGTGGTAAATCATTAACAAAAAGCGAAGCGCTCAAGGTAGAAGCCCAAACCATTGGTGGCGTAGACGTTACATCAAAACTCTCAGGTAAACTGAAGTCGATACTATGCATATCAGCCGCATACTTTATTACGTTTCCGGCCTCTTCATATTCATACACAGCAATAAAGTAGTCATTCTGCTTTTTGAACGGTGTTATGGTAAATGATTTACCATTTACAGATAAGCTAATTGTACCGCTGTCGAAAGACCAACTGCCCTGAGTACCAAACAAACGAGAATTGACTGTGTTGTCATCGTTAAAAGTAAGGTAATCGCTTACCATACCTTCTAGAGTAATCGGGTTACCTTCAGGGTCGTTTAAGCTGTACTCAAACTCACTGTTGTAAGCGACTACCCAAGGCGATGCCAACACATCTTCACGAGAAAGCGAAATGGCTTCAGAAGTATCACTGTAAATGGAGGTATAAGTTTGAGGATACTCTGTGACAAACTTAGGTGCTCCATAACTCTCATCAACCGCTGGCGTTATCGTTAGCTCTATAACTTGTGATACGTAGGCAATCGCATTGCCACCATTTTCGTACACTAATTCGAAACTCTCAGAAACTGGGCTTTTTTCTATTCTCCATTGTGCAGAGTAACCTTCTTCATCTGCTGCAAGAATTTGCAATACTGTTTCTTCATCGAAGTATTCAAGGTAGTTCGATGGGCTTGGCGGAAATTCAAGGCTTGGTGTTGCATCGGTGTTCACCACTACAAGTACCCCATCATCTACCGACCAACTAACACTATCTGAAAAAATGTTGTAGTAGTTTTCGGCTGACGATTTGCTTCCTGTTCCATCGTCATTGAATGTATAAACCGCCGAACCTTTAGTCGCTAGGTACGCTCCTGCGTTATAGGTTGCAAAGGTTTTGCCTGCTATCGATGATTCACTGTAGCTTTGTTGAAGCGTGTCATCTTCTAATGTTTCAACACGGGCTGTGTTAATTGCATCGGCGTACGCATCGGCATAAGTACCGTCTTCGTTTATCAGCCCTAAATCATTTAAATAGGCACGAATGGTAGTGAGAATGTTTTCTTCACTGTCGGCAAAGAATGAAACCGTATCCGTACCATCAGGTAACGAAAAATCTTCATTGTCAGCAAGTACCTTTATAAAGCTTGCAAGGCCTAACACTTTCTCAAAATCGGCTTCAGCGACGTATACGTCAAAGCTTGCTTCCCCGCCATCGTTTACATACTCAGTGTACATAATAGAAAGCGCGGTGCTTACATGGGTAATTTTACTTTCTAAGAGCAGTGCATCTGAAAGCTCGTTAGTATCGTTCTCACTTGCAAGCGCTCTTAAATCTAAGAAATTACCCACCCGCGACACCAAACTTACGTGGCTTTGATCACCCACCCCGTTAGCGTTAAGCACTAAGTAACCAGGGTTTTCATTTGCAAGAATTGGAAGTGAATATCTGCCATTGCTATCAATAGTTGCAGTCGCTAGAACGTCACCATTATTGTTAGTAGCAGTAACCTCTCCATTATTTAAAGGCGCATCGGTCGCAATACCAGTGATTGTGACAGACTGCTGGTTAGTGATCGTAACCGTTGAATTTGATGACAATTCACCATCGGTAACTTCATACGAAAAGCTCACATCGCCCATTGCTTGCGCTGAAGGCGTATAAACCAATGTATTGTTTGTAATAGTGACTTCGCCGATATCAGGCGTGCCGACTGCAGAAATAGTAAGCGCATCACCATTTGGATCGCTGTCATTCGCTAACACGTCAACAGTAACTGCTGAATCGTTCAACGTGGATGCAGCATCAGCAGTTAGAAGGGGAGCTTGGTTTTTTTCGTCTGAACCACCGCCGCAGGCAGAAAGAAAAGTTGCACTAACAACAAGCGCAATAATGCTATGTTTCATTACTCAACGTCCTTATCAATTTTTATAGTTTTTATAACAATACCATTTAATTTCCAACGCATAATAGCTTATGAAAATTCGAAATGCATTACTAAGTAAATGGAATGTAAATGAATGGCACTGATAGAGATATAGGTAAGAAGCGTAAGGTACTGTTTAAATTGGAAATAAAAAACCAGCTTAACAGCTGGTTTTTTTCATGTTCGAAAGCTAATTAGTGTTAGTCAGCGCCGAATAAATCGCGGCTGTATACTTTATCTAATACGTCTTCAATGTCTTCTGTTACGCGGTTAGCAACAATTACGGGGCAAGGTCGTGTAGGTTTTACTAGTATTGAATCTGCTATTCAGGCCGCGAAGCATATACTTGATAAGGCTAAGTAGACTGAAAATGATGGCATCCTAAAGCTAAAGTCTGCGATGTAAGTTACTCTACCATTTCAATCTTCTAACAACTTAGTATACTTGTGAAAAATACTCAAAACCAAGGAAAGCTCAATGAAGCCAGTTATTCTCGCTGGAGGCACTGGAAGCCGGTTATGGCCTAAGTCTCGCGCAGCACTCCCTAAGCAATTTCTATCACTTACCTCTGATAAGACAATGATTCAGGAAACCGTTACACGGCTAAACGGCTTAAGTCATGACGCTCCTATTATTATTTGCAACGAAGCTCACCGCTTTCTTGTCGCAGAACAAATGCGCCAGATAGATATTGAAGACAGCGATATTATCTTAGAGCCAGTGGGACGAAACACTGCTCCCGCTATTGCGCTTGCTGCACTTAACGCTACGGAAAATGGTGAGGACCCTGTACTGTTGGTACTTGCTGCCGATCACCTCATAAAAGATTCAAAAACCTTTCAGGCCAAAATTAAAGATGCTGAAAAACTCGCTTTAGAAGGCAAGCTTGTTACTTTCGGTATAGTACCTACCGAAGCACATACTGGATACGGATACATCAAATCTGGTGACAGTGTTAACTTGGGATTTAAAGTTCGCCAGTTTGTGGAAAAGCCAGATTTACCTACCGCAAAGCAATATATTGATTCTGGGGAATATTTCTGGAATAGCGGTATGTTTATGTTTAAAGCAAGTACATACCTTACAGAGCTTAAAAAGTACAACCCCGAAATTTTAGCTATATGTAAGAAAGCCACATCAGAGACTCAACGCGATTTAGACTTCATTAGAATTCAAGAAGATATTTTTAAAACATGCCCTGACGACTCAATCGATTACGCTGTAATGGAAAAAACCGAGAGTGCAGTAATGGTTACATTAGACGCCGGTTGGTCTGATGTAGGAAGTTGGTCATCTTTATGGGAAACAGGTGAGAAAGATGAAAGCGGCAACGTTGTGGTTGGCGATACCTTATTGGAAAACACCAAAAACAGCTATGTAAACTCAGAGCACAGATTTGTTTCCGTTATTGGATTGGAAAATGTTGTGGTGGTAGAAACAAAAGATGCCGTGATGGTAGCGAATAAGAACGACTCACAACACATTAAAAACGTAGTTAATCATCTTAAGTCAAATAAACGCCCTGAGTTTGAATTTCACCGAGAAGTATTCAGGCCTTGGGGAAGTTACGACTCAATAGACAATGGTGGCCGCTTTAAAGTTAAACGTATTACGGTAAAACCAGGTGAAAAGCTTTCGGTTCAAATGCATCATCACAGAGCTGAGCATTGGGTTGTAGTGTCTGGCACGGCCAATGTCACGGTAGATGATAATGTGAATTTATTAACTGAAAACCAATCAGTCTACATTCCAATCGGCGCAGTGCATTCGTTGGAAAATCCTGGCAAGATCCCCCTTGAACTTATCGAAGTTCAATCAGGCGCATATTTAGATGAAGACGATATTGTTCGCTTTTCGGATAGATATGGCCGAAGCCCAAAATAAGCAAAGAGTCATTCAACTGACTTGAGTTAAAAATAAAAAACCAGCTACATAGCTGGTTTTTTTTCGTGTTCGAAAGCTAGTTACTGTTAATCAGCACCGAATAAATCACGGCTGTACACTTTATCTAATACGTCTTCAATGTCTTCTGTTACGCGGTTAGCAACAATTACATCAGAAATAGATTTAAACTCTTCTAGATCTTTAATTACGCGAGAGTGAAAGAAATCGTCTTCGGCAATTACTGGCTCGTAAACCACTACCTCAATACCCTTCGCCTTAATACGCTTCATGATGCCTTGAATGGCACTTGCTCTGAAGTTATCAGACCCAGACTTCATGATTAAACGGAAGATACCCACCACTTTAGGCTGTCGACTCACGATAGAATCGGCGATAAAGTCTTTACGGGTGCGGTTGGCATCAACAATAGCCTGAATCATGTTGTTAGGCACTTCACTGTAGTTTGCCAACAACTGCTTAGTGTCTTTAGGTAAGCAGTAACCACCATAACCAAAGCTTGGGTTGTTGTAGTGATCGCCAATACGTGGATCTAATCCAACACCTTCTATGATTTGTTTCGTGTTAAGACCACTACGCTCTGCATAGCTATCTAGTTCGTTGAAGTAAGCAACACGCATAGCTAAGTAAGTGTTAGCGAAAAGCTTGATAGCTTCAGCTTCGGTACTGTGAGTGAAAAGTACATTAATGTCTTCTTTAATAGCACCTTGCTCTAGCAATGCTGCGAATTTCTTTGCGCGTTCGCTTTGCTCACCCACAATGATACGGCTTGGGTACAAGTTATCGTAAAGGGCTTTACCTTCACGTAAGAACTCTGGTGAGAAGATAATATTTTCAGTGCCATGGCGCTCTTTTGCTTCAACAGTAAAACCTACTGGAACGGTAGACTTAACCACCATTACCGCATTAGGGTTTACTCGCATAACCTCTTTAATTACCGCATCTACTGAACTGGTATTAAAGTAATTGGTTTGTGCATCGTAGTCTGTAGGCGTTGCGATAATGACAAACTCGGCATCTTTATAAGCAAGTTCAGTATCTAACGTTGCTTTAAGGTTAAGCTGCTTGTTATTTAGATAGTCTGTAATTTCTTTATCTTCAATAGGAGACTTTTTGTCGTTCAGAAGATCCACTTTCGCTGGTACTACATCAACCGCAATAACTTCGTTGTGCTGTGCCAATAAAACTGCGTTCGATAAACCTACATAGCCTGTGCCTGCAACGGCTATTTTCATGCTTTGTGGTGTGCTTTCCATAATTTCGTTTTCTCCGTAACTAGAAGCAATGACTATAAATTATCAATATGAAGCTAATAAAACACTCTGCTCTTCTTTTGTCTTAAGCGCAAAGTTTTCGCGTTTCAGCGTTAAATTAGGGTTATATGCAGGGTCATGTTTAATAACATGAGACCACTTTGTTTGTAGATATTCAAGCTCGCGATTAAACCGAGCCGCCTTTTCAGGCGAAATATCTAAACCGCGACTGACCGACTCATGATGATATAGCTCAGCCTCGGCACAATACAAGTTTCTAACCCCCAACTCTCTTACCCGTAAACAGAAGTCGACATCGTTAAAGGCCACCGCGAGATTTTCTTCGTCTAGGCCACCCACTGCACCAAAATGGCTACGCTTTACTAACAGACATGCCGCAGTAACCGCACTGTAATTTTGTGTTGCAGCAAGTCGTTTCAAATACCCAGGATGATAGCGTGGGAAATATTTATGAGCGTGACCTGCTCCACCGCCGTAGCCGAGAACTACGCCAGCATGCTGTATACGGCCATCTGAATAAAGTAATTTAGCCCCTACGCAACCTATATCTTCACGCATCACATGGCCAGCCATATAAGTTAGCCAGTCAGGGCTAATAACTTCAATATCATTATTTATTAACCCTACTACTTCTCCTTTAGCATGTTTTACGCCAAAGTTGTTTATCGCTGAGTAATTAAAAGGTCCAGGGTAGTTTAAAACGCGAACTTCTGGGAGTTCTGCTAATGTTTCAAAATAACGAATGCTCGCGTCTTCATCGGAACCATTATCAATGAGAAGAATTTCATAATTTTTGTAGATGGTTTTTTCACGGATGGAATCTATACACGCCTTTACTAACTCTTTGCCATTTTTAGTGGGGATTATTAAAGATACCAATGGCTCGTTAAGTGTTTTCCACAGCACGCAGTTAACTTTTTGATGTTTTGAAAAGCTCGACACCGCACTACCCTGTGAATTCAAATCATCAGAGATTGAAAGCAATTCGTTTTGCTCACGTTTGACCGAATTTTCTGAATGCACCAAGGTATATGGAATATGCGAGATAGTAACCGTTGATTGCTTTTGCCAAGCAGTGGTAACTAATTGAGCAATAGTACTAACATTGTTCACGGCTAATACATCTGATATCTCTGGCGAAATCAGCACGCCCGTATTTATATAAGCAGTCGAGAGTTGCAGATCTGGATTCCAATCAGGTAGAAACTTAGGGCTTGTTAATACCCCTTTCTGATTCTTTTCATCGGTATCGCAATAAGCAATATCGGTTTGTTTTGCCACTGCAATAAATTCATTTAGTGCAAACTTCGAAAGCGTGTCGCCGGATTTTATGAATAGAGTAGAATGAGATGAATCGCATGCCCCGAGGGCTTCAGATAGAGACGCTACGCTTTCAACATCTTCGTATTGCGAAGCCGTCACTTTACCAACTACGAACACTTTCTTAATTTGACTTAAATAGCGTTGCAAATCTTTTTGTGTGGTGGCTAGAAAGTCAGTTCCTACTACTACCACATTAATTTTTTCTTTATTACTTTCAGAAAGGTTCTCGTATTTATCGCTTAAAGCCCTATCCTGAAGCTTTAAGTAATGCTTATACATTGCCATGCGCTTCTTTTTACTAGGGAAACCATAGAAGAGTCCTGAGCGCTGTAGAGAACGGCTATATAACTCAGTGAGTTGAGCATTTTGTTTAAGCTTTTGTTTCACTGACAAAGGCAAAAGCCCTACCGCACCTTTCACGGTAAGCATTGCAAACTTCTTCATACTGCGTAGGTACCCCGGATAAACAGAAAAAGGCCGCTAATAAAGCGGCCTTCAAGTTTAACATGATTTAAAAACTAAAAAACTAACTGCCAGCACCTAAGCGTTCGCCTTGATAGCTACCATCTAGTACCGCTTTCCACCAACCTTCGTTGTTTAAGTACCATTCAACGGTTTTGCGAATACCGCTCTCGAAGGTCTCTTGGGGTGACCACCCTAACTCGCGTTCAATTTTAGATGCATCAATCGCGTATCGCATATCGTGACCAGGGCGGTCTGCAACATAAGTGATTTGCTCTGAATACTTACTGTCTTTAGGTTGAACATCATCCAAAATGTCGCAAATTGTATTCACTACTTCAATATTTTGCTTTTCGTTATGGCCGCCTATGTTATAGGTTTCGCCAATTTTTCCTTCAAGAGCCACTAGCACCAATGCACGGGCATGGTCTTCCACATACAACCAATCTCGAATTTGATTGCCTTTACCGTATACAGGCAATGGCTTGCCTGCTAAGGCATTTAGAATAACTAACGGAATTAGCTTTTCAGGAAAGTGATACGGGCCATAATTATTCGAACAGTTGGTTACCAATGTAGGTAGCTTGTAAGTGCGTAGCCATGAACGAACTAACTGATCGGAAGACGCTTTACTTGCAGAATAAGGCGAACTTGGTGCATATGGCGTAGTTTCAGTGAATAACGGCAGTTCAGCGCCCTCTTCAACTTCATCTGGATGTGGAAGGTCACCATATACTTCATCAGTTGAAATATGATGGAATTTAAAGCCTTCTTTTTTCACATCATCAAGCGTTGACCAATATGCACGTGATTGCTCAAGCAAGGTATAAGTGCCTACTACATTGGTTTGAATAAACTCACCTGGGCCGTCAATTGAACGATCTACATGAGATTCTGCCGCTAAGTGCATAATGATATCGGGTTGATGGGTATTAAGAACGGCTTTGACGCCGTCGGCATCACAAATATCGACTTGTTCAAACGCATAGCGCTCGCTATCTGATACAGACAAAAGCGACTCTAAATTACCCGCGTAAGTAAGCTTATCTAAGTTTACGACTTTATGTTCTGTATCATTAATAAGATGGCGAACTACTGCCGAGCCAATAAACCCCGCACCACCTGTTACTAAAATTGTTTTCATACGTGTGTTACTCAATAATTATGCTTTTAACTCATCCATCATGGCAGACAATTGAGTACGCCAATGTGTAAGATTAAGTGATGAAAAAGTATCTCGTGTGCTGGTTTTATCTAGCACGCTATAATGCGGTCGTGAAGCCGGTGTGGGGTACTGAGAAGAAGGAATGGGCAATACCGGGATAGCCGAAGACAACAAACCTTTTTCAATGCCAAGCTCTTGAATGGCTAGCGCGAAATCGTACCAACTAGCTACGCCTTCATCAGTCCAGTGATATACACCTTGGGTTTTATTTTGCGCTGCACTTACGCACACTTCTGCCAACCCTTTTGCCCATGTAGGCGTGCCGATTTGGTCATCAATAACCGACAATTGAGGCTTATCTGCCATTAAACGCAGCATGGTTTTCACAAAGTTATTGCCATGTGATGAATACACCCACGCAGTACGAATTAAGCAACTTGAGTTAGGAAGTAATTCCAGCAAGGCTTTTTCGCCATCAGCTTTAGTTTTACCGTAAACCCCTTGAGGCTCAATAGTGTCATCAGTGAGGTAAGGCGAACCTTTGTGGCCGTTAAATACGTAATCTGTAGATACATGTACTAAAAATGCACCTGACTGCTTACAGTACTTTGCTAAATTTTCAACGGCAGTAGCGTTGATCGCGTGGCATAAATCGAAATCTTCTTCTGCTTTATCTACCGCAGTATAAGCCGCTGCGTTAATAATGACGCTTGGCGCTAGTTTGCTTAGCGTTTCAGATAATACCGATTCGTTGGTAATGTCAGTATCTTCAGGGCCTAAACATATAGTGTTTTCACCTAGAATACGAACCAATTCAAACGACAACTGGCCAGCATTGCCAATAACTACAATACTCATGTTTAATCCTTAAAACGTAGGGGCATCAACGAAAGCGACGCCATTTTCATCTTTTCCAGATAAAGACGGCTTTTCACCGTTAACTAAAGGCCAATCGATGTTTAAAGTTGGGTCGTTAAACTTAACCGACACTTCTGACTCAGGGTGATAGTAGTCAGTACACTTATATACGAACTCAGCAGACTCACTGGTTACATAAAAACCGTGAGCAAAACCTGCAGGTACCCATAGTTGACGTTTATTTTCAGCCGACAGTAAAACGCCGACCCACTTTCCATACGTAGGTGAATCTTTACGCATATCAACAGCAACATCATATACTTCGCCGCTGACTACGCGAACCAATTTACCTTGGGTCTGCTCCAACTGATAATGCAGCCCACGAAGGATTCCTTGGCTGGATTTTGAATGGTTGTCTTGCACAAATTCAACGTCTGCACATTCTTTTTTAAACCAGTCGGTGCGAAAGGTTTCAAGGAAGAAGCCGCGTTCGTCGCCAAATACTTTTGGCTCAATGATTTTAACGTCTGGGATGTCTGTTGCTATTGCTTGCATGTTTTACTTAATTCCGTTGGTAATACTGTGTACTTGAAAAGTACAAGGCACTTAGTAGCCTTACTTAACGCGGTCGTTGATTACTTTTAGTAGGTAATCGCCATAGCCACTCTTTTTAAGTGGCGCCGCTAATTGCTCTAACTGTGCTGCATCGATGTAACCCATTCGATAAGCCACCTCTTCAGGGCAACACACCTTTAAACCTTGGCGCTTTTCAATAGCAGCTACGAAGTTTGCTGCATCTAACAGAGAATCAAGCGTTCCTGTATCAAGCCAAGCAGAACCACGCCCCATTAATTCAACTTTTAAGCTGCCATCTTGCAGATAAAGATTATTAAGGTCGGTAATTTCAAGCTCACCACGGTGTGATGGCTTCACTTCTTTAGCAAAATCAACCACACGATTATCGTAATAATATAACCCAGTAACAGCGTAGTTAGACTTTGGCGCTTCGGGCTTTTCTTCAATTGAAAGCGCGTTCCAGTTGTCATCAAAATCGACCACGCCATAGCGCTCGGGGTCGTTTACATGATAACCAAACACGGTAGCACCATGCTCTTGTTTAAAAGCATTTTGAAGTGAAAGCTTCAGGTCGTGACCATAATAAATATTGTCACCTAGTACTAATGTACAGCTTTCCCCTGCAAGAAACTCCTCGCCAATTAGAAAAGCTTGGGCTAAGCCATCTGGGGAAGGTTGAACGGCGTATTGAACATTAATACCTAATGCGCTGCCATCACCTATAAGTTCAATAAAACGCTGCTGTTCTTGAGGAGTAGTGATGATAAGAATATCTTTTATACCCGACATCATGAGTGTAGTAAGCGGGTAAAAAATCATAGGTTTGTCGTAAACCGGCATTAACTGCTTACTGACTACTTTTGTTAGCGGGTGTAGGCGTGTGCCTGAGCCGCCCGCCAGAATAATTCCTTTTCTCATTATATGCTCTTCTAATAAAACTAAGTTTAGAATTGATATGATAGCGAATAGTTAGCCTAAGTAACAGAGCCCATACAAAATCATAAACGCCAAAACTACTTTGGTTACTGGTTGTAGCGTTGATTGAGTAAGACTGTATTTTTCGTTTGTTATTTTTGCCCTGGCAAGGAGCAAAAAAAAACCTGAATAAATTCAGGTTTTTTTTGATACTTAGTGGTTAGTCGTTCATATACCTAGTTTGGGGCGTACCATCCAAGGCGTGCCCATATAACAACACATCTCGATGCCCGTCACCGTCTTTGTCATCTCCAACTGCAATCAAGGGTTTGGAAACCCAGTCTTTGCCAATAACAAACACTCCATAATCGTTATTAAGTGTATCCCTGACATTGAGCTCCCACACGCCAGTCGTTCGAAGACCATATAGCGCTATTTCAGCTTGACCATCGCCATTCAAGTCGCCCAATACATGGTAGGTTACTTGAGTCCATTTATTGGCCCAGCCAATGTTTGCATAAATAACATCTCGGTTTGCACCATTTTTAACAATGAATTGGTTCCGGTCCTGACTACCTCGATAACCAGATGCTGCAACTTCATCAATACCGTCGCCAGTTACATCAGGGATGATATGAAAATCGGCTGAATTTAGGTCTTCTGGCCATGCAAATATTCCCAACGAGCCGGAAATATCTGTTCCACTTTTAGTTAATAACTGCGGGCGGTTGTCGTCAGTTCGAATACCAAACATGCCCCAATCGTTTTCTCCATCACCATTTATATCCGACAACTCATGCCAACTGTTTTCTACCCAGTAATCTGGATAGTTGTAAGCTGGTAGCTTACCCTCGCTATCAGTTCCGTCAGTAATTTTAATCTGATATTTATCGTTTCGTAATAACTTTCCGAACAAACCAATTTCACGAATGCCATCACCGTTAAAATCACTTAGTTGAACATAGCCTGGCTTATCAAATAAACTTGGGTAGCTATAGGTCAATTCAGAATTACCATTAACCCCATTTTTGACCATAAGTTGCGGTCTAGCATCTTCAATGATAAAACGCCCCTCTAAAGCCACATCTTGTATACCGTCGCCTGTCACATCTTCTAATACGACAATTCCAGCTTCAAGCCAATTTGCAGGCCAGTTATATGTGGCAATCCGCGCTCCTGTAAGAGCATCACGTACATAAAGTTGAGGTTTGATAACGTCGGTATCGTTTTCAGATGTTAGATACATACCAAATACACCAATATTAACGAATCCATTCTCGTCAATATCATCCAGTACATACAACTGAATATCTTGGTACGCTGTAGGCCACTTTATACGCTTGATTAATGAAAGGTCTTCAATATTAACAATATCGATAGTGACAATACCTGCATGAATGGCAACTTCAGAAGCTAGTTCACTAGATTCCACGTACACCATAGCAACATCATCAATTCCATCGCTATTTACATCTCCAATGTTATCCAACACTTTCAATAAGCCATCTTGCGCAGAGTTAAATACCGTTGGCCGGTTATCTAATCTATCTATGATACCGTCGCCATCAGTATCATTACTATTAGGATCTAGACCTAATGCTATTTCCACACTATCGAATAGATTGTCAGTATCAGTGTCCTTAGGGTCACTATTATCTGGCGCAAGGCCATTCAAATATTCTTCAAGATTCGTATAGCCGTCACCATCTAAATCGTCGTCTGCATCAGTTGCATCCAACCAATTAGCAAAACCTGAATACTGAAGTTCCCAGTAATCTGGTATTCCGTCACCATCACTATCGTGCTCCGAGTCCACATCGAAATTACCACCGGCGCCCAACGTAGAGGTCATAACAATATCTGAACTGGGTGTAGAGCTATGCGTCACTCTTACAATAGAAGAAAGCAACTGGCCACTTTCAGGGGCCTGACTGCTTGAACGAAGGTAAGTATTTGCGTTGAATGATATGCTTTCTCCATCATCCATATTACCTAAACTAAAGTTCATCCAATCATATTCGTAACAATAACTTCCATTTGAACAACTACCGGTAGGGTGCTCACTAGCTGGCATGTAGGTTTTTCTTGCAGCCTTAACACTTAAGCTTACATCTGCAACTTGCACTTCACTGCCATTCACTACATCGAGGTTCAATATATATTTACTGTCTTCCACCATGGGAACGGTGTAACTATTATTAATTGACAGAGCAACCCCTGCACTTTCCTGCACAATAACAACATCTGACGCTATGCTGATAGCACCCAAGTTGGATGAATTAAGCAATTTACTTTCCACATGTAAGAGCTCTCCATTAGTTGCACTTGCTGAAATTGCTAGCGTAAGTGACTCTTTCCTCCATGTGCCTATTGGTATATCACCCAGAGGCCAGTACACTTTATCATCAATAACTTCGTACAACCCTGAAGCGCTGACAAATGCCATATTTTCTGGTATTTGAGTAATTACCATTCCGTTTTCTACCACATCCTCAGACGGGTTGCCGATGGCCACCGAAAATGTGACATTGTCTCCTGGATCTTTTATTGCTCCGTCACTTTCAATGTTGACTAGGGGCTTAAGGCCGTCATATTCGCTTCCACGTAAAATGGTTGGGTTAGCACTTAATGTATAACTAGCACTTTGGTCTGAAACCATTACATGTGAAATCCAAGGACTCCCCTCTACCGCATTCGATGCGTAAATAGGTAAGTAAATAGTGCGAGATTCACCCGGTTGAAGTTCATCAAAGGAATAGGTTAACCAGTCTCTAACATAATAATAGGATGAAGATATGGCTGGAGCACCATTGTTTGGTCTTACGCGGCTGCCATAACCAGGAGACAAAACAACTTGAACGTTGGTCTTAGACGTTTCGCCATTATTTGAAATAATGTATCGATAATGTGCATCGTCTTCATTGCCTTCTTCCCAACTTGTACCTGAAGTGGCTACCGCAAGCTGTAAACCGATGTTATTCTGTAGAACTACCGCTTCACTTGCGCGTGAAATGCTTGCCCCTCCTGTATTCAATGTAGCTTTAACAAGAACGACATCGCCTTCCGATAATTCGTCATCTGTAATTGCAGTGAAAAAGCGCTTTCCATTATTAAGTGAGTTAACGGTTCCTATATCCCAGTAAACTTTACCTGATGAGAAATACCCATTATCGCTAATGTCTGTAACCGAGAGTTCATCCGGGATATCTACAATTAATTCAACATTTTGTGTTGCAGAAGAAGCTAAATTAGCGAAAGTAGCTTCATACTCAACCTTTTCACCAACCGAAACAGTTTGCTTATCGGCGGATATTGAGGTTAATAAGCTAGCACTACTGTCATAAGTAACCGTAGGTCTCATTGCTTGAATGTAGCTGCTACTGCCGTCGGTCAATACAGCCTGTGAATCTAAAATCATGCCATCTGTAACTTGTCCCGTTGTTAAAAAGGGAATAATTACTGTTTTTGATTGCCCAGGATCTATTTGGCCTAAATCATAGCTAAACCAGTCGGCCATATATTTGTTGCCGTAAAATGAAGGGAGGCTTTCATAAGAGCCCAAGTAGGACCACCCCGCCATACTAATAAATAGTTTCACGTCTGTTCTAGACAATAGCCCATTGTTTGTGACGTTATAGCGGTAAAAAGACTGCTGATTAGGTGTACTCACATCACCAGTCACACTAACGTATAATTCAAGATCTCTATTATTATTAATTGAGTTTATTACCGTACTGTGAGCGACAGCCTCACCGCCCACCTTAGTTGTTAAATGCGCTTTTCGAGTAGTGCCATCTACTAGTCCAATTGGAACATGCATTTTCACGGAGCGCTTTGTGCTTGTTCCTGAATTTACAGTATTAAGACTCCAAGAAATGGTATTCCCTTCATAAACTCCACCATCACTTATATCTGAAACCGTGAAGTTTTGAGGTACATCTAGTTCTACTGTTACATTTTGTGTAGCTGTAGACGATGGATTACCTACAGAAACTTCATACTCAAAGACATCACCAGCGCCTACAACCTCTTTACTCGCAACCAATGTGGCGATAAGCGTATCTTCGATTTTATTTATGATGGTAGGTTTTGTTCCCTGCACGAAGAATGACGTGGCATCAGAAAGAAAAGCTGTGGTTTCCCAAATTTGACCATCGATAGCGTTACTTCTTTGAATAGGTAAGGTAACGGCTTTCGTCTCTCCAGCATTAATCTGCCCTAAACTGTAACTAAACCAATTTCCATAGTATCGGTTTCCGTAGTTACTAGGTAAGTCGTCGTAACTCGTTACAATCGAATTTTTTGCCAGCTTTAAATATAAAGTGACATCGGTTTTAGCTAGTTCGCTATTGTTAGAAATTATGTACCGAACCCATGTAGCTTGATTGTCGCTATTAACGTCTGTACTTAACGCAATGTCTAAACCAAGGGATTGATCATCGTTGATGAATACTATCTCGCTTCCATCACTTAATATTTCATTGCCTAGTTGCGCTGTAATATTTGCTTTTAATTGCGTTCCGTTTTCAAGCCCCTCATCACTAACTACATTGATGCTTCTCTTGTTATTTACACCAGAGTTTAGGGTACTGTAAGTCCAGGTGACGGTATTACCAACGATGGTGGCGTCGCCTTCAGCCGATACTACTGTTACATTCTCTGGCAACTCTGCAATTATATCTATATTTTGAAATGCAGTTGTTCGTAAATTTCCTAAGGAAACGTCATATCTAAACTCTTCATCTGCAGCAACTGATTGCTTACTTGAAGATATTGTTAGTGCCAAGGAGTCGGTTGTATCGTATCTAACTGTAGGTTTAATTGCTTGCCAAGAATCTAACTCATCAATTGTTAGAATAGCTTGAGAAATGAAAGGCTTACCATCTGTTTCATTATATGGCCTAACCGGAACGTAGATAACCTCTGATTCGCCGGGTGCTAATGCATCCACCGTAAAATAAAACCAATTGCTATTATACTTATTGCCGTAAAATGTAGGCATAGATTCATAGGATGCTAAGTAGCTGCCGGTGCCCATTAATACCGAGAGTGTCATAGCTGATTGTGTTGTTGTACCATTATTAGATATTACATATCGATAGTCAGTGCTGGTAGCATCGGTTTGCAACCCACCGGATACGGCAACGGAAAGCTCTACTCCACTATCATCACCTATAACTACATTTTCTGACGTAGTTTGTTGCACTGCGCTCGAACTCGTCTGTGCCCAAGATACTTCAGTGGTATAAATTGACCCCGCAGAACCTGCAGGTAACTGAACAGAAAAGTATCTTCTTTCACTTTCGCCTATGTTTAGCACACTAGAACTGTCCCAAACGACTTTACCATTAGACAACACGCCGTTACCCGATGCGGAAACGAAAGTCGCACCACTAGGAATGTCAGCTGAAATATATTGTCCTACAAACCCTGAAGTTCCTACATTTCCAAACGTTATTTCGTAGTCAACAACATCATTTGCCTTAACTACTTTTTTACTAGCGGAAACCGACATATGTATAGTTTGTGCAGCCACAGCTAGCGTTGATATCTCATCTATTATTGCGTTGGCAGTTCCTGAATGAGTAACTGAAGCAATGAAACTTAGAGAATTCCCTGTTTGATCTGCTAAATTACTTGAATAAAAAGGGATAACTAATTCAACACTTTTTCCGGCAGCTAATGAGTCAAATATCCAGTAAGTTGAGCTACCAGAAGAGCATGTATTACACCCTGAGGCTTGAATGGACGCTTCCGCTCTGGAAAATCGCCAGCCAGAAGGAATACTCAAGTCTAAACGTACATTTGTTCGAGTTACATTATCGGTATTAGAAATTAAGACCTTGTAAACCAACCTACCGTTGCTGTCTTTTTGGTAATTCTCCAAGCTGCTTTTCACTTCAATTGCAGATACTGACATAGAAATAATTAGTGCAGTTAGAAACGCTATACTCCTCAGTAATAACATTACATAACCGCTTGCTTGGATTCGAGACTGCTCTATCCACAAACATCCTGAAATACGCATAATGAACTCCGTCTAAAAAATACGTCTGTTTTTATTTGGATGGGAGGCTTTTGAACAACTTATTTTCATATTATCGAATAGAACAGGTAGTCGGTAATCAACGCGAAAAAAGCGACAGACACAATAGTTTCCCTACTAAAACTAAAATCTATTAAGTAGGTTTTTTTTTCAACACTAAGGTAGTCATTTAACGCCACTTAAGAGAATATAGCCGTAGATAGCATGCTGAATTATATTCACTTTGTTTAAATAAATTTACTTAACAGAAGTTTATTTGCCTTTGTGCTGAAAACTGGTGTACGTAGAAGTTATAAATTACTGCATAGTAATTTTTAGTTCATTTGAAAGCTTGACTATATCAGGCGATTTCCAAAATACTGGGCAACTCGACACCGCAGTATTTAGGCTAGATTTAGCCACGGCATCGTTACGAAGTAAGAAACCAATTACCGCGATTCTGATCGCTGTTGCGGGAGATAAGTGAGACTGAGTAGCGGCATACAATTCTTCTAAATTTTTGTTGTGAGATTCAATTTTACTTAGGCGTTCTGTACTTGTGAGCATGCTTATTTCGTAATACAGTCTATATATATCCATTTCTATCGACCTAAGCCCTAAAAGCTCATCTTGATGAATAATATCCAAAGCTTTTTGGTAATAGGTTTTGGCTGTAGCAAGCTGTTCCATGTGACGATACACGTCCGCTAAGTTTCCCCACGTCTGGTGAATGTTATTTTCATCTGATAACGATATCGACCACTTGATAGACTTCTCTGCTGCATGAAGCTCATTTTCAAAAAAATAAACTCTACCCAACATTTCATGTCCAAGAGGCGATGATGGGAAAAATTGTATTGCCTCTTGATATCTACTTTTCGCTTCGGGTATATCACCCTGACAAAATAGCAGCGTACCTAGGTTTGTTAACAGCAGCACGTTTTTATTAATATGGGTGGCCGCATCTATGTGATTCATTGCTGAGCTAATATCTCCATTGTGAAAATCAACTAAACTTAGGAGATGGTGAATTCGCCAGAATGCAGGGTAAGTCGAAATAATTTTACTACTCAATAATTCGATTTCATTTAACAATAGCGCTTTTTCACTGCTTTCTTTCGAATATTCGAATTTTAAAAAAGCGATTTCATATAGCATTTGCGCCGAATTGTACTTTGCGTTTTGTAGTGCTTTTTTCATCATAGATAAAGCGCTTTTTAATGAGGCAGTACTCCTAAATAGCGCCAGGTTAGCTGCAAGCACATAAGGAGATGAAGGTGCTAACTCCAGTGCGTGTGCACATGCTTTACTGGCATCCTCTAGAACAATTTTTTCGTTTCCAGCCCAGCTTTCCAAAATGAGAGCTTCACATAAGCCGGCATACGCTTGAGCAAAATCTTTATCGCGCCTTATTGCAGCACTAAATCTGCTTTGTGCATGAATCGCCTGCTCATCTTGATAAGTCGTATCTAACTTTGCCCTTCCCTCTAAATAGAAGGCTAATGCTTCATTAGAAACGTTGAAGGCAAACTTGGGGTTAATTGTTATAGCCTCTTGCTTAAAAAATAATGAAACAACCTTTGCCACTTCGTTCGCAATATCGGTCATATATAAATTGAATTGCCCGCTAGATAAGCTTGTATTCCAAAGTGTGGTACTCCCTTTATTGGTCCAAGCAACTAAAGCGATGCTCCAAAATCGCCCCTCACTTTGCGTAACTATTTCTAGAACTGCATCGGCTCGATAGCGCTGTAGAAGTTGAAGAGGTGCGGTTTTAGAAGCTTTTTCACCTAAAATAGTTAGCGCAACTAAATCGCTATCAATAGCCTTAGCTGTAGCGTCAGCAAAAGAAAGCATAGAATCATTAACGGTTAATATAGCGGAGTAATGTTCGAATGAGGGGTCGTCTAGTAAGTTTAGAGGCTCGTCTGACTTGATGAATTCAGGTAATAAGTATGTAACCGAGAAAAACAGCCCTAACCCGAAACTGCTTACTATGAAAATCCAGAAAAAATTTTTCTGCGGTAAATATTCTGTGCTGTGAAATTCACTAGAGGGAACCGTTTGGCTGTAGCTATTACCGGTTTCGCGAGCAGAATATTCGGTATCCAAATGCGCTTTTTCGAGAACGCCAGTTACCAATTTACTTTCTTCTATCGGATCACCAGAAGAAGAGTCGCCTGCATTTCCTTTTTTATTATCTGACTCTTGAGATGTTTGATACAACGTATAGGCTTCTACACCTAATACGGAAGCTACACGTTGTAGATTATAGGGTGAAACAGGAACACCTCTAAAAACTTTACTTACGAGATCTTTTGGAACAGTGGTCGATTCTTCTTGTTTAGCGATAGCTTTAGCAAGCGCAATCTGCGTTTTAAAACCAGCTTCTACCATAGCTTTTTCTAAACGTTTACGAGAAGCAACCACTCCTCTTTTTCGGTGGACGCTCATAGTCTTCTCAAACTCCCTGTAGAGAGATTACTAAATGTGCTTATTTACCACTTTACACCTGTTTAATATTTGATCAAGCCTTTCCAGTGACTAAGCTACCCAATGCATTCACGTGGCAGCCTAAAATGAATTACACAAAATAGGTATTATCTAAGGAATATCCTGACCTTTGCATTTCATCGTTACAGATATCTTTGAACACCGCTTTTTGCTCTTCACTCCACTTAACAGATTCTAAAGACGAAGCACTAAAATCACTACTACCTGTTTTTTGAGGCGTTTCGGTAGCTTGATAATGCAACATACGTTCATATGCCGAATTATCTAAATTTAAAAATTGTGCTAATGATTTGATCACTTCTGAAGGATTTTTTGCTAGACGGAACTGCTCTACATCCATGAACCAGTTTTGCGCTTTAAAGTATTGGCTGGAAAGCACTTGTTTATTTCTACGCCATAAAAGCATTGCTTGGCGCCATTGTCTGCAGTGCCCCTCGAAAGGAACTTGAGGAAACTTTCGAAGTCTCGATTCGATATTTTCAATACCACGCCTTTGGCAATAAATAACTTTAGCATTCGGATACGCTAACATTAAAATTGGTAACGAATTCAGCATGGGTATGCCAGGAGTTTTATCGATAAAAACTTTACCCGGATAATAGCTGCTATACAGCTCTCTAAATTGCTGTACTTGCAACGCTTTCACATAAATGGACTCTACTTCCCAAGTAAGCGTACCTTTATTTCCCGATGCCGGAGATTTTTTTACGTAGTCGGTAGCTGTGGTTACTAGTGTTGCTAGCAACTCTGCCATATGGGATTCGCCATGACTTTTAATGCCCATTCCTCGTTGTAACATATTACCCACTACGGTAGTTCCGCTTCTAGGTGAACCTAGTACAAACACTGCTTGAGGGAGATCAAAAGAGGGAAGTAACGCAACATGAAAAACCGCAACCGATGATGTAGTGTGAACCAAAACTTTTAACACTACTACTTTAGATGGAAGGTTTTCTAACCCTAAGGAAACCTTATTGATTGATTTGTCGAATTCGATGTTCGATAGATTTTGCTCGCCATGTAACAAGGCAGAGTGCGAAGCAATAGATACTTCAACATTATCTATATCGCCTAACTCTTTGGATAGCTGTAACGAAAGTGACGAGGTTGTTAAACCTATAGCGGGCCCTTCGAAGGGGATAATTGAAGCTGTGTTGTCTGCCTCAATAAAATACGACCACTTCATTTTATGGCTCCTAATATAATGCAAGATTTTGCTTGGCTGAGTCTGCGATAGTTAATGGTGCTGTAATTCCCTCGCAACATTTGCTATATAAATCTGGCTCATGAATAAGCCTTAACAAGGAATTTTTAAGCGACATAACTTTACCCACCGAAAAATGTAACCCATTAACTTCGTGGACTACTTTTTCAGCCATACCACCTATATTACTGGCAATAACCGGTACACCGGAACGAAAAGCCTCTTGAATGACAATGGGAGAATTTTCCCACCAAATTGAAGGTACTACCGCCCAATGTGCGCTATCGAGCAAACTAGGTAAGTCAGCATTTTGATATGCTCCGTGCAAAAACACCGTGCCCTTCAACTTTTCCAAATTTTCAAAAATTTCATTTTGAAAGCGTTTCGGCTGATGCTCTAGGTTAGCACCGTGAATATCTAATACGAATCTTTTGCGATCTTTTCTGTCTAATAAGAGCAGGCTATTAAGTAAAACATCTAAGCCTTTATAACTATTAATTTGCCCAAAATAGGCTAAGTGAATAAGCTCTTCATGTTGTTTTGCTTTCACACCTTTTTCATCTATTTTGGCGATACCATTTTCGATAACATGAATAGAACTTTCTTCTAGCCCCCACGCTTTGTAGCGCTGCTTAAGAAAATGTGAAGGGGATATAAATGTATCAACAACAGAAAAAGCACGTTTAATATACATTTCACGCATAAAAAAGTCGGCGGGTGACTTTTCTGGAAAGCACCCATGGCAATCTCGAGGGGATGCCTTACTGCAAAGGGCGTTTGTTTTATTTTTTACCATTAAACCGTTACGATGACATATGGCTAAATATTCGTGTAACGTAAAAACAATTTTTACATCGGGCAGTGTTTTTCTTACCTCTAACAGGGTTTCAATACCCATCAAAAAGAAGTGATGAAAATGCACTACATCTGGTTTAAAACGAGCTAGTAAATCACGTAATTCTGACCAAATATATCTTGTACGAATATTCGAAAACATAAAGTCGTCGTCTTGACGAGTATGAAAGAGTAATTCGTTGGGCTTATTACGAATTGAAAAAGCCGCACCGCCATGAGGCGGCTCTTCGCTTCTAGCCAAAAACATAACATTTAGGCCCTGCGCTTCATACTCTTGAAATAGCTGATAAGCTGCCAGCTCTGCACCACCTTTGTGTACATCTGGGTGACCGTGGGCAATGATGAGTATTTTTTTATTATCCATTTTCAGCCATCACTTCTACTATTCTATCGTTCCATTTATTGGTGTGCCTTAGGCCATTCAACATAGACAGAGTATGTTTCCACGTGTTGCCCGATACCAAAGACTGCGATAGGCGTTCTAGATGATACATTTGCACCACACCTGACACTGCAATACGCTTGTTTTGGTTTCGTACTTTCATGCACAAATCTGAATCTTCAAAATCACCAAGTATGTAACCAATATCAAAACCGCCAACGTCTATGTATTGCTGCTTAGTCATGAGCATAAGCGCACCAGTTACCGCTTGGGCATCACGTATATCGAACTCATCAGTAAGCGATAGTGGAAACCCTTTTTGTGGGTGGTAGTTCATCCACATACCAGGATGTGAAGGGTCTTGCATGTACTCCATTCCTTGATGCTGAATGGTATTGTCTTCATACAGCAAAGTACCACTGAGTATGCCCATATTATCATTTTCGACAAACTGACTCAGCAATGCTGAAAACTGACCTATTTGCTTTGGGATTACATCTGAATTAAGCAGCACAATGTACTCGGCAGAAGCGTGGGCAACGCCTAAATTATTCGCCCCAGCATAACCTAAATTACGCTCGCTAAGTACAATTTTAAACGGTACGCCAAAGGTTTCGAATACCCCCTGGCAAGTAACCATAAATGCGTGCTTTATTCTTGGGTCATCTAGTACATATACTATTTCAATATTGTCGAAATCAGGGTCTAAGCTAAATTGAGACATTTGAATTTGCACAAAGTCATAGCGGCCGTAAATAGGAATAATAAGAGACAAGTCTGAGTTTTCTACCGAAGCACCAAACTGTTTAATCAAGGCTGAATTAGGGGCTTCAAGCCTACCACGCCAGCACTTCTCTATTGCCGAGTTAACATGCTTGGCAAGCTTTGGAAATTTAGCGGTATTGGTAATATCTACGTTAGTCAGTAGTATTTCAGTTAACCACGTTTCTTCGCGTTTAAATTGCTCGGCCTTTAGCGCTTGACCTTGAAAAAACACCCCATCAACACTGTACATAAGCTCAACATCGGGGTTTACCTGCTCAGGCAACGACACGGTAAACGCAAAACCAATTTTCTCACCTTGGCTAAGCGGTAATTTCAGCGTCTCTGCAACATCGTATCTTGGGTGAAAAAACGCATCTTTTAAAATACAGTTGGTAATAATATTATTAATGCGTAGATTTATACGCTTAAATAAACGCGCCTCATCAAGCACCCATCCTATTAACAAAATGGTATTTGCGTCTAAGGTATAGGTATAATCTATTTGAATTTTACTGTCTTTGTGAGACAGAGAAAGATTATTGGGCGTGTTTTCGTCGAATTCTAATGCCTTTTGTCCCCAGTAAAAACCATTCCTTTCAAGCAGTGCTGTGGCATCTTTTATGAGGTTTTGCGGTAGCGGGGAAATTTCAGCGAGCAAAGTTGTGTATAAAGAAGGTGTTATTTCTATACTACAGTAATCATCCCCCCATGATAGATCTACACTGCTTTTGTTCGTTGCATCAGAAAGCACAACCAAAAAACCGGAACAGTGCTCACTAGGACACTGCATAACCTGACTTACGTCCTCTCTTTTGTAGAGCAAAAGCTGTGAGGCAGGTTCACCGTCGAACTGAAGTGGGTGCGTTGACATATTACTGCCTACAACTGCCCACCCTCCTAATAGCAGTCTTGAACCTACTGCAAAGGCAAAATCTATTTCTATTTTCAAATCTTCCATTACCCATTTATGGTTACAACTTTGAAATCAGATCAGAAATTGCAACTCGTTCTGCTCTTTTATGTTTGCCACATTTAGTAGATAATAACTATAAGCTATAGTCTCACATAAATTCAAAAAAAAGTACCGAGGCAAAAGCACGTTTTTTGAATTTGAGTGCTCGTCACTCAAAAAGCGGTCAGGCAAAGGAATCATAAGTGGCACAACAAGATAATGAACTAACAGAACATTCCACAGACGCTACATTGGATAAAAGTTTAGGAGCAGAGCAAAGCCATAACATCGCCATGAATGACGAGGATCTGCATTTTGTTAAACAAGTAGTGGAAGAGGCTTTTGATGAGGATTTCTATAGAGAGCATGCTGATATTGATAGTGAAGAAAATGCGCTAGCCCATTTTTTAGACGATGGGTGGCAAGAGGGTTTAGATCCTTGTGAATGGTTTTCAGTAAGTGCATATTTAGAACTAAACCCCGACGTCAAAAAAACACAGTTGAACCCTTTTTTTCACTATTTAGATAAAGGTAAAGGTGAGAATAGACCCATTCGCGTGTCTCAAAAGAAATTTGCGTATTCTGAAACGGAACTTCAACACGCAACCCACGTAATAGAAAAAGATTTCGATGAGATATTTTATCTAGAGAAATACAACATCCCGAGTAATTCCGACGCGATATTGCATTATCTAAAAAATGGATGGAAATTAGGCTTCAATCCAAATATTTGGTTCTCTACGTCAAAGTATTTAAATAACAATCTTGATGTTGCAAACAGTGGTGTTGAGCCATTTAGCCATTTTCTAACAGACGGACTTAGTGAAAAGCGACCGCTTTATAGCAGCTCTAAACACAAAACCGCGCCTGAAGCCTTATCACCTATAGAGGCCTCTGAAAAATTTGAAGGCTCAATCATTTATGAAGTAGCCAACGCGATTAAGAGTTCTAAAGATTTAGTAGAGCGTAACTGGGTCAATTGGACATCTAAATTGAAAACCGTTGATGGCGCGCCGGAATTTGTTAAGGCTCATTTAGAATTTGCCGTAAACTTCGCAGGGGGAAAAGAGGGCATTGTACTAGGCTGGATTGTTGCAGAAGGGGATCCCATAGTATGGGCAGAAGATGCAAAAGGCCACGTTTGGTTTCTAGACGATGCCTACCGCACCCGCAGGGCAGACGTGCATCAAGCTTTTTTAAAGTCTTCTTTTAATTGTATTTCTGAAGAGCTTGGATTTGCCCAGCGCATTAATAATATGGCACAAACAGGCAGCCTGACGCTTAAAGCGCTCTCTCACCAAGGTGTGCACATATTAGGCACTAAAGATATAGAAAACATTGGAAGCTCACCAGTGCAAGCGGCACACTGGCTGTTTGGCATTCCTACAGCTATACCTAATTTAGCAGAACGTTTTACCAAACTTGACCTGCCTATTATGGAAACCATTATTGCAGAGCAACGCAAGAAATACTCCGCGCTTAATCAAGAAGTAAAGCATTACGGGAAAAACCTGAAAGCACCTGAGGTGAGTATTGTTATACCCCTTTATGGCCGTATTGATTTTATTGAAAGCCAGATGGTGTGCTTTTCAAGCGATAAGTTCGTTAGCCAGAATTGCGAAATTATTTATGTGGTGGATGACCCTGCATTACTTAGCGAACTTTCGACCATTGCCGAGCAACTTTACAACCTGTATAAAGTACCTTTTAAAACCGTTTGGGGAAGTACAAATAGAGGGTTCTCGGGAGCTAACAACCTTGGCGCAGAACATGCGAATGGCGACTTACTACTTTTCTTAAATAGCGATGTTTTTCCTAAACAAGAAGGCTGGTTAGAGGCGTTAAAACAAGAATTACTTAAATCTAACGATATTGGCGTTGTAGCACCACGACTCACCTTTGCAGATGGCTCTATTCAGCATGCGGGCATCGAGTTCAAAAAACGAACTGACTTAGGCATTTGGATAAATCACCACCCACAAATGGGCTTAACACCAGAATTAGATGCAAACTCTTCGTCAACCGCTCTTCCAGCTGTAACGGGGGCATGTATGCTAATTCGCAGAAGCGACTTTGACGCCATAAATGGTTGGGATACAGGCTACCTTATAGGTGATTTCGAAGATTCAGACCTTTGCCTCAAGCTTAGAAATAGAGGCAAAAACTGCGTTTATGTACCTACCGTTGAGCTTACGCATTTAGAAAGACAGTCGTTTAACCTGACAGGAGCAGGCGACTTCAGAATGAAAGTAATTATTCTTAACGCTGTGCGCCACCAAGAGCGCTGGAATGGTTTATTAGTAGGTAAACAAAATTAGAAATGGAATTAAGTAGTATGAAAGAACGAATTTTGGTTATCTCGCACGGCCATCCAGATTTTAGCTTAGGCGGTGCTGAAATAGCCGCGTATAATTTATTCAACGCTTACAAAGAGTCTGAGCAGGTAGAAGATGCTTGGTTTTTAGCAAGGGCTGACCGCGGCCGAGGCGCAACTGGGCAAATAAGAAAGCGCAGAGACAACGAATACCTGTGGGAACAAGCCGTTCACAATTGGCACATGATGAAAGCGGTAGAACAAAACTCACTTACCACGTGGTTTGCCGATTTTATCAAAGCGCTAAACCCAACCATTGTTCATATGCACCATTACGCTCACATGGGTTTAGAATTTATTCGTGTAATTAAGCAAGTAAACCCTGATATACGTATATTTTTTACTATTCATGAATATATGGCGATTTGTAAACACAATGGCCAAATGGTAAAAACAGGCGAAGGGCATAAACTGTGTAGCAGCGAGTCGTTTGATGAATGCCGAAACTGCTTTCCAGAAAATACCGCAGAAGATTTTTGGTTAAGAAAACATTACTTTCAAAAGCACTTTGAAATGATAGATGGCTTCATCTCACCTTCTGAATTTTTAAGGCAGCGCTACATTCAGTGGGGCATAGCCGAAGATAAAATAATAATGATTGAAAACGGGCAAGCTGATCTGCCAAAGCTTGAGCCACGCCCCTTAAATGAAGGTGAGAAACGAAACCGTTTTGCTTATTTCGGGCAAGTTAACCCGTACAAAGGCATTGATATATTACTTCAAGCGTTGCACACCATGACCAAGGAAGAGCGCAAAGAACTAGTTGTTGAAATTCACGGCGCTAACTTAGAACAGCAAAGCGGTGAATTTAAAGAAATAGTGGAAAAGCTAGCCTCTAAACTTGTTAAAGAGGGCTGTTTACGCTGGGTTGGCCCTTATAGGCCCGACGAGCAAATGGACCGAATGAAAGCCATTGATTGGGTAGTGGTGCCGTCTATATGGTGGGAAAACTCCCCTATGGTTATTCAAGAGTCTTTTGTAGCTGGTCGACCATTAATAGTATCTGACATTGGCGGCATGAAAGAGAAAGTGCGCAATAATGTAGACGGCTTACATTTCAGTGCTCGAAATCCTTCGTCACTTGCTTCAGTTTTACTCAAGGCTTTACAAGGTGGGGGAGAGCTATGGGATGCGCTTCATAAAGGAATAGAGTCACCCCTTACTAATAGGGGATGTGCTGAATCGCACTTTAAGTTTTTTACAAGGACTAATAATGTCATCCGAATTAAATCCATATAAAAACAAACCACAAAAAAGCTTCTGGTCGCCAGCTGTAGCCAAGAGACATTTTTACGATATTGAGAATCTGTGGGACCCCAAATTTAAAATAGAGCGAAGCGATAGGGTGACTACTTTTGGTTCATGCTTTGCTCAGCATATAGGCAATGCATTGCGGGCTCACGGTTTTAATTGGTTCATAACGGAAAAGGCGCCTTTAAATTCAAGTTCCGCATTGAGAAAAAAGTATAACTACGAGGTGTTCTCTGCCAGGACCGGTAATATTTACACCACTTCGCTATTAAAACAGTGGGTAAACTGGAGCTTGAACCCCTCTTCTTTTCCAGATAATTTAAAATTCTGGGAAAAAGACGGGAGGTATATTGATCCGTTTAGACCAGTCATTGAACCTGAGGGCTTTTCTACACTTTCAGAACTTGAAAATTCTAGGTTTAATACGCTAAGCAGCTTCAAACTTGCTTTAAAGAAGAGTGATATATTCGTCTTTACTTTGGGGCTGACAGAAAGCTGGGTTAATCAAGGCTCTTCAATAGAGTTTCCTCTTTGTCCTGGAACTGTTGCAGGTGAATATTCGTCCTCGCGACATGAATTTGTAAATCAAACGTATGATATTGTAGTTAGCAATCTGAGTGCTGCAATTGATCAGATTAGAAAAATTAACCCCTCATGTAAGTTCATTTTAACAGTGTCACCAGTTCCACTTACTGCAACTAACACCAACGAGCATGTATTGGTTGCAACAATGAAGTCAAAATCGATTCTTCGCGCTGCTGCTGACTTTCTTTCTGGTAATCTTGACTATGTTGATTACTTTCCGTCATATGAGATCATAAACTCGCCAGTATTTAGAGGAACATTTTTCGAACCTAATCTTCGCCAAGTAAACTCACGAGGAGTAAGTTTTGTTATGGAAACTTTCTTTAGGTGTATGAACCAAAAATTTGGATTAAGTACATCAGCGATGACTCAATCATATGATGGAAATGATGAGTTGGTTTGTGAGGAAGAACTCTTGTCTGCTTTTGGAGAATGATATGAAGCTTCTTATTATCGGTAACAGCCACGTCGCAGCTATCATAAACGCAGTGAAAGAATTAGATTTATCTAATAATACTAATATAGACTTCATTTCCCGTAGCATGGGTAAAGGAGGTGTCATCGGTATCAATATAGCTGACGGCATGATTAATAGGTTAGAATTAGATAAAAAAGAATTTAAATCTTTTTGCACTGATTCAAAAGCCCAAAAGGGAAGCTTAACCTTGGAGGAATACGATTCTGTTGTAGTAGTTGGAACAGAGCCAAGCCTATTCGATTATAGGGAGTTTTCAGAAAGAATGCTGCAAGACTTGAGTGAAGATCTGTGTAACTCAAGTACAAATCAGTTTACAGTGTTAATTTCCAAAATAAGAAAGAATTACAGTAAACGAATTTGCTTGCTAGAGAAGCCTATCTCTACAAGAAACTCAAGAAAAATGAGCCAAAATTGCTACAATGAGAGTTTAAACTATTTTAATTCTAAGTATTTGGCTCAATTCAATGTGGAAATCGTAGCACAACCAACAGAGAGCTTCATAAAGAACGTTGCAGTCACTGCTCCAGAGTTTCAGGCGCAGCCAGATGATCATACCCACATGAACGCTGGCTTTGGGATGCTTCAAATTCTAAAGCTAAAGGAAAAGCTCGAATGAAGAAGATCGTGCTACATGTTGGAATGCATAAAACAGCAAGTTCCTCCATCCAATCAACATTAGCGAATAATTTAGACTTATTAGACTCACAAGGCGCACACTTCCCAATATTTAAATTGGGGAAAAGAAATATAGACAACCACAGTATTCCTCTTTATAGCCTTTTTTGTGAAACGCCTGATAAGTACCATATAAACGTTAGGTTTAGTGTGGATATACCTGCACAGCACGCTTTGTATAAAGAACAGTTAGATACGATGCTTGCAAAGAAAGACTTTATTATATTGTCTGGCGAAGATGTTTGCATTCTCTCAGAATCAGGATTAAAAAGCCTCAAAGACTATCTGACATCATTTGGGCATGAATTAGAGGTGCACTGTGTTCTACGCCAACCATACTCTTTACTTTGTTCATTGATTCAACAAAATATAAAAGGCGGATTGGAAAGTCTTAATAACATCCACATTGTAGCGATTTCTTCTATGGTAGAAAAGCTGATGTTAGTGTTTGGAGATGTTAGATTCCATGCATTCTCAAAACTAAAATCCTCAAGTGCAGGTTTAGTCAGGGAATTTTTATCTCTTGCCAATATTGATACTTCAAACTTTCGAATTATTAACTCTAACGAAGGTATCGGGGATCAAACAACAAGATTGTTAAACTACGTTAATCAAAGAGTACCTGTTTTCGTCGATGGTAAATTAAACTCACTAAGATGTGGGGTACACCAGTTCAATAGTGACTTTAATTGCGATAATAGAAAGTTTTACCTCACCGATAGCGAGTTATCAACGGTTCAAAAGGATCTTGAGGATGAAAATAAGGCGTTAGATTTATTGTTAAAGTGCGAAGATTTTTTAGATGTTGATTTTCCTGTCAATAAGCATTCATCTGTTAGCGAAGATTTCTTAAAAGCTGTCATCATTAAAAGTAAGAGCTTACCAAAAGCAATGAAGAGAGCTTGTTATGACTACTTAAATAGTACAACACAAGAAAACTCTCTAAGTCATTTGCTTGATGATTTTTTTCAGGATGACCTCGCTAACCTCAACGCGGATTTAGCTAGAAACACAGCGCTCCTCTGGGAAAGTCGTAATATTAACAACGCAATGTTTTTCATGACATTGGCGAAATATCAAAGGCCCAAAGGCGAACTCATACTGAAAAAACTTAGCGAGTATCAAAAAATTATTGAGCAAAGAGTTTCGGATGAAAAATAAAAATTTCGTTCAGTTACACCCTAAAACCCCGAATTTGCATAAAGATTCAATATTTGAAGAACCTTGTGTTATTCAGCCATTATTAAAGCCAAAATCATTAGTAAAGGTCGGTGCGTACACGGGAATATATGGAACAAAATCAAACATTTACTCGTGCTACATAGGACGTTATTGCTCGATCGCTGACAATGTGACAATTGGCCCATCTGAACACCCGACAAATTGGTTGTCTACTTCGATGATTCAATATGTAAACGCGGTTCATGATTGGGATAGCTACGTAACTGAACAAACAGGAGCTTATCATTCGCCACCTGTGAAATTCAGAGCTGGAACCCCTCCTGTAATTGGAAATGATGTTTGGATAGGCGCGAACGCATTTATTAAAAATGGTATTTCGATTGGCAATGGCGCAATAATTTCTGCGGGCGCGGTTGTTGTGAGTGACGTTCCCGATTATGCGATCGTCGGCGGCGTACCTGCCAAAGTAATAAAATACCGATTTTCTGAAAAGGTTATTGAAAGTCTCTTAAAGTTGTCTTGGTGGGACTATCACATCATGGGTACTCAAGAAATAGAGTTTTCAGAACCTGAAAAGGCCCTAGCCACAATCGAAAAAATGATAAGTCAAAGCCGCTTAAAAAAGATTATATCAAGTTAATAATAATGAGTGATTAGCATACAAATGACATACATATTTCTAACTACACAGACATCAGCTACAGACTCGATTCTTCGGATCCTATGTGAGATAGGCGGTTTCAACTTTGATGAAGCAAAATATATTGATAAATTTTTGGTTGATCATTCACCGAAAGATTTGATTCAATCACCGTTACCAGAGGACGGTCGCCTTCATAGATTTAACCTTCCACCCTTTTTTAACCCACAATTGATAAAGGGCGAGCATCAGTTTTTAGTAAATTATCGAGATCCTCGAGACCACTTTTGTAATGTTTATCATTGGCAATTCAGCCACCCAACTCCAAATCTCAGTATTCAAGAGCGGGAAGCAAAATTAAATAAAGCTAGGGAAATATCAATCGATGAATATGTCTTAAGCAATGCAAACCCTAGCTATTATTCGAAATTATTAAGCGTATTAACCGATTTAAATGCTAGAAAATATACTGTCCTTACCTATGCAAGGCTCTGTCTTGACTTTGATTCGTTTTTAGAAAAAGTAGCACAGTATCTCAATAAAGCACTGACGACTGAAATGCTGGCTAAGCTTGAAATAGAGCGTGTTTCAAACTTGTCAGAGAATAAAAACTATATCGGAAATCGTTGGGCTGGTGCAGATGTAATGCCTGGCAGATATAAGAGAGAGTTGAAGCAAGAAACTATTGATATATTGAACGAGAGGTTCAAAGAAACACTGAGCGTCATGGCAAAATTCGACCCTGATTTTGCTGATTTATACTCGATAGATTAACTGAAAACGGAATGTAAATGAAAATATTAGATTGTACCTTAAGGGACGGCGGATACTATAACAGCTGGAATTTTCCAAAGTCTGTAGTGTTAAATTATCTTGTGGCAATGGCTGCAGCAAAGATAGATATTGTTGAACTCGGACTTCGCTCTCTCAAAAATACAGGCTTTAAAGGCGCTTCCGCCTTCACAACTGACTCATATATTGACTCTTTAAATGTACCGAAAAATTTAGATGTAGCTGTAATGATCAATGCTGCAGAGTTAGTTGCTGCAAACTCTGTTGAAGAAGCACTTGAAGGCCTTTTTCCTTTAAACGCAAGTGACTCTCCTGTTGATGTCGTTCGTATTGCTTGCCATGTCCACGAGTTTACGGCGTCGTTACCTGCGGCTTCGTGGTTGAAGAGCAAAGGCTTTGTCGTGGGCTATAATTTAATGCAGGTAGCAGAAAGGTCACAAGACGAAGTTGAGGAACTAGCACGTGCGGCGTCGGAATTTCCAATAGATGCGCTTTATTTCGCTGATTCAATGGGAAGTATGGGCCCTGAACAATGTAAGAACATAATTTCATGGCTTCGCGCCCACTGGAAAGGCGCGCTAGGTATACATACCCACGATAACATGGGTAAAGCTTTACAAAATACCCTAACAGCGATAGAAGAGGGTGTAACTTGGTTAGATGCAACGGTAACAGGTATGGGGCGCGGCCCAGGCAATGCCAGAACCGAAGAGCTTGCTATTGAAGTTGCGAATATGCGTGGCGAGCAAATCAACCTTGTACCGCTTTTATCCGTAATTAAGAGTTACTTCCAGCCACTGAAAAATGAATGTGGATGGGGCTCAAATCCATATTACTTCCTTTCTGGGAAATATGGTATTCACCCTACTTTTGTTCAAGAAATGCTTGCAGATCCTAGATTTGACGAAGAAGATATTCTTGCAACGCTAGAGCATTTGCGCGTTGAAGGTGGTTCAAAGTTCAGTAAAGATACTCTAGATGCTACACGCAACTTCTATTCAAAAAAAGTTGAGGGAAGCTGGTCACCTAAAACAGAGCTTTCAGGCAAAAGCGTGCTTATTCTTGGTGCTGGGCCAGGTCTTGAAGAGCATAGCAATGCTGTACAATCGTACATTGATAACTATTCACCCGTTGTCATTGCTATGAACACCCAGTCTATTTTGCCAGATGATAAAATAGATTTACGCATAGCCAGTCATCCAGTAAGACTTCTAGCAGATTGTGACAAGCACGCGCTACTACCGCAACCACTCATTACGCCAGTAAAATCACTTCCTGATGATGTACTTGAATCACTGGGCAACAAGCATTGCCTTGATTTCGGTTTACAGGTAGAAAAAGGGACATTCACCGTTAGCAAAACAAGCGCTGTTTTACCTAACTCTCTTGTTATTAGTTATGCACTTGCCGTTGCGGCTGCTGGCGAATGTGACCAAATCTATCTGGCAGGTTTCGACGGCTTTGGCGCCGCAGACAATCGTTCATTAGAAATGCAAAAAGTATTCAACTTGTTTACCGAAACGACAGGTAAGTCACTGATATCAATAACAAACACCACATACGATGTTCCTTCGATTTCAGTGTACGGGTTGTAGTTATGAACAAAAAATTAACTTCTGCCGTGGTTATACCGGCTAGATTTGCTTCTAGCCGCTACCCTGGAAAGCCTCTTGTTCCGTTGCTTGGTAAACCAATGATAATTTGGGTTGCCGAATTGTCGGAAAAAGCTGTTGGTAAAGAAAATGTATACATTGCCACCGACGATACTCGTATAAAGGATGTCGTAGAAGCGCAAGGTTTTAATGTTGTAATGACAGGAAAAGCCCTTACCGGCACAGATCGATTAGCAGAAGCTGCACAACACATAGATGCCGATATTATTGTGAATGTTCAGGGTGACGAACCCCTGGCCGATCCGCAAGACATTTTGAATATTATCGCTGAAAAACAGGCTTGCTTAGGCATGGTAATCAATGGTTTTTGTTATCTAAATGAGAGCGAAGACCCACGAAATATCAATATACCTAAGGTTATAACAACCGAAGATGACAAGTTGGTCTATATGTCGCGCGTTGCGCTTCCCGGGTATAAGGAAGAGTCGAACGCACCAACAACCTACAAAAAGCAAGTTTGTATTTATGCTTTTACAAAAGAAGAACTAAAGAAGTATCAAGATTTCGGTCGCAAAAGTGAATTAGAACACTCTGAAGATATCGAAATTCTTCGTTTCTTAGAGCTTAATGTTGGCATAAAAATGATTGAGACCAAGCCAGGAAGTTATGCTGTAGATACTCCAGAAGATGTTGCTGTGGTAGAGGCTGCATTAACAAAGGCTATGTCCTCATGACGATTGACATAACACAATATGACACCATCGCATTTGACTGTGATGGCGTCATACTTGATTCTAATAAGGTTAAAACGCAAGCATTTTATAATGCTACCGTTGAGTTTGATGAACAAGCCGCGCACGCATTGAAGAAATATCACGTAGAAAATGGTGGTATCTCACGCTTCAAGAAGTTTGAGTGGGTTTTCAAGCATTACCTCTCTCATCTTGATAAACAAAGCACACTTAATACTTTACTAGAGAACTATGCAAGGGAGGTGAGTCATGGCTTGCGCACCTGTAAGATTAACCCTGTACTAAATGAGCTTAAAAAACTTAATGAAAGTGCAAATTGGCTCGTAGTCTCAGGGGGAGCGGAATCTGAATTACGAGAAATTTTTGCAGAAAGAGATTTAGCGAAGTTTTTCCCAAATGGAATATTTGGCAGCCCTGATAGTAAAGATGAAATATTCGCTCGTGAGTTAGGCAATAAAAATATCTGCGGAAAAGCGCTTTTTATTGGTGACAGTAAATATGACTACATATCGTCAACAGCCGCAGGTTTGGATTTTGTTTTTGTTGGAGAATGGACCGAGGTAATGGATTGGATAGCATTTTGTAACGAGCAAAGCGTAACATACGTGGACTCTTTAAAAGAGTTTCTTTAAAAACCTATGAAGGCCTGTTCCTGAAGAGGAGCAATGTTAATTGCTCCTCTCAAATTATTGGTATGACTCACACGCATCATATAACTCTTAAATGAGAGTTAACTCTTATAAATAACTCTTCCATACTGTTGTGTTGCAATAAAAAACTGAGCTTTTTAAGAAATATTTTGATTCTATCCTCATCGACTGCTGAAATAGTATTAAAAGAGTAGTTAGTTTTAAATAAAATAGTATGTAAATCATTAATTTTCTGATTGTCTGGATTTTTTTCCATCGCCCGTATGCTCGTCGATTTTGCTCTATCGTAGGCTTTTAACTCATAATAACTTAGTGATAAAAAGTAAAGTATTTGCGCGCTGACTTCTGAAGACTCCTGTAATTTTTCAAATACATGCACTGCAAGCGTTGTCATTTTTTTCTTCCTCAGAAAGTGAGCGAACTTTACTAAATCCTGCCGTGATAGTAACCCACCGATTAGAAGCATTCTTGTAAGTTCACTAGCGCTAACTTCGTTCCACTCCACACTTTCTTGTTTTAATAACCATTCATCAAAGCTTTCGCATAATAAGAACCTTGTATCTTCAACCTTCTCACCTTTTTTATGTTCAAAATTTAAAACCAATGGGTAGTGGACCTTCACATCAGAAACATCAGGTTTTTCACTCAGTTTACTTTCAGGTTCTACCCAATGTACTTCGTTTTCCCCTAGGATACTTTTCTCGAAGGGTAAAGCATGCCACGCTTTCTCTAAAAGCTCTAAAAGTGAGTCGCTTAGGTTAGTACGTACAGATGTTGAAGCAAAATTTCTTATAAGTTGTTTATCTAAGGGGCAAGTAGACTGTGAATTCAAATTTGTATCAAAGAAACGGTTGAGCTCACTTATTAAATTAGCCCCTGAAAATATATAGCCCTGTGAAAGAAGAATGCTGTCACTTTTATTTTCAGAGTGAAAAGTAACTAGTGCTTCTGTGTAAGCAAGCCACATTCGCGCGCCGAGATTGGGCTCCAGCCAAAACCGTGTGTGATCACACCTAAGTGGCATTTTGGGGTTTCTTACAATCTCTCTACTATGTCGATGATGCAAAGACTCAACACACGCTGCCCAGTGTCTTACAATACCTATTAGCTTTAAACGCTCACCCAACACTTCATGCCACAAGGGTAAAAATAAACAAAGCCTGGGGTCTTTCACCCCCCAAATTACGCCCGTTTCAGCGCACTCTCTGTCACGTTTGGCAACAAAATCCTGTACCCATTTCAAGTCTTCATCGTCGACAGCAAGCGAAAACTCACCGGCGTATTGCCAGTTCGTACCATTTTTTTCAAGAACCCTATCGTGAAACTTTACTACCTCTGCATCCTCAAAATGCCCTTTTACATTAGAAATATGTGGAGGAACTAGATTAGTTCCTAAATCGACTCCAGCTAACTGCAACCAATTAGCAGTAGCCGAAGTAGCACTTCGATGAAAGCCAGTGCATAAAATTACGGGTTTATTACTCATAAAAAACTTTAAGTTAAATGGGAGAAGTCGAGTTAAGAATTTTACCTGAGATAAAATCTACAGGGCATCTCATACCTTGAATATTAAGGGGTGATTTCCGGTAGGTCATCTTATATAAAGGTGATATACCATGTCGCCACTCCCTCTGCATTATTTTTCTGAGCATAGGCTTGTACCCGTTGGTCGCGTAAAAATGCGGTAAGTCTGCTGTATATTTAGGCGTTTTATCCCAACATACTTGAACAATTTTGTTTACTTTTAATAGATAAGCAAAACTATAGTGCAACCAAAAATATGGCAATTCTTCCCTGTTAAACCAATAGTTAGAGAAAAGCCATTCACTTTCTTGCCCAAAATATTGAGGGGCATTTCCCATTTTTAGATTAGGTTTATTCAAATGGGCATCAAGAAATAACTTCCATTCTTGAATTAGATTGCAATTGGGTTGTGCAGCAATAAACCAACTTGCCATTTCTCGATCTTGTCCTGGTTTATGAAACGCAAAAAACTCACTTTTTAACAGTGGTGGTAACCAGAAATCTAATCCTTTTTTACAAATAGTGGTCGCATCTACCCAAACACCGCCATACTTTGCTAACAAATTTATTCGTAATACATCCGAAAAGGCCGCTAGTGTGAGGTTCTGAGTATTTACGCTACATTCATTTTTTAAATCAATAACACTACTCAGTGTTTCTTCACATAGACTAACTACGTCCCATTCAGTATTTTGCTCCCTCCAAGAGCGCAGAGATGCTTTTACAATATCTGGAGCGTCCTCGAAGCCAGTATGCCAATACATGAAAATAGTTTTATTTTTCATCAATATACGTACCCAAACCTTTCAATGTCCTGTTTGTACCATTGCCCGACTTGCTCAGCCTCCTCATCAGAGAAATAATTTGAGTAATGCATGTGAACAGATTTCATTCGAGCAGGTAAATCAACTTTGGCTCCTAATCTTGCACATATTACTTGCCAATCACTTTCTAGTTGTTCGTATCGTCCTACAAAGTCGACGAGGCAGCGACCTTCATCGTCGTAAATATAACTAGACTGAGATCTTAAATGATTATTATCTAAACTGCCCCTAGCGGTAATTCGCGCTACCGCCTTGCTTACCTCTTCTTTCTCAAGAGGCTCGCCCTCGATCCATTTTGGCCTACCAGATTTACCAGCCCCCCAAGCTACATGCGATATAAATCGCTCCCAAGGGTTACGAACAATAGTAAATTTAAAAGCTTCTTTGTAAAACGTATCGTCAATTTCTGCTTTTACTTCATTCGCGCTCATATGCTGCAATCCAGCACCGAATAAAGTTTCTTTATTCGCAACTTGATTCAAGTAAGGCTTAACGCCTATAAAATCTAGGTCACCATGCATGCCCAAGGCACTTTCAACACTGGTGCCGGCACACTTAGGGATATGAATAAAAATTGCAGAATACTTTTTAGATATAGGCATTGTGAAACTAGTTCTTTTATAATAAATGCCAACAGTATCAGTTTAGAGTTAAATTGCATTAGACATGTGAATAATAATTATAAATGTGATGTCCTATGTATTGATTCCCACCCCTATAAACTTCCCTCAAACAATTGACCCCAAATTAATTTCAATTAATAATCTAGCTAAATTCTCAATAATAAAAAGCACCTGTAAGACAAGGATTGTTCTTCGCACTTTCATCAGTATATTCATGGACGAGCTGTTACCTCCCCTATTCGCCTTTAGCGTTTAGACGTGTCATCCAACGAATGTTCTCATGTTTGCGCAACGTCATTGCTAACAATGGATCGAATCCATCTTATAGACAAAAAAGCGCTGTACATTTATATGAAAAATATTCTTCTCCATCTAGTCAGCAGCGTTAAAAGCGCTAATATTTTACAGTTTCTTTCTTCCGTTCTTTTTTATGTCGCTATTTATGGCTTGGTGAATATTAACGCATACGCCCAGGTGGAAGATGCGTTAAAGGAAGAGCACTCGCAAAGTAGCATAAGTAGCCTTGCCAGATTCGTAGCAGATACAACCGCGTGGAATTACCACAACACCAAAACGCTTATGGTGAAAGACGTTTATTATGATTTGGATGGCGCCCCCGTAGCTTATGTCTTCGCCTACGCCTTAGGTGGAACAAAAAAAACACTTTTAATAACAACCGAACAAATTGATAGTTTTAAACAACAAAAAGTTGAAGTAGCCCTACATCAAAGTGCTCAAACTCAAACTGAAGCACAGATACAGGAAGAAGCAGTTGCAGAACTAAAAGCGCTGGAAAGGAATTTAAGGTTTCGTGATGATTTAGTCACTATTATTGTTTCTGCATCACTCGGCACAAAGCCGGTGCTCGACCGTTTTTTTGGTATTCCTCATCATGTGTATAAAGAAAAGCTGTATTTAAAATCTACTTCCTCCTCTGCTAATAAGGCCGAGTACAATGTAGTTATGGTTTCACCTAAAGAGCTCTATTTTGCTCCCTTAGTTACAGATGAAGTTCAAGATAAAGGCTCGGCTATATCTACCGGCATAGCAAAAGCTATCTCTAATGCCAACCAGTTAATTTCTGTAAATTCCGGTGATGCTGTTTCAATAAATGTAATAAGGGAGGCCATTGCGAAAGAGAAATCAAATACGCAAGGCGGTAACGGCAGCACCGATATAAATTCTCAGTGGGAAATGTACATAGACATTTTTGATGCAAAGGGAGTTGGCAAATGAGGCGCTATTTATTGCTATTAGTGCTTCTGTTCCCTTTGCATGCGTTTTCACAAGACTTCTCTCTTCCAATTAATGGTACGCATTGTGGGCCTCAGGAAAACGGATGGACCTCTTGCGCCGTTACGCTAACTTACGATGTTGATCACGGGGAACACAACTTTAGCGTTGAAGATACAGACTATGGTACTCACTATTATTTCGAAGATAAAAACGGCAATGCTATTGCCGGATGTGAGTCTAGAAGCAGCAAGGGTGAAACTTCTTTTTGGGGCGATTGGACTCCAGATTGCGACTACTCGATTACTGCAGATGGAGAGTACGAGCTTCACGCTTATATAGAAGATGGAACGATAAAAGAAGTACATTCATGGCATTTCACTGTAAAGAAGAAAAAGCCAGATTTAGTGGTTTCTTCATTATCGCTAAGCAACCTAACCCTTGAAGCGGGCGATGCAGCAACTGTGTATTACACTATTAAAAATCAGGGCCAGGTATCTACTGGTAGCGGCTCTCAGCATTGTGTTTATTGGTCTACCGATACGGTTATTACGCAAGGCGATAGCTGTTTAGATGAAGACAGTCAGTTTTCTATTGGTGCTGGCAGTACTAATTCAGAAACTACTTATGTTTCTATCCCTAATTCCGCCGAGGCAGGCACCTACTACCTTGGAGTGTATGCCGACTATAACCTTAAAATTGACGAGTCTGTTGAAAACAACAACTCCGACTTAGTTGAAGTAGTAGTTACAGCCAAGCAAGAAATAACCAATGTATATTGGGAAGCACCTTTGCAGAGGCTTGCGGGTGATAGTGTCGGTATGTTTGCCGATGTTATTGGGTTTGACGAAGGCACTACTATTACCTTTCGAATTTATGAAGATGACATAGTAGGTGACGACCCTATTCAATCTATAGTAACCACAATAAAAAGTGATGCTACTAGCGATAAGCTATACGCACAGGCAACCTGGAATGCGGTGTATACAGATGATGCATCTGGCGATCCAGAGTATTATTTTGATGCCGTTATTTCAGGTATTTCGAGCTCTTCGGGAACGGGGGACTCTGATTTACTAACTGTGCTGAAAGCTGACGTTCCCGATATTGATTTTACTGCCATAGAGCAAGGGGCCATATTACAGTTTACTCCGTTGCCGATTGTTGGGGAAAATACAAACATTAAAGTTGGTATCAAAAATAACAGTACAGTACCCATTAACAGTGCCTTTAGCGTTACGCTAACTGATACAACTGAGAATGTAGAAATATATACTTGGAATATTTCTTCACTTACAGCAAAAGAAACCTTAACTCTTACTGTTCCTGAAGAAGCTTATAGTGCTAGCCATTGCCCTAACTATTGCTTTGTTACTAAAGGGAATCATCGCCTAAAAGTGAGTATATCTGCACCTAACGTAGAAAATGAACTGGCTTCAAATAATGTGTTTGAATCATCAGTAGATGTAAATTTACTAGGTTCCACGACCTCTTATTTAACGGTAATAAGCCACGGCTATACCTTCTCGGGTACTTTGGAAGATTGGCCTAGCGATATGGCTGAAGCTATTCAAAATAGGTCGATGAATCTTGTTGGCAATACACAAATTTGGACCTTTAACCCTAGTTCGGGTTCACTTACAGAAACCGGTGAATTACTAGAAGGCGCAAAGCATCATATTGTTGTCCATAACTGGGCAGAGCTATCGAACAATTTATCCGCAGGATACTCTGAGGCATCTAGTCAGTCACTAATGGGCGCTATAGCGCAATTGCAATTAAACGTAAGTATCGATAGTTTTGACTTTATTCATTTAATTGGTCACAGCCGTGGAACCGTTGTTAACAGCGAACTAGCGCAACGATTGTTAAGTGCCGATATGCCTGTAACTCAAATGACAACCTTGGACCCACACGATTGGGGGCTTATCGATAGGATATATTCAGATTTTGATGTAAACCCCGAACTTAATGACAATGGTGTGGTTAACTGGCAGGGAATAACATGGCTAGATAACTACTGGCAAACTTCTGATCTCCTGCTTACGGGGCGGCACATTTCCGGAAGCTCATCAAAAAAGCTTTATGAAATGGGGCATTCAGATGTACATGAAATGTACTATGGCACCATAGATTTATTTTCCGATACCGTAGAGTCTACTTGGTACCACTTTAACGCAATCGAAAGAAGAGAGCATGGCTATAACCTTTCAGATATCGGTGGCCTTAAAAATTTACGAAATTCTGATAATTACTTGTTTGATAATCAGTTTTCGGCCGAGGGACAATCTACCAACACCTTTGATTGGTTTAATTTGGGGCATGGGATAGTTAATGGCAACTTAAATAGAACTACATATGGGCTAACTGAAAATACAGAGCATAAGCCAGGGTTTGAATTAGTTGATACTGGAGAAACAAAAGCAACGCGGGTTGTCAGTGCTAGTGGAGATACACAGCTTTATCTTGAAAATAGTGCGAAGCCAGTAGTAATAAACCCGTTTTATATTCCAAAACAAGTATCTGAAATCTCTGTTGAAGTCTGCAATGCCTCAGTCAATAAGCAAGCATCGCTTCTAGCCACGTTAACTCAGCAAGAAGTGGTTGAATATCCATATAATGTAAGTGCAAACACCTGCTCTATTATCACTATTCCTACTATTACTTTTGGGGCGGGCAAACTCGTGCTTCGCTTACACAGCGCAATGCCAGGGGATGGCCTTTACGTCGATAATATTATGTTCTCAGGCTACAGAGATTCTTCGCCAGAAACTGATCAAGATAACGACGGCATAGATGATGCTTTCGACAACTGTCCCTCTATTGCAAATGAACAGCAGATCAATACTGATGATGACACTTTAGGTGATGCGTGCGACCTTGACGACGATAACGACGGCATGCCCGATACCTACGAAATTTCAGCAGGTTTAAACCCGCTTATTAACGATGCAGCCATTGATTCGGATAACGACGGCTTAACGAATTTTGACGAGTTTCAGTTTGGTACAAACCCACTTGTAGCAGACTCTGATGGCGATGGGATAAATGATAAACTAGATAATACTCCCTTAGCGCCTGATACCATTGATACTGATATTATCGTTTCTGTTTATAAACTATTCGATATTAACAATGACGGCAGAGATGAAGTTGGCATATTTTCAATTGAAAATAATGCGCCATTCTTGAAAATTGTCGATACGCTTAACGGCAACGAATTAAATACCGTGATTTGGCCCGCTAATTCCTACGTTCAATCTACTATTCGACTGCACATTCTGCCGGATATGGATGGAGACGGCACTATTGATATTGCTCTGTTTGGTATACGTCAAAATGAAGAACACGCTGGTAAAGCTCAATTATTCGTAAAGAATGCTGTAACCGGTAATGCTATTAAAGCCTTTAATTGGCAAGCAAACTGGAAATACAGTTCGGCTAAAGTGCTCTCCGACCTCAATGGAGATGGCATTCCGGAAGTGGCACTAGAAGGTAAATTTAAAGAGGATTCTCGGCCACAGTTAAAGGTTCTAAATGGCGACACTAGAGATGACTACGCAACCTATAGCTTCCCAGACATTTATAATTCACCTCAATATTTTCAACATGGTGATTTTGATGGCGATGGTGTAGATGAAATCTCTATTTTTGGTCGTATAAAACATAATAACAAAATACAGATAAAGTTAATTAGTGGTCGTGACGCAGATAATAAGTTTACCGCTTACAACTATCCTGACCGATGGGACAATATCAGCTGGAACAAACTTTTCGACATGAACAGTGATGGGCTAGCGGATTGGGGGCTGTTCGGTAAAAGCAACGAAGACAGTCGTATTATGCTAATGGTCAAAGACGCGAGAGAAATTAAAGGTTTACTTGCTTCTTATGCATGGCCTGAAATGGATAATCCACAACTACTTATTACACCAGATTTAACTGCAGATAATGTTGCAGAACTGGCTGTCGCAGGCTGGCGCCCAGATACCATGCGTAATCAAATTCAAGTTAAAGATGGTCAAGATAGAAACGCGCTAATAGCGACCTACACCTGGGCTGACAAATGGGATGATGTGGTTTTTCATTCATTCGATGATATGAATAATGACGGCTACCCTGAGTTTGCACTGCAAGGAACCAACAGAGCCACTAGCAATAACGAACTACTTATTGTTGATGGTAGTTCCACCTCTAGCCTTCGCACTATCCGCTTCGGTAGTAACTGGCTTGAAGCACCTGAATTGAAACAGGTAAAGAATGTTAATGGCGATATGATTTCAGATTTGCTTCTAACTGGTTTGTCTATTGATGGGAAAGCGGTTGTTACGCTATACAGTGGTTCAACCGGAAAAATTGTAGCAACTCATCTTCACTAAGAAAAATATAGCGGGATTTAGACGAGAAAAGGGCGGATAAACCGCCCTTCTTGTGCGTGTAATCTAACTTAAAACCTTAGACAAGCTAAAAATAGCTATACAAGATTTACCAAGTTTGATCATATTATTTAATAAACAAGGGGATGGACTACTAACTTGCTTTCACCTTGCTGATTTTCACCGTAAATGACTATGTCAGTGTAGCCGTCACCTGTAATATCTGGTGATATAAACATTGTTGGTTTTGTTTGCCAGTCTGTTCCAAATACTTTTACATCAATGCTATTACCATCCAAATCTTTAATGTTAATCTCATACGCACCCGATGCTCTTAATCCGTCTATTGCAACGTCATGAACCCCATCACTATTGATGTCTCCCAATTCATAAAAAGCAACCTCAGATAAGCTTCCAGACCAGCTAAGGTTATACATAAGTTCATTTCTATTGGTGCCATTTTTAATGACTAGTTGGTAACGCTCCGTATCATTTCGATATCCTCCAACAGCTAGCTCTTCAACACCATCAAAATTTAAATCTTCAATAACTAAAACCTGTGGTGACGTCATTTCAGTAGGCCAGCTAAATATACCTAACGTGCCCACACGACTTATTCCACTTTTAGTAAAAATTTGAACCCTACCATCATCTTTGCGACGGCCAAACATCCCGAAGTCAACTTGGGAGTCATAATCTATGTCAAAGAGTTTTAACCATTGAACATCGTCCCAAAGGTCTGCAAAGTTATAAGCTGGCAAACGGTTGGTTGAGTCGGTACCATCTACCACTTTAATTTGTATCTTATTATTTGATTTAAGACGGCCATAAAGCCCAATTTCGTCTATACCGTCGCCAGTCATATCACTCAATTGTGTATACAAGGGGTCATGGAGTAAATCTGGGAAGCTGTAAGTTTGTAGCGATTCTGAAGTAGCGCCGTCTTTTACCACCAGCTGAGGGCGATTTTCTTCAACAAAATGGCCTTGCAAGCCTAGTTCTGGTACTCCATCCCCGGTAAGATCGCTAAGTTCGACTAGCGCCATCCCTGTCCAATTACCTGGCCAAGTGTAAGTATTTAAGGTGTCACCCGTTAGTGAATCCTTAACTACGTACCGTGCTTTCATGCCGGCTGGACTATTTTCATCCTCGTAAATTCCAAATACGCCCAACTCTTGTGCGTTATTACCATTTTTATCATCAATCTTGTGCACTGTTACTGAGTTGTATCGCCCAGGATAGCCAATTTCATGAATCTGACTACCTGTTACCTCATTCATGACTACTGCTGAAATTTTACCTATAGAATCGATATAAACTAATGCGAGATCCGCAACACCGTCATTATCTACATCATTAATATTTGTTGCATACTGTACTCTTTTAACGGGCTGATTTATGGAGGGGAATGGGTCTTCTCCGTCTGTAATTCCATCCCCGTCACTATCAGCGTTAAATGGATCTAGACCTAGTGCTAACTCTGCATTGTCACCTAGCCCATCATTATCTGAATCTTGAAAATCTAGTGGATCGAGAGGAAATGCATCATTAGTATCGGCAACACCGTCATTGTCATCATCTTCATCCCTGATGTTTAAAAACAAGTCTCCGTCAGTATCAAGGTAGTCGTTATTTCCGCCTGTCTGCCAATTTGCACTATCCCAGCTTCCACCGTCCCATAGTAAGTCTTGCGCACTTGCAATAGCACTGCTAAAGCACAACGCCACCATGACTGAGCAATATCTTTTTTCCATGACCGCTCCCCCTACTTAGTTCGCTCTACTTTGCTTAAAAGCGTTGATCATTTCTTGGACACCCAATGCATCGAGGCAGCCATTGTTAAAATCACTCACGTCTACATTTTCAATATTGACGTAACCACCGAAACACGAGATCTGACCTTCAGAGATAGTGCTATTACCAAAAATGTTCACTTGAGCATTTGCCGTTATATTCAGGAAAGAGCCTTCTTCGAATATCGTTTCATTAATATAAGATGAAGCATTTTCATACATACGAACATTACCTTGAACAGTAACATTGCCAAATTCTACAAATGCGCCCTTATTAGCCTCTAACTCGTTGATGGTCGATCCCCATGCGCCTAGAGTGGATGCATGTTGAACCATGATGTTTGAAGTAACAGAGTTACTCATATTCATGTTAGAACCACTCTGCAAATCCATGAAAACAGAGACATTGGCGTTAGACAATGTGCTATCGCTGGATACGGATAGAAAGGTTGATGCATTTAATGAATATGCTTCAAAAGTAGAGCTGTACAGGTTAACTGAAGAGCTAGGGATATCGATTAGGCCCGCCACCATGCTACTTCCTCGAGAAATATCAATTCTTCCAGATTCCGCAGTTATTGATGTATCCCAACCGATCCAACCTGATGCGATATCCATGGATACTGCACTTTGCGAAGCGTTAATATTGAAATCTCCTTGTGCTCGCACGAATGCGTTTTGCAACGAAATTCCATTTTCTACATCAGTGATCGCAACATCGCCGACTATTCTTACTAAAGCACCATTTGTAGCATAGATACCAGTATTGAACCCTTCAATACTGAGGTCGGACACATACACCTGAGCGCCTTCTTGGACCCAAAGGCCTGAATACGGTGTACCGTTTATCTTTTTAATCGTGATATTAGTCAAAGAGCCCTGGCCGTTTCTTGAATAAAGGACGGGAAAATCAGATTCTGTTTCTATCGTTAAATCACTAAGATATAAGCCACCACCAAAACCACCCAATAAACCAACTTTACCGGAGATATCGTTGTCTATTATCTTAGCTGTCTCGTCTTTACCGATGATTATCACATCTTGACCGCGGACTTGGACCTCAGGATCATCTTCTGTACGCGGCTGTGCGATATCACCGTAGCAGGATCCTGCAATCTCAAAGATTAGTTGTTTTTGCTGCCAATTCGCTAAGTACGTTTCATTAAGGGCTGCCGGGTTTGCAGTACAATCTAACTCGATTGTTTCATAACCATCTTTAAGTTTTAACCCTAAAGAATGCTGTTCAAGTGAGGTTAAGCGTTGATTCAGCACATCAAAGTTTTCATTTACTTCAGAGGCCTTCGCTGGTGTAGAAGGGGTAAATATATGAGGGATAACTTCTTGAGATATGGCTGAGTGAGTCATAAATAATAGGCCAAGCGCTGATACTGCGAACTTTTTATTAGTTTTCATTGTTATACCGTTTAGTTAATTATGGAAAACTAGGACAGTCATTGAAAACTTCACCTTTAGTATCTCGAATAACTTTCCTTAGTTATGCTTAAAGATAGCACACCTTTCAACCAAGTCTATTGTTGTGACTACTTGTGTCTTACCAAAATGACTAACATGGATAAATTTGACATTAAGGCTCCATCAAGAGCGAAAATTTATGGTAGCTTAACGGCTTACCTTAATAGTTAAACAGAGGAATAAAATGGCGAAGGTATTCATCCACTTTGGGCCACCTAAAACTGGCACATCTGCAATTCAGAAGTGGTTGCTGGAAAATAGAGATGTTTTGAAAACAAAACGTATATATTACCCTGAACATGGTACTGATAAAAATGGCATAAGTTCAGGTAATGCAATGTCAATTTTTAAGAATCCGAAAGACGACAAGCTGAAACAAGCCAGACCGAATAAACTTAAACTAAAAGAGCAATGTAGAGAAAACAACTGTAATACGCTACTGCTTTCATCGGAAATGTTTATGAGGAAGCTTCCCGAGCTTGCCACTCTTTTCCCTAACGCTCAGTTTATTGGGTATATTCGCCCTCCATTTGAATTACTAGAATCCGATTATAACCAAGTCGTCAAACGACACGGTGAAACAAAATTATTTAGTGAAAACAGTCGTTCAGCCATGTGGCAATTAGATATGTTGCGCCCGTTAATTAATGATATTGGGGTGGAACGATTTACGCTAAGAGCTTACTCTCCTTCGGCTTACGTTGGTCAATCCTTGGTAAAAGACTTTTTACATACTCTCAACCCCGCCCTATCCGATTTAGCTGAGATTGACGCGGTCAAAGGCGTTAACCCCTCTTATACGCTAGAAGCTCTAGAGATAAGAAGGTGGTTAAATCAATTTGATATTGAGCCCAACATTGGCCGACAAATAGATAAGCACCTGCAATCAATCTCTACTGGAACCCGAAGTTATTCTTTAATTCCAGTTGACGAATTTGCGGCTCACAAACAAAGTTCAATTGATGCCCTAACGGCGTTTAATGATGATTACCCTATCGAATCCTTTGATTCACTTATTGAAGATATAACTAATAAGAAGCAACAAAACTATTACGAACAGACATTAACCAATGTCGACTTTACGCAGATAGTAACATCTATCATTAAATCCATCCCTGAATCGAAGGCCGCTTTTGCAAACTTAAAAGGTAAAATAAGTGGACAAATGTTTTCGACTGAACGTATCAATTTGATTGAAGAGCTTATTAAGTAAGCTCTATTTAGGCCTGTATTAAAGAATGGAGTCTTTATGAAAATTTCCTGCTCGGCGATAATTCTTTTTTCACTCTCTTTTAGTGCGCTAGCGGAGCTACCTCCGTTTGTTCTTGAAGATGAGCGTGAACTTACGACTGTAAATTTCAGGTATGCGGAAGGCAGTTTACGAACACAGAAATCCGCTGCTTGGATCAAACGGTGGGGTTCCGCTAGCGGTATTGTCCTTAAAGCTTTGAATGAAGAAGTACGTCCTTTCGAAGAGAATACTAGAACTACTCTATCTTTATTTAGAGAGCAATATCCCGACCAGTTGATGTTGTTACATTTCAATGGGCGCTCTAGACTACCGACGTTTGCGCCCGAGAATATGAAAGCTTCCGACTTCTTGTATCTTCTCGGTACTACTAACACTACCTCTATATCCGATAAAGATTCTACGAGTTTGGTTAGTGTAAGTGATGTCAAAGCTTTTAAACGTAATCGTGCCATCCAGGATGGTGTATATGATGATGTGGTACTTGTTCATAAAAATACCGATGGCACCCTAAATTGGGATAAGTATGAACATGCGAAACTTATCAAAGTCGATCCAGCTACACAGACAATTACGATAAAACGTGATTTATTAAAGCAAGGAAAACAAGCCTTTGATAAAGGCCAAGCTTACATAGCACTTCACGCTGCCAAAGGCCCATTTGATAAAACGGTAAAACAACGATTATGGGAATATAATTGGTTTTATGGAGGAATTACAAAAAGCTCTGAGTATGGACTTTCCAATCGCTTGGGTAATGAGCTAGGCACATATTTATTGCAAGATATGAGCTTTTTCAACGGTATCACTTTAGACGTATTAACTGAATACCACCAACCTAAGATTGGTGGCTACCCTGGCTCCATTGACGCCAACCAAGATGGCCTTCCTGACAAAGATGAAATTAGTTACGATCTATGGCATAAAGAAGGCGTTTACCAATTTCTTAGCGCTTTACGCAATAAGGTTAAAGATACCAAGCTTATTTTAGCGGATGGTGGTTATATTCATCAAAAGGCTGTTCACATACTAAACGGTATGGAAAGTGAAGGGTGGCCAAATAACGAAGATGGGACGTTAGAGCATTGGTCAAGTGGCCTAAACCGTTATACTTTTTGGTCTAAATTTTCTCAAAAACCATCTTTAAATTACGTAAGATTAGCGGAATATTGGACCGAAGATAGAAAGCGAAAAATTCCACCAGACAATATCCGTAGATTAACCGTAGTGGCAGCCATGATGACTGATACAGTCATTGTTCCCGGCCATCGTCCTAGAGGTATTCATTATCAAAAATGGCCAGAGTTTAAGTCACTTCGAGACTTGGGAAAGCCTATTGGCAAGTTAAAGCACTATGCCGCGGACGCTTCTATCTCGGTAAAGACCAAAGTAGGTAAGCCATCAAAAGCGCATCTAGAGTTTCCCACACTTAACTTTAGAAATAATAAAGTTTCTAGCGAGCATTGCTTTGGTGTTTCACCTAAAGGTGGACCAGTAACTGTTAGTGTCGATGCAACAAAACAGGGGGGAAAAGAAGCTACTGCAACTTTGATAGCTAAGCCTGATAAAGAGGATGCGCGCTTTAGTTTAGTTAGTAGTGAAGCGTTTACCAGTTGGTTCTACTGGGATGACATGACATCGGAGGAAATCTGTTTTGCTAGTTCAGATGGCAAAGCGTTGTCACTGAATGCGCTGAGTATAAATAATAGTGTTTTAATAAGTTATCGAGAGTATGAAAATGGAATTGTCTTCACAAACCCATTTAATAAGCCGGTGAACATCTTGCCATCTGATATTTCGGTTAGTGGAGACTACAACTTTAAGCAACTAACTGTACCTGCAGACGACATACTTATCCAAAAGAAGATGTGACATTTGGTATGGTAGCGCTATACCTTCTAGCGCTACCCTACCTCAAACTATTAGAACATTTTAGACAAGCTTGTTCCGCCCGACATGCCGTATACAAAAACACTCATACCAACAGCACTATTAATTACTATGTAGTCAGGTTTCTCATCCCACTCGGCACCCAATTCAAATTGATCGTATGACGAGCCATCCAGCGACTTGATATTTAGCTGCCAACGATTATTGACCTCTTTCTGCCCAAAAATAGCAACTTCAGCAACGTTATCACCATTTAGGTCACCTAAATACTCTACGGTCTCATTGGTCCAATTATCCGGCCACCCTATACTTGAAAGAGTGATGTTATTATCTTTTCCGTCTTTAATTACCATCTGATATTTGTCAATATCACTTCGGTAGCCCGCTACAGCGAGTTCATTTACACTATCATTATTCATATCATCAACAATATGAAACGAGGAGTTAGATGTCTCCGGCCAACTGTAAATGCCTAATGTTCCCGCTTTGTCCTTCCCGCTTTTTGTAAAGACCTGACTTCGACCATCATCTCTGCGCGTACCAAATAAACCCCAATCGTCACTTCCATCATTATTCATATCAGAAAGTCTGTGCCATGACGTATTAGACCAATTATCAGGAAAGGTGTACGAAGTATACTTTTCACCATCTACACCATCAGATAGTTTAATTTGTACTTTATTGTTAGATTTAAGACGTCCATAAAGTCCGATATCACCAAAGTTGTCACCAGTAAAATCGCTGTGCTGAAAATAGACAGTATCCGATTGTATCGAGGGGTATGAATGAACCACCAACTTATCACCTGTGATGCTATCTTTAACAAAAAGTTGAGGCCTGTTATCCTCTTTAAAAATTCCTTGCACTGCAATGTCTCTAATGCCATCACCACTTACGTCATCCACAAGTAAGAATGATGGGGCTGACCAATTCGCTGGCCAAGTGTGGACTATGGTTCTATCTCCCGTTAAGCCGTCTAACGCAAATAATCTAGATTTAGGTAATCCATTGGTTTCTTCTATATAACCGAATACCGCAATTTCCTGTGCGCCATTACCATTTGTATCATCGATAATCTCAAACGATATATTTGTGAAGCTTTGAGTCCAAACCAAATTACTGATCTGAGTTCCATCAGCGCCCGAATATACTTTTACAATGAGTTCGCCAATTCCCTGATGTGCAACAAACCAGTCATTTATTCCGTCACCATCTATATCAGATAAGTTCTTAGCATCTAAAATTTGATTCGATGCACTAATATTGGCATCCAATGGGTATGGATCATCACCATCAGAAGCGCCATCCGAATCGCTATCCAAACTAGAGGGATCTGTTCCTAATAAGTATTCTTCATAATTTGTTAAACCATCACCATCTATATCATCTGAAGCATCTGATGCTTCAAGGTGATTCAGGCTAAATGAGTTTTCGAATAAATCAGGCATTCCATCGTTATCATCGTCTTCGTCTTGACTATCATTGATTCCATCACCATCGTGATCGCCTTGAAAGCCAGCACTTGTATATTCATCTTCGTACCGACTAAGATCTAGAACACCAATTGAATTTATTCTAGATTTTATAAAATTACCTTCTGTATCCGCAAACCCATCTCCATCATTATCGATGCTCGCGTAACTATGCTCTAGTACACGCGTTAATCCAGTTGAATCAGTGGCAATAGGGTACCAGTAGCGAACTCTACTTTTGTAGTAACCGCTAGTATTGGTTAGTTGTAAGGTTACTGTATCAGAACTATCTACATGCCACTCCCAATCGCGAGTACCTGTGTATATATATGGTGAATAAGACCTACACGTCAAACCGCGGTCTAGGCTATTGTCGTTATTGAATACATAACCAAAAACACCTATACAATCTAAAAGGGCGTCATCTTCGGCTGCTCTGCCATTGAGAAATCCATTCTGAATGAAAGGAAACTGCGTCGTTAAGTGTTTAGTAAAATTTTCCGTACTGTCATCTTTTTTGATCATCACCCCTGCAAACGAATATCGAAGTTCGTTGCCATCATAAACATTTACAAGTACTTCCCATTCTTTACCATCTCTTCCATAAGGTAAATATTCATGCCTATATTCATCTGTGGAAAGAACAATTTTTTCGTCAACTTCAGAAGCCGCAAATTCTATCTGATTAGCGACTGTCATTCCTAATCCAGAAGAAATATTGCCAGTAAGATCTGCTACAATATTGGGCCCTGAAGCATAATTTATGGATTCATAATCAGTAACGAAGGGAAGCGCCCATTGCCCGCTCGTAAACTCTTCTACATCGGCTAGCAGGCTTACATCTGCACTTACTAAACGGGCCAAATAAGACACTGATGAATAAATTGTATTTTCAGTGCTAATATTCCAATTACCCGGCACGTTATCTATCATGGTTTGAGGAATTAACAGCGTTTCAAACCGTCTTTCAACAACATTTACTTGAAACTCCCCTTCAACTACTGAGAGCTCTGAAAGTGTTATAGATTCCGTACCAGAATAAATTTCCATTATTGCTGGGTTATCCGTCTGTGCTACCGAATAAGCTTCTTCTAAAAAAGCTACAACTTCATCGCCCCACCTAGCTAGATCTTCATCTCCATAGAAATAAAAATATGATATCGAATACGTACCCGGATCGTTGGTGAGTATGCTAACTTCACTATCAGAAACAGCCAAACTAGCAAGGGTATTTTCCTTTAAGTCATACCCATTGCCTAAAGATAATAAAGCTGAACTATCTCCACTTTTCTGAATAATAATATTTGGAGTTCTTCCAAACTCTGGCAAGTCTGGACTCGCATCAATCATTATACGCTCGTTGTTAGTGAATACTTCACTAAGAGAACTTGCATTAGTAAAGCTTGTCACCATTGCTAGCATTAATCCTGCCGCAACCTTCATTTTTTTTATGTTTACCATTTATTATTGCTTCCTATCCCTAACAAAAAGCCCCAATCACAGTGTGAAATGGGGCTAAATATATAAGCAATATTACCTATTAGCGCTCTAAGTAATACTTAACTTCATTGCCGCTCAATGTATTTCCATAAATAATTACCTCATCAGCAATACTTAAGTTGCTGTTTGAAGCTGGCAATAGGCTTGGCTTAGCGGCCCAGTCTAAGCCTAAAACATCTACACGATATGTATCACCAGTAGCGCCATCATTAATATTCAGTTCCCACGCCCCTGAACTTCGCTGACCTAAAATAGCTACTTCTACTTTCCCATCAAAGTTAAGGTCATTAATTACGTGTATCGATACATCACTTAGATTATTTCTCCACCCATGACTCACTAGGGTTATACCTCTGTCAGAGCCATCCTTGATAATCAATTGGTAGCGGTCGACTGAAGAGCGGTAACCGAATACCGCTAATTCTGGCACGCCATCGAGCGTCATGTCAGGAATAACCGTTAAATCAGGGCTTGTTAGATCTTCTGGCCAACTAAATATTCCTAATGTTCCTACGCGATCAGTTCCATCTTTAGTGAACAGTTGAACACGCCCATCATCCTTACTGATACCGAACATACCAAAATCAGTCTCGCCGTCGAAGTTAATATCAAATAGCTCGTGCCACGATACATCCTCCCATTTATCCGCAAAATTATAAGCTGGTAAACGGACATCTGTATCATCGCCATCGGCAATCTTTATCTGAATTTTGTTGTTAGATTTTATTCTACCAAACAAACCAATTTCACCCAGTCCATCACCATTCATGTCTGACAATTGATGGTAGACCGGTGTATTAAGTAGATCAGGATAACTAACTGTCTTTAGCGTACTGCCTGATGCTGCGTCCTTAATAATAAGTTGAGGGCGATTTTCGATATAGAAACGGCCTTGCAAACCAAAATCATCTATACCATCACTATTGACATCATTAAGCTTCACAAATGACATTTCCGTCCAATTTGCCGGCCAGTTGAATGCTCTAATAGTTTCCCCCGTATAAGCATCTTTAACAAAAAGTTGAGCTTTACGTTCAACGCTTCCGTCTGTCAGTATTGTTTCAACAATACCGAATAGGCCAATATCTGCATAACCGTTAGTATTTAGATCATCTAAAACAAATACCTGAGGTTCGGCATACGTTCGTGGCCATTCAATACTTGTGATTAACTCGCTGCTAGCTCGACTGTAAACGTCAACACTGATTTCATTCTCTCCTGACATATCGCGAACATAAGCGATTAAGCCATCGTCTTGAGACCAAACGTAAGGAATAGCCATAGCCGAAAGCAGGTTCGCGTCATAACTAAGAGGGCTTGTATCGTCAATATCTAAAATTCCGTCGTTATCATCATCTTCATCGATAGCGTCAGCTAACCCATCGCCATCGGTATCTAACGGATTAAAAGAACATAAATACTCTAATTCGTCATACGAAATGTAATATGCAGTATTTTCTAAACACGTTAACGCCGAATTGCCAGTTAGATATATATATACCAATGAGGTCATGTTCTCTAACACGCTTATATCCGATATATTGTTTCCCTCCAAGCGGAGAGTATAAAGATTCATTCCTGCTAAAAAGCTAATATCAGTCAGGTTTGAACTCTCAATATCTAACCAAGTTAAATTTGGCAGTTGGGCCAACGGAGTAAAATCAACATCGTTTTGATTACGTACGCTAAAGTCAGTTAATTCCACTAATGCCGTTATCCAATCCAATTCGCCTAATGGAGTAGAGCCCAATGTGAGGGACCTTAACTTAGTCAAATTAGCTAACTTAGGTAAATCGTTAGTGATTAGTGGGAAGCTTTGTAGACTTAAGGTTTCCAACAGGATTAAGTCTTCTATAAAATCTAAGTTAGAGACAGTTTCCCCGCTTGCTAGCCATAGTGAAGTTAGATTAGTTAACTTCGAAAGCTCTGTAAGATTACCTTGGTATTCTGTGAGGTCGATTGTAACCTTTGTTAGCTTTGTTAATTCACTTATGAAATCCAAGCTAGTTGGCCTCAGTGGCCATATATCAAGGGCCGTCAAGTGAGTGAGTTTAGCTACCGGTGTTAGGTCAGTTATATTAGTTTGAGACAACGTTAGACTCTGTAAGTTTACAAACTTACTGATCCCGTCTAAATCGTCCATCGCCCCCTCATAACAATTTAGGTTTTTTACTTCGTGAAGGTATTCAGCACCCCAATTTTCCCATTCATAAATGCTGTAGGATAGACAAGTCTCTAAGCCTGTATTTTCAAATACTGCTTCGTCTATTAAAACTGGATAACTTGTCGCACTTGTTTCATCTAACCCAAATAATACTTCAGTAATATCCGCCCATCCGTCAGAGTCAGAGTCGTCATCGGTATTAAAACCACCCAAACCGTCAAACATTTGAGAATTTACATCATCCCCGTCAAGGATTCCGTCACCATCAGTATCTGAAGAGTTTGGCGAAGACATGTTTTGGAACTCTTCTAAGAACGTTAAGCCATCCTGGTCCAGATCACTGCCGGCCTCGTTATCACCAAATCTATTCTCATAAAAGTCTGGTACACCATCTTCATCATTATCCGATACTGTAAATTGAGCTAGATAGACAATATCAGTATGTGTGTTAGTAACTACTGCTTCCTCACTGTAAAACGATAAATCAAGAGGTAGCACGTCTCCTTGAAGTTGAAGCGATGTATCACCAACTGGAGACGTGAGCGTGACTATTCCTTCTGAATTGGATACTCCGCTATGGCTTGCGTACATATAATCAATATCGTGTAACCCAGCTGGACTTGAATTTCCTGAGAGCTTTATAACCAATCCTGATATTGGGTCACCGTCACTATCAACAACTTTATAAGATGCGCTTACTACAGGGACTACAAGGTTAAATTCACTATCGCCAATAACAGAGAAACTCTCAGACCGATTAACTAGGTAGTTACTACTGTATGATGTGCCAGCAGTCCAATAGTCATTATATTGGGCTTCCAATCTATACTGACCGTCGTATGGAGCTTCTATCGAATATCTTCCGTTAGAATCAACTAGGGTGTCGTCAATGAAGTTTCCATCTTTATCATAAAGCGACACTTTTAGAAGGAGCGGATTATCGACTAAGTTAGTTAACTTACCAGTTATCAAAACCCCATCTACTGGTTCGGGATCTACTACCCCACCGTCTTCATTGGGTAACGTAATTGTAAATACCTGACCTTTTTTAGATGAAAAATACTCGGCGTATATATTAGCTAATCCCGAATCATTCGGAGCCTCTACATAGAATTGTGGTAGGTTGATGGGTATATACACTTCAAATATACCATTATGGTTGGTGGTTACACCATAGTGGTTAACGTTAGTATAAGTATCAAACTCATCTGTACTGATTTGGAAGTACTCATTGAAGGAAACTACCGCCCCTTCAATTCTATTACCCTCTTCGTCTATCACCCTCCCCCGTTGTTTATAAACTGGTAACGTGACATCTAGGAGGTAGTCCTCCACACGCTCACTACCCAACGTTAAATCTAATTCTGCCAGGTTAGAAAAATAATAAAAGTTGCTTACATTATTAGAACCGGACCATTCTGGTGACCAGTTGTATGAGTTAAGGGTATAATTACCTTCTGGTACCTTAAGGGTAACTTGTTGTGTTTCACCACTGGCACACTCGTAAACATTGATTGAGTAACTCTCGTTAACCAATGAAAGGCATGAACCGTTTAAAGCAATATTATCGACATCGTAGACGCTAGCTTCAACGATGAAACCTTCATCTAATAACTCTTGCTCAAAAACGTTCCTAGCGCTGTCATCGGTTGTTTCTAATGATTCTATATTGGTAATAAATACGTTTGTATCGCTATTATCATGCGGGGTAAGGGAGCCAATTATGTTTTCTCCTGCTAAGGCAAGAATATCAGTGTCGTTCACACTATAACCATAAGAATATAGGCTAACGTTTTTATAAATCCCAGTTACTTCATCATACTCCCCAGTATTCTGATCTATACGCGAACTAGCATCAATTAATTCGCCATTATATAGGGCATTCAGACGTATCCTTTTCGCTGGGAACACTAAGTCTTCTTCAGTTTGACTCTCTACAATAACTTCTTGGCCATTGACACTTAAATTTACGTATTGATCAACTTCGCCATTGTCGTCAATATCTATATCATCATAGAAGCTATAATTAACGGTATAAGTCCCTTCTTCTAGAGACGTCAAGTAGGTTCCATCTTCATTTGTATACAGGGTGACTGAATTAGATGTTGAATTGTTTACGAACCTAACTTCAGCATTTGGATATATCCGCCCATTTAGATCTTGGACACTTCCACTAACTTCGAAGTAAGTGGAAGTGTCGACTTCGACTTCGCTTAGTAACCAAACGTTATGAATATTTTGAGGGCCAGAAATATCAGTGAAAGATTGCGAAAATGAAAAATCAGAAGACTCTAAACGTACCCTATATTCGCCTAAATCGACGCCAGAAATACTATATACACCATCATGATCTGTTTGAGCTGAGGCAACCTGTACACCGTTTTTAATTAAGATTACCGTTGCATCTGGATAAGTTTCATAGTCGTAATGAACTTGTCCCTTTAATTCCGCAGCTGATGCGCAAAAAGAGGTTGCAATACCGAAGGCGGTAAGAGCGAACGTTCCTTTGATTAATCGACTTTTCATTGCCGAATTCCTTTTAAAGTGAAATTTTTTGTATTAATTAGGAAGTTTAGTTAACTTTTTAATTCTTCTATCTATATCGGAAACGTTTAAAGACTCAGCTTTTTGATAATATTTTAGCGCTCTCGATTTGTCCGAAAACCGACTCGGGCGGCTTAATAAATCACCAAGTTCTCTATAAGCTTCGGGATTTCCGTTGCGTGCTCTTTCTTCTAGCTTGAGCCTTTTGATTTCAAATGCTTGCTTCTGCTGTAGCAAAAACTTCTCTGATGCGGGTAATTGCGATTTTTCTAGACTCGCTTTAAAGCGCTCGTCGACTTCTTGGGCGTAAGACGGTAATAAAAAAAATAAGCAGAAAAGGAATAACGTGAGGTACCTGTTCATCCTATTGTCCTTAACAAGATTTAAGAACAGTTTTTATAGAACAGAATATAGACAATAGCAAATGAAACTTTAAATTATCTAAGGTGAATATTCCTTAGTTTGTTGATTCCAACGTTGAGGGTTTGTATACCGTTGCTGGTTATAGCACTGAAAAGAAGAGGTTTTATTTTTCTAGTCACAGGGTAAAGCTTTAAAGGCGCTATTAAAGATAGCGCCTTTACGGTAGTAAGAAGGGTTATGACTTCAGGGATGCGATAAGTTCACTATAGCCTAACCTTGATATAAGATCGCTATCTAGCTCTTTCATAACACACCGAATATCATCACTATCAAAAGACGCCATATAGTCGTGAGATAGGTAACTCGATTTATCAAAGGCTTCTTTAGTTTGATAATCATCAGCTTTAGATAAAACTTCACCATCATTTATGCGCTTAACTTTTTTCTCTGGAACAAAGAAATTGCCGGAAGTCCGTTCCAAAGACATTTTTTCAGCCGCTTTATTGATGATAAATTCAGGCTTTTCAATCAACATTTCATATCGAATATGAACAAAGTCTTTGTGAGAAGCGTAATTCCAATTCATAGCATTCCAAAAATCTACGGGACTGGAAAACCTCAATTCGGGCGAGCGAGGATTAGCCTGATCAAACACTATAATCTTTGACCTTATAAAGTTTTTGAAGATCAACGGTGCTTTTAAGTTTCTTTTAACTTCTTGATGGTATTTGAATAAGGAAAATAAAAACGAAAAGGGGTTTTTTGTAATAAAAAACGCCTTGTCGTAATCGAAAGAGTAACTGGCATTAGAGTCAGAGGATATGATTGGAAGAAAACCATGTTTCCAACCAAAAACGTTATTCTTAACATTACAATAATAGTTTTGCTCTAATAGAGCTTTAGCAAAGTTGGTCCCGCTACGAAAGCATCCCATCATCGCAACATTTTTTCGGTCTTGAGAGTCCATGATATTACTTCTTGATCTTCTGTTCATATTCGGCAAGTTTCTTATTGATAAGCGAACCAGTAGGCCTTCCTTTCTTAGCCAACTCCATCAGTTTTTTAGAAAGGAAAATATTCTTATCTTCTAATAGAATAGCTGCGTCCCTTAACTCGTTTACAAACTTACTCAGTAAACCCAAATTCATGTCTTTCGGTTCATTGGCAATAGAATTAATTAATTTAACATATTCGTAGCCGTTAGTGACACAAGCAGAAAATGAATCCGACACAAAAAGTTTTTGGAGCTTCGCGTAGTGCGATACTATTGCCTTCATTTGCTTCGTATTAGCATCACCCGCATTATGCGATAAATACAATGCATCCTCTTGCGTACCATCTATAGGGTGCATTGAAGCCGTTCTAGAAATTGGGATAATTACTGTTGGCGTCCCGTTCAACATGGCCATAGCCTTGAACCATAAATCATCAGCTGTTGGGCACAATGACTGAAACAACGAATCTTTAATTACATCTTTATGTAAGGCACCAGGGGGATATAAGATGCCTGCATAACCAATCGGTATTATTGCTAGCTTACTTTTTAATTCATGCTCTAGTTGTATAAATTGCCAGTCGGGATAAGGTTTTATTTCTTTATCTTCAACTCGAATAACCCTTCCTCTTGCGCCAATAACACAATTTGGATACAAAGAATGGTACGTTAAAAGACTTTCTATGAGTGTCGGGGGATATTCAAAATCATCATCTACTGTCACGATAGTCGCGTTTGGGTACTTTTTGATAGCTGGTACCAGCTTTTTGAAACTTCTTATATTCTCACAGTAGTCTATCTCAAACCTTTCTGAACGGAGGTCAGCCAACATAGCCGGAATAGTATTATCCGTAAATTCGTCTTTATCTAGCCACAAGACGATTTTATCAATTTCTGCTGTTTGATTTAACAGTGAAATAATAGTCTTGTGAACAGTGTTAGCTCTTTTCGCGTAAGTGGTTAGTGAAACGATTAAGTTCATATTATTTAAAGACATTATTCAAATTGCTTAATATTTATTGTATTAATGACATCTGCATATTCGCAGAGTTTTCGATTTATCAGCTCACCTTGGGGTCTAAAGAATTTTGCTCTATTCATATATTTGAACGCTTGAAGAATATCACCTTCGGCTTCGAAGTATAGCGCTAGTTCTCTCAAAAACTTCCCCTCATCCATATGTCGCTTAACTCTCAATGCCTGCATTAATGAAGCTATATTTTCACGAGTCGGACTACCAGTAAGACTGTAGGAGACCTCTGGCTTTACTAATTTTCTCATTAGCGTTGAAAGGCTACGCTTCATAGGGCTGATTGGTCTTGCAATATAATCAAACATTTGATCATTTAAAGGGCTGAAATCTAAAAATGAAAGGTATTTACTAGAAACAATATTTCGTACTTGTGAAAATAGTGATGGAGAATATTCATACATTGATTGCAGTATTTTCGACGCTGCTGGCTCTGACAATACTTGAGAGAATCTCTCTCGCTGAGTCTGTTCCTCAACTACCTTCTGAAATGAAGAATTTTCTAAACCTAATAACGAGAACATATTCTCTAGTGCTACTGTAGCCTTGCCCTTATACTCTTCAAACTGCTCTTCTGAATATACTGAAAATGATGATATATCCCCCTGATATTGTTGCAGAAAAATATCTAGTTCTTGATGTAACTCAATTAAGGGAAACTGATTAAGTAAACGTTTAAATTCTAGAGCTTCAAACGAATATGAACCGTTGATAACTTTTGCATTGGTAACAGTTATTCTTCTAAGGCCAATGGTCTCTAAGAAATCTTGAACGATATTACCACCTGAAAAAAAGTTATCTCCATAGAAACGCAAACTCAATCTATGAGCAAAACTCTTCGTTAATTCATGCAACTTGAGTAACTTGTTGAAACTTACGACTTTAGGTGTAGTGATTAATAAGGTATTAAAATGACGTTTAACAGATTGATTATATAATGACTCACTAGATTCAATTGGATTTCGCAGATAAAAAATGAAATGGACATCTTCAAAATATTCAGCCAAAGGCTTTACTAAATTTATAAAGGCTTCTGATGACAGAAGAATATATTCGACTCCGTCCCTTTCAGCGTGCTCAATAAGTGAGCTGGCTTTATCAACATCGAAAATAAAACGACCATTTTTATCCTCGGAAAAGATACTTCTAAAATTACCAGAGCTTATGCCATTTTTGTCCACTTTGTGCTTAGGATATAGATACCCTTCGTCAAGTAACAATTTCCTATTGCTGGACAACCACTCCTGTATTACAGAAGAGCCTGTCTTTCCAGGCCCGACATGTATAATTAATTTGGGTTTATTACTCACCTAACAACCTTCAATTCAGCTTAATATTACTGGCCTTTTAATGCTCTAAACTCATCAAGCTTTTTTAGAATAATGGAGCCAGTAGGATTTAACTCTCTAGCTTGTTCCATCAATTCGATAGCTTCATCAATATTTTGAGAAGCAGCATCAATTGCTAAATCTCGGATAAAACGGAAATCGTCTGGCCTGAAACTAATTAAATTTTTGCGGACATCTTTAAAGGTTTTTGTAACTTCTGGTAGCTTTACTCCCCTAAACATCTGCATCATTAATGGATAGTTCGCCAATGAATGCTTCGCTAAATTAGCTAAAGAAGCCTTGTAGCGCTCTTCGACAAATGATTCTGCTGATAGTTTATGATTGAAGTAATTAGTTTTCCTTTCAAAATTCACATAACTTTGTTCGTACTTTAAAAATGCATCTAGCGGCAACTCTATCTCTCTATGCATATCATCTTTTACAGGCAAACCATATCTGTTCGTCTTATAAGGAAAAGCATCTCCAGGCCTGCCTCTCAGTAATAGAGATACATATTCTTCAGCTGAACGGTGTGCTCGATGATAGATAAAGGCATCCTTCAAGCTTTGCAGCTCTGGAGAGACGGCCTGAATAAGAGATGGTCTTGGTCGAAAATCTACTTTATTAGCCAATAAATGAGCTACTTTTTTTGAAAAAAGCGGCACGTGGTGGCGTAATTCCTTAACAGGTGCATGCAGCGGATAAATCGTTTTGACTAATGGAGACAAATTCCCAGATATTGTTCTGGGTACATGTGATAGTTTTGGCAAAGTCCCCATGTCATTCAACCACTCGAACGATATGACATCATCATCGGAAAAATCTGCCAAAAATTGTTTTATCGATATATTAAAGTGTCTTGGGATCCAATATTCGTCAATATCTAGAAAAATAATATGAGTAAATTCATTGTCTTTTTTAGCTTCATGCCAAACTTTATTATAAACAACAAACTGGATTTGCTTCTTTGCTTCTTCTGGGCACATATCTACCCAGTCAGCGCTATCCCAAGTCACACTTGGATATGAGCGCGAAATATCATCTAATACTTCAGAAGAGTTGTCTGTTGTACGATTGATAAATATTTCGATATCATCAAAGCCAAAAAATAAGTGATGATGTACCCATTGAGTAAAATAAGCGCCTTCGTCTTTTGCTATAGCTACTAGTTTTACGCGTATATCATCGGCCGAGCGCCCACTGCTCTTTCCAACTTTACTGAGAAAACTTGCGTTAATCATTCTATATCCAGATATTTTTGTGCTATTCCCCGAAAAACGGATACCGTCCAAAGTTTGAAATTTGTTTTCCCCACTTGAGAATACTCTTCTCATTGTTAAGAAGGGGCGTTTCAAATCCGGCGATTGCCCATTTATCCATGGGGTTTAGTATGTGTACATTTTGCAGACCAAAGTCTCCGCAAATTTGTGCATCAGAGCGAACATTGTCACCAACGTGGATGTAACTTTTCTTAGATTCATCTACTAACCCCTTAATGAAGGTCCACATAGTGCCTGCATCTTTTCTCTTTCGTAAATCAGAACTTACGAATAATTTATACGGTACCGCAATACCTATCTTTCGTAACATGGTGGCAATTTGCTCTTTGGTGTAGTAGATGTCGGTAACAAACCAGATTTCTCTGCCCATTGCATAAAGCTCTTGGACTATCTTGACCATTTCTTCTTTTGGTAACGCCATTGATAAATCAAAATGAAATTCTCTATTAGCCCAATCTTCTGTCAGCGTTTTGTCCAAGTCTAATATCTCAGATAATTTTTCATAAGCTTCATAGATATTTACATCACCTTCGAAGTTTCGTTGTTTTCTGCACGCTAGCTCAGCGTTATTTCTCTGTGTTATGAAATCCAACTCAGACACAAAGTAGCCTGCTACTACTAGCTCCTTACCTAATTTAAATTTCGCGTAATCGGGTTCAGAAAATTCTCTTCTCAATACCGTGTCAAAAATATCAAACGAAACGATCTCAAAATTTTGTATATCCGACTGCAATCCTTCAGGCGACTTGTAGTAACTTGACGATATATATGATTTATCAGTGGTAAATTTGCCTTGAGGTGGATAGTAAAAAAACTGTTGGTAGCCTTGCTTTTCAGCTAACAAACCTAATGTTCGCTCTAGGGCATGTAGCCAACTACCGTCATTGGGAAGAAGCTCTTCTGGAAAATCACTGTAGGTATAATTTTCGTTCAACAATGGCGCCAAGGCTTGAGGTCTAGCCCAAAACATTCCCCCAACTGGGTAATTTAAGAAATTATCACTTATATCTATGCCCCATTTGTTAACAAAGCCTTCAGCAAAACCTTTATTGCATGTCCAATGGTTTACCCATGCTGGCATCATCCAAAACGATGTTGGGTAATAGATTCCTAGCTCTTTTTGTTCGTCAAATAAGCGCAAAACTGATTTCACAACATGCTTATCGTTCAATAAGTAATTATTCTGATAATCGAACCATTGGGTTTGTTCTCGTCCACTGTACAAGGATTTTTTCGAATGCAAGTGGCACATTAAATCGTAATCTAGTAGTTCTTTACTGAAGTTAACTAGAAAAGGGCCAAAATTTCGTCCACGGTTTTCACATAAAACTGCTTTCACTTTTTTTACATTTTGAAGCTCATTGAACGTTTTTAAAGAGCTAGTTTTTATTGATTCAGTAGCGGCTGTAACAAACACATCTACTTCAGTTGGGAAACGCTTAAGAGAAGCTGCAAACTTCTCAACAAAGTCAGGGTAAAAAATGTGTAAAACAATAGCTATTTTCTGTTGCTTCCAGCTACCCGTTTCTTTAGCAAGCAACTGGGTAGATGGTAACCACCGATTAATCACACCTGAAGAGGCTCTGTGTTCATATCTACCGTGGTACATATAGTGTGTTAAAGGCTCAACTCCACCTAGGTAAATATCTACATTACTGCGTAAGTAAAATTCGGTATCGAAATGTGCAGACGGATTTATGTTAGAAGATTTAGATTTTTCGTTATAGTCATTAAATGCTGCTAACGGATGCGGAAAAGTACCATAGTGTTCTTGATACCACTCCACATCGAATAACCCCTCAGCGACGGCTCTTTTAAAAGCCTTTGCAACCTTTGGACGAGTTGTCATTTCAAATGATTGTTGAGCACGTCGTACAATTTTTCTTAGTTTATTTCGCATTCTATAACCCAAAGAAATCTAATGGATTCAAATTACCTTGCCCAGAGATTGCATCATCTAATTCAAACAACGGCCATGAGGCACGAGGTAAAAGGTTACGTTGTGTGACATGGGCGTTAAATATAGTTTCAACTTCTTCTATTGAATATTGAATGTTATTGACGTGACAATCAAAAACGCACTCTAGTGCACCTGATAGCAACATCTCAAGATCTGTAAAATTCTCTTGTGTATATGTTCTTTTACCAAAACAAAAGTGATATTTATTACTATTTTTATCTAAGAGGATATCTACAAATTGACCATTTGGGGCCGTTAGAAGTGACTCAAGAAACATAGAGCGGTCTAGCATCATATACCCTCCCCCCATGTTCACATTTGTCTTGTATACATGATCTATGGAAACTGTATAACCATCGATATCTATTTCACCGGAAGCAGTAGTGATCATATAGACACCGTATATTTCACGCTTGGTTATCAAGGCAAGAAGCTTTTGAATCGTACCCGAATAGCCAACATCGGTAACAACCGGCGTAATTTCTATGTCAGTGAAACCTATTGATGACAAATAGTTTTGATAAATGCTACGAGTTGTAGAAACAATGTCACTGATAACACTCTTTTTTTCATTGAGGATTTCTACGACTTTCGTATAGTCTCGCGGCAGTTTAATCTTTGAGCTTTTATCATAACCTAATAATATCGCTTCAGTTTGCTCTGATGTGAACGCATATCGAGATTTAAAAAACTCTCCGAGCAAACCATCGAAACTATGCTTAACACTTATTGACCAACTACTTTCTATATCCAACGTAATCCTAAACAGAAAGGTTCGAGAAACGTAGAGATAGTCTGAAGAAGTGTTGTTTTCATCAACGATATTAAACGCCTGTTTTAATGCATAACCTTCCCTAGCTAGGTGAAACACTTTAGTTTTACCTGGTATGGGTTTCAGTTTATCAACTAATTTTGAGGTATAAACAGATAAAATAGGGCCCAGAAAATTATATCCAAACTCTTTCAGTGAAGTATTTTTAAGCATGCTGCAGATTCATCTCTTTGTCTTAATCGCTTCCTTTCGCCCTATTTATATTAAAAAGAGCTGTTTCATAATAACATTTTCAACTCTTACTCGTCTCTTATTCGTCTCTATTTAATAAAAGAAATGTACTAAAAACAAAAAACCCGGCCTAAGCCGGGTTTTTTAATAATTCTGATAACTCAGAATTAAGAGTATTTATTACTCTTCAGTTGCTTCTACTGCTTCTTCTTCAGCTTCAACAACTGGACGGTCTACTAGTTCAACGTATGCCATAGGGGCATTGTCGCCAGCACGGAGTCCGCATTTAAGAATGCGAGTGTATCCGCCTGGGCGAGCTTCGTAACGAGGACCAAGCTCGTTGAATAGTTTACCAACAACTTCTTTATCACCAGTGCGGGCGAAAGCTAAACGGCGGTTTGCAACGCTGTCTTGCTTAGCCATAGTGATAAGAGGCTCAATAACGCGACGTAATTCTTTCGCTTTTGGTAACGTCGTTTTGATCACTTCGTGCTTGACCAAAGAGCCGGCCATGTTCTTGAACATAGCTTGACGATGGCTGCTGTTGCGATTCAACTGACGACCACTCTTACGATGGCGCATAGTTTTATCCTTCTCTACAAATCAGTTTATTAAAAACCTGATTAATCTTTTTCAGCGATGCTCTCAGGCGGCCAGTTTTCTAGGCGCATACCTAGAGAAAGTCCACGTGATGCTAGAACATCTTTGATTTCAGTTAGCGATTTTTTACCAAGGTTTGGCGTTTTAAGTAGCTCAACCTCAGTACGCTGAACCAGGTCACCAATGTACTGGATAGCTTCTGCTTTTAAACAGTTAGCAGAACGTACAGTTAGCTCTAGGTCATCAACTGGGCGAAGTAGAATCGGATCAAATTCCGGCTTCTCTTCTTTCGCTTCTGGCTCAGACACATCACGTAAATCTACGAATGCATCAAGCTGTTCAGCTAGGATAGTCGCAGAACGGCGGATCGCTTCTTCAGGATCTAAAGTACCGTTCGTTTCCATATCGATAATCAATTTGTCTAGGTCTGTGCGTTGTTCAACACGGGCAGACTCTACACTATAAGCTATACGCTCTACTGGGCTGTATGAAGCATCAACTAACAAACGACCAATTGGACGATCATCTTCTTCAGAGGAGCGACGGGTAGAAGCTGGTACATAACCGCGACCCATTTCTACTTTAATACGCATGCTGATTTCAGCTTCGCCAGTTAAAGTACAAACTAAGTGGTCAGGGTTAACAATTTCTACGTCGCCATCATGCTGAATGTCACCAGCAACAACAGGGCCAGCGCCAGATTTCACTAGAGTTAGGGTTGCCTCAGTTTTACCTTCAAGGCGAACCGCTAAACCTTTAAGATTTAGCAAGATTTCAATTACGTCTTCTTGCACACCTTCTTTGGTGCTGTACTCGTGAAGAACGCCATCAATTTCTACTTCAGTAACTGCGCATCCTGGCATGGATGACAACAAGATACGACGTAGGGCGTTACCTAGAGTGTGGCCAAAGCCGCGCTCTAGTGGTTCCAAAGTTACTTTGGCACGAGTAGGAGAAACGTTTTCGATCTCAACTAATCTCGGTTTAAGGAATTCAGTCACAGAACCCACAATGCTTCCTCTTTAGTTAGCTTTACTTAGAGTAAAGTTCAACGATCAACTGTTCGTTAATTTCCGCAGACAAATCAGTTCTTTCTGGTAGGCGCTTAAAAGTACCTTCCATTTTAGTGCTGTCTACTTCAATCCAAGTTGGCTTCTCGCGTTGGTCAGCCAGTTCCAAAGCAGCTACGATACGAGCTTGCTTCTTAGCTTTTTCACGAACAGAAACCACGTCTTCGGCAGAAACGTTGAATGATGGAATGTTCACAACTTGACCATTTACCATGATCGCCTTGTGGCTAACTAGCTGACGTGCTTCTGCACGTGTGCTAGCAAATCCCATACGATAAACTACGTTATCAAGACGCTTTTCTAAAAGTTGTAACAAGTTTTCACCTGTGTTCCCTTTTAGACGTGCAGCTTCTTTATAGTAGTTACGGAATTGCTTTTCAAGAACGCCATACATACGACGAACTTTTTGTTTTTCACGCAGCTGAACACCGTAGTCAGACAAACGGCCACGACGGGCTCCATGCTGACCAGGCGCTGTATCGATTTTACATTTAGAATCGATTGCGCGAACGCCGCTCTTAAGGAACAAATCAGTTCCTTCGCGACGGCTAAGTTTGAGTTTTGGACCCAAATATCTTGCCATGATCTTTCTCCAACTGTCCGTCGATTAAACGCGACGTTTTTTCGGTGGACGACAACCGTTGTGAGGAATTGGTGTCACATCGGTAATATTTGTGATCTTATAACCAGTAGCGTTAAGAGCACGGATCGCAGACTCACGGCCTGGACCTGGACCTTTTACAAACACTTCTAGGTTTTTAAGACCGTATTCTTGTGCAGCAACACCTGCACGCTCTGCAGCAACCTGTGCAGCAAATGGGGTCGATTTACGTGAACCACGGAAACCTGAACCACCAGATGTCGCCCATGCTAATGCATTGCCTTGACGGTCTGTAATAGTCACAATTGTGTTGTTGAAAGACGCATGGATATGAGCCATACCGTCTGCAACCTGACGTTTAGCGCGCTTACGCGTACTACGAGCTGGTGCTTTAGCCATAACTTATTCCCCGTTTACTTCTTAATTGGCTTACGAGGACCTTTACGGGTACGCGCATTTGTTTTAGTGCGCTGACCACGTAGAGGCAAGCTACGACGGTGGCGAATACCACGGAAGCAACCCAGGTCCATCAAACGTTTGATGCTCATAGAGACTTCACGGCGTAAATCACCTTCAACGGTAAATTTAGCCACTTCGTCACGAAGCTTATCAATAGTCGCTTCGTCTAGCTCTTTGATCTTTGTATCTTCTGCAACACCAGCACCTACACAAATGCTTTTAGCACGTGTAGGACCAACGCCATAGATCGCTTGGATAGCGATTACAGCATGCTTGTGCTCAGGAATGTTAATGCCAGCGATACGGGCCATTAACAGCACTCCTCTAATTTATTGTTGACGACCTAAAAAGCCCGATAGGATACTTACCCGTCAACTAAATTGCAAATATTTAGGTTCTGAACACTTTAAACAAAACCAGCAGAACCTGATAAGTATAAGTCAGGCCCTGCTTATTGGCTTTGCGAGTATTCAGTACCGCGTAGATTAACCTTGCCTTTGCTTATGCTTCGGCTCTGTACAAATTACGCGCACAACACCGTTGCGTTTGATAACTTTACAGTTACGGCAAATCTTTTTAACTGATGCACGAACTTTCATTACATCACTCCCCTATCTTATAAATTAAGGGGCTAACTTAACGGCCGTAGCCTTTAAGATTAGCTTTCTTCAGAACAGACTCATATTGACTACTCATCAAATGTGTCTGCACCTGTGCCATAAAGTCCATGATAACCACCACAATAATTAGAAGCGACGTACCACCGAAGTAGAACGGAACATTCCAGGCAATTAGCATGAATTCAGGCACCAAACAAATAAAGGTTATGTACAGCGCGCCTGCCAGAGTCAGACGAGTCATTACCTTATCGATATAACGTGATGTTTGTTCACCAGGACGGATACCTGGTACAAACGCACCAGACTTCTTCAAGTTATCCGCTGTTTCACGCGGGTTGAAAACCAACGCCGTGTAGAAGAAGCAGAAGAAGATTATCGCTGTTGCGTATAACATCACATACAGGGGCTGACCTGGAGATAGCATAAGTGCTACGTCCTGCAACCACGCCGTAGATTCATTCTGTCCGAACCATCCTGCGATAGTACCCGGAAACAAAATGATGCTGGAAGCAAAGATGGGTGGAATAACACCAGCCATGTTGACTTTCAGTGGTAAATGCGTGCTTTGCGCGGCAAAAACCTGACGGCCTTGCTGACGCTTTGCATAGTTTACCACAATTCTGCGCTGTCCGCGCTCTACAAATACCACAAGGTATGTAAGCGCAATAACAATCACAGCCATCAACAACAAGAACAACAGGTTAATGTCGCCTTGTCTTGCTTGTTCTGCCGTCTGACCTATCGCTGTTGGTAGACCGGCAACAATACCAGCAAATATCAATATAGAAATACCGTTACCGATACCTCGTTCAGTAATTTGCTCACCTAACCACATTAGGAACATCGTTCCTGTGACCAAGCTCACTACTGCCGTAAAGTAGAATCCGAAGCCAGGGTTCAATACCAGTCCATTAATTAGGTTAGGCAGACCCGTCGATATTCCAATTGATTGGAAGATAGCCAATACCAACGTTAGATAACGTGTGTACTGACTAATTTTACGACGACCTGCTTCGCCTTCTTTTTTAAGCTCTATCATCGGTGGATGAACCACCGAGAGCAACTGCATTATAATTGATGCAGTAATGTATGGCATGATGCCCAAAGCCAGAACGGATGCACGCTCAAGCGCACCACCGGAGAACATGTTAAACATTTCTACAATGGTACCTTTCTGTTGCTCGAACAAGTCAGCAAGTACAGCTGGATCGATGCCCGGAATAGGAACGTAAGAACCTAATCTGAATACAACAATCGCACCGAGTACGAACAACAATCTTGCTTTAAGCTCACTCAAGCCGCTTTTCGCGCCTGAATCCAATCCTGGTTTAGCCATCTAGCTTATTCCTCTACTTTACCGCCAGCAGCTTCAATCGCTTCTTTAGCGCCTTTAGTAACCTTTAAACCGCTTACTGTAACAGCGCGTGATACTTCACCGCTCTTGATAACTTTAACGAACTGGATCTCTTTTTTCACAAGACCAGCTGCTTTTAAAGTTTCTAGAGATGCTGTATCACCATCAACCTTTGCGATTTCTGCAAGAGTTACTTCGTCAGTAACGAAGCTCTTACGTGATGTGAAACCGAATTTCGGAAGACGACGCTGAAGTGGCATCTGACCACCTTCAAATCCTGGCTTAACACGGCCACCTGAACGGCTTTTTTGACCTTTGTGACCTGCGCCACCTGTTTTACCTAGACCTGAACCGATACCACGACCAGTACGCTTACCAGAATGTTTAGCTCCTGGAGCAGGAGCAATAGTATTTAAACGCATAACTTACTCCTCGACTATTTCGACCATGTAATTAACACGGTGAATCATGCCGCGTACACTTGGCGTATCTTCCAGTTCACGAACATGGTTGATTTTACGAAGGCCTAAACCTTTAAGCGTAGCTCTGTGCTTTGGCAGACGGCCAATCGCACTTTTAGTTTGCTTTACTTTAATCGTTGCCATGTCTGATTACCCCAAAATTTCTGATACAGACAATCCACGTTTCGCAGCAACTTTCGCTGGAGAATTCATCTCTGTCAGCGCGTTGATTGTTGCACGAACAACGTTGATTGGGTTCGTAGAACCGTAACATTTTGAAAGTACGTTCTGTACACCAGCTACTTCAAGTACTGCACGCATTGCACCGCCGGCGATGATACCGGTACCTTCTGATGCTGGTTGCATGTAGACTTTAGAGCCAGAGTGACGACCTTTAATTGGGTGCTGTAACGTGTGGCCGTTAAGGTCAACGTCAACCATGTTGCGACGTGCCTTTTCCATAGCTTTCTGGATTGCAGCAGGCACTTCACGTGCTTTACCGTAACCAAAACCTACGCGACCATTACCGTCACCCACTACTGTCAATGCAGTAAAACTAAAGATACGACCACCTTTAACCACTTTAGATACGCGGTTAACAGCAATCAATTTCTCTAATAGTTCACCGTTCTGAACTTCTTGTTTAGCCATTATAAACTCCTAGAACTGAAGGCCAGCTTCGCGAGCTGCATCAGCTAATGCCTTAACGCGACCGTGGTATTTAAAACCACTACGATCGAAAGCCACTTTTTCAATGCCTTTCTCTTTAGCGCGTTCTGCAATTGCTTTACCGACTATCGCCGCTGCTTCAGCGTTACCTGTTGACTTAAGATCTTTTGCAAGTTCTTTATCTACAGTAGAAGCCGCTGCTAATACTTCAGAACCGCTAGGAGCGATTAACTGAGCATAGATGTGGCGAGGTGTACGGTTAATTACCAAGCGATGCGCGGCCAGTTCACGAATTTTTGCTCGTGCGCGTGTAGCGCGACGAATGCGAGCTGTTTTCTTATCCATCGTATCACCCACCTACTTTTTCTTAGCTTCTTTACGACGTACATGTTCGTCAGCGTAACGTACACCTTTGCCTTTGTAAGGCTCTGGTGGACGGTAAGCGCGAATGTTCGCCGCAACCTGTCCTACAACCTGCTTATCGGCGCCTTTCACGACGATTTCAGTTTGCGTAGGCGTTTCAACGGTAATGCCTTCAGGCATCTCGTATACTACTGGGTGAGAGAAACCAAGCGTCAGGTTTAGTTTGCTACCTTGTGCTTGCGCACGGTAACCAACACCATTTAACTGAAGCTTTTTCTCAAAACCTTGTGAAACACCTTGAACCATTGCGTTAAGAAGAGAGCGAGCAGTACCTGCTTGCGCCCAGCTGTCAGCGAAACCTTCACGAGGAAGTGCTTTCAGTTGGTTTTCTTCTTGTACAACTTCTACAGCGTCGTTAAAAACGCGGGTCAAAGTGCCTTTACTACCTTTTGCGGTAATTTCTTGGCCAGCGATAGAAATATCTACACCTGAAACCAAGTCTACTGGGGCTTTTGCTACTCGTGACATTTCAACTCCTCCGTTATGCTACATAACCGATGATCTCACCGCCCATGCCAGCGTTACGCGCTGCACGGTCAGTCATCACACCTTTAGAAGTCGACACGATCGCGACACCCAATCCACCCATTACTTTAGGAAGCTCATCTTTTTTCTTATAGATTCGCAGACCTGGGCGGCTTACACGCTCAATAGTGTCAATTACTTGCTTGCCTTCGAAGTACTTAAGCGTAACTTCTAAAACAGGCTTAACGTCACCAGATGCAGCGAAGTCAGTAATATAACCTTCAGACTTTAATACTTCACAAATTGCTACGCGAAGTTTAGAAGAAGGCATAACTACAGAAACTTTCTCTGCCATTTGGCCGTTACGGATGCGGGTAAACATATCCGCGATAGGATCTTGCATGCTCATTATCAGCTACTCCTTACCAGCTGGCTTTTTTAAGGCCAGGGACTTCGCCGCGCATCGCTGCTTCACGCAGTTTGATACGGCTAAGACCGAATTTGCGAAGGTAACCATGTGGACGACCAGTTACGCGGCAGCGATTACGCTGACGTGAAGAACTTGAGTCACGTGGCAGTTGTTGTAGCTTAAGAACAGCGTCCCAACGCTCTTCTTCAGATACGTTAACATCGCTGATAGTCGCTTTAAGTGCGGCACGTTTTTCTGCGTACTTAGCTACTAGCTTAGCGCGCTTTAATTCACGGGCCTTCATTGATTCTTTTGCCATAACCCTACACCCTACTTTTTAAATGGGAAGTTGAACGCGTCCAGCAGAGCACGTGCTTCTTCATTTGAGTCCGCACTGGTAGTGATAGTAATATCCATACCACGAACTTTATCCACTTTATCGAAATCGATTTCAGGGAAAATGATTTGCTCACGCACGCCCATGCTGTAGTTACCACGACCGTCGAATGACTTAGGGTTCAAACCACGGAAGTCGCGAACACGTGGGATAGCGATTGAAATCAAACGCTCAAGGAATTCCCACATACGCTCGCCGCGTAAGGTTACTTTACAGCCAATCGGATAACCTTCACGGATTTTAAAGCCCGCTACTGATCTTCTAGCAACTGTAACAATCGGCTTCTGACCGGCGATAGCCGCCATGTCAGCTTGAGCATTTTCAAGCACCTTCTTGTCAGCAATTGCTTCACCTAAACCCATGTTTAGAGTGATTTTTTCAATCCGAGGGACTTGCATGACGCTTTTGTACCCGAACTGCTTAGCAAGTTCAGCTACTACTGTTTCTTTATAGAAATCATGCAGTTTCGCCATCGTACTCTCCAATATAATTAAACAAGTTCGCCGTTAGATTTGAAGAAACGAACTTTCTTCTCATCTTCGAAACGGAAACCAACGCGATCTGCTTTGCCCGTTGCCGGGTTAACAATCGCAACATTAGAAACGTGAATAGAAGCTTCTTTCTCAACAATTCCACCAGCTACACCCAATTGTGGGTTTGGCTTAGTGTGCTTCTTGATAAGATTAACACCTTCTATAATTACACGGTTATCAGCAATAAGCACTTTAAGGACTTTGCCTTGTTTGCCTTTGTCTTTACCCGCTAATACGACTACTTCATCATCACGACGAATTTTATTAGCCATTATCGTGACTCCTTATAGTACCTCTGGGGCCAATGAGATGATTTTCATGAAGTTTTCACTTCTCAACTCACGGGTTACCGGTCCAAAGATACGCGTACCAATTGGTTGCTTGTTTGCGTTAAGCAAAACAGCTGCGTTGCCGTCAAAACGAATGGATGAACCATCTGCACGACGAACGCCTTTTCTAGTACGCACCACCACTGCATTCAGTACGTCACCTTTTTTAACTTTACCGCGAGGAATTGCTTCCTTCACAGTAACTTTGATGATGTCACCGATACCTGCATAACGGCGATGCGAGCCACCAAGAACCTTAATACACTGAACCCTGCGAGCGCCGCTGTTGTCTGCAACGTCCAGGTTAGTTTGCATTTGGATCATGTTAGTGCTCCGCTCTATTATGAGACTCTGCCGAGTCGTTATTGCTGCTAAACCCAACAAACATTGTTGAATTTATATACATACCCCCATAAAAAGGGCGCGAAACTATAACAGAAATTTTGAGCTAGAGATAGCGTTAAATTGGATTATTTTTAATCGATGGGGAAATTGAGTACATTGTTTCTGAAATGCGAGGGGGTCGCATGACGCATGACATGAATAGCGCCAGAAGCAGGTGCACATTATACGCATGATTTTATATTTTGTCTTGTGATTTTATATCCCCCGTAATACATCCATAAAAAAGCCCCAGCATTGCCGGGGCAGATAGCCAAAAGTTGGCTATCAAGCAGGATCTTTAAACTTCTCCTGTTTATAAGACAAGTGGAAGTTAATACAGTCCCCTAACCGCGAAACGCCTACAGGTTTTGATATGAAGTCATTCATTCCCGCTCGTAAACACTTTTCCTTTTCGCCACTCAGCGCGTTGGCAGTAAGTGCAATGATAGGAACGGTTTCACCTAGCGCTCTAATTTCTTTTGTGGCAGCTAATCCGTCCATCACTGGCATGTGGCAATCCATAAAGATAAGGTCGTATGGCTTTTTCCGCGCAATAGCACTTGTTACCTTAGCGAGGCCTAACGCACCATTATTGGCGAGCTCTACCGACACACCAATTTCTTTTAATTGCTCTTTAATGACTATCTGATTTATTTCGTTATCTTCAACCACTAACACTCGCGATTCTGACAGCACTCTTTTGCAAAGTGGTGTGACCTTGTTTGCTGCGATAGCTTTTTCTTTCAATACACCGGCATTTGCACAATCGAGGGTCATGGTAACGATGAATCGAGCCCCTTCCCCTATCGCGCTAGATACTTCTACGTTGCCGTCATAATGCTCAACAATATTATTCACAATGGCTAAGCCTAAACCTGTACCGCCAAAGCGTCGCTGTGTCGACTCTTCGGCCTGAAGGAATGGTGAAAAGATAACTTTTTGCTGCTCATCACTAATACCAATCCCCGTATCGGTAACAATTAGCTTAACCCTAAAGCGCCCCGCACCATACTTGGTACATCGCGTACTAATTTTAATTGAACCTTTATCAGTGAACTTCACCGCGTTGTTCATAAGGTTCATCAGTATCTGACTTAATCTTAACGAATCAGCGAGAAATAACGTATCTGAAACCGCCGCCGTTTCGGTGATAAATTCAATCCCTTTTTTATCGGCTAAACGCCTAAACATAGGTATTTGTTGCTCAATTAACTCTTTTAAATTAACAGGCTCAACATCATAGGTCATATGCCCTGAATCAATTTTTGAAAAATCTAAAATATCATTCACAATATTGAGCAAGGATTCTGCGCTACGCATAGCTACATGGGTATACTCTTTTTGCTTTTCATTAAGCGATGTACTGCAAAGGGTCTCGAGCATGCCTTGCACACCATGAATTGGGGTTCGTATTTCATGGCTCATGTTTGCTAGAAACTCACTTCGCGCTTTAAGGGCTTGCTCTGCGATCGCGGTTTTTTGTTTCAAAGATTGGGTGGTGTTAAATCGCTCAGTTATATCTCGAGTTGCACCGATAATTTTAAGGCAGGTTCCATTTTTCATAATGGGGTGTGCACGACTCTCCAACCACCGTTTTTCACCACCATCGGTAATAACTTCGAACTCGTAAGCCCAATCATTGCCGTTTATGGCAATTTCTTCCATTTTAGATTCGTAAACATTCCGTACTTTTTTATTCGCTATAAAGTTAAGTGCATGGGATGGGGTGATGTCTTGCTTTTCGTTCATTTGTAACATGCGCTTCAAAGACGCAGACCACTTGAGTGCACCTGTTTCTACATCAAGCTCCCACGTGCCAACACCCGCCAATTCAGTAATCTGGTTTAAAAGCGCGTTTTGTTCTTCTAAGGCATTTTTCTGAGAAATGATTTCGCTCAACGCTTGTTCACGCGCCACCTCTGCCCCTATCCAGTCGGCAAGCAGCAGTAAATAGTCATAGTCTAAAGCGGTGAAACTGTCGCTCTTTGACGTAGTGGAAGAGAAGTTGAGTGTGCCATATAAGGCAGCATTTACATGTATAGGAGTGGCTAAGTAGCTTTTTAATGTGTAGAGGGCGTAACACGGATGGCTATTGCCTGGCATTGCGTCAATGTCGTTATAGGCCACGATACCATTTGCATTCACGGTGTCAGCGCAATAAGTATCAGATAATGGAAATTCAGCGCCGCTTACAATTTCATTCAGCGGTGAAATGGCCTGCACCACCGTGTAGGTGCCGTTATGCACATAGCTAACAATACCAGTTTCAAGGCCTAATACCTCAGTGCCAATTTCTAGTAATCGAGCCACTTTTTCACTGAAGGATAGCCCGCCATCGGTAGTAATTTTGTGAAGATCTTTAATTACACTCATGAGGATTTGAGCCCCCCTTTAAAAAGCCTTAAAGGCAAAAAAGACTATTACAGGTAAGTAATAGTCTTTTCTAAAGGTAACTGAAACTCTCGGTATTTAAAGCATACCGGCATTAGCAATTAGTATAGTTTTCACATAAGTGATTAATACAAAATGTTAATTTCATAGCCAGTTGCGGTATCTGCGGGTTCTACCGTAACAATATAGTTCTCTTCTTCATTAAATCCGAACAAGGCAGTACGATCTAGCAGAATTTGTTCTTCGTTATCATCTTCGTAAACGGCAATAACTTCATAGTAATCAGACGGTAATACTTCACTGTCCGTCTCGCCAAACTCTAGATTTTGTAGGTCGTATTCTGCGGTATCGATAGTTTCATCGTTACGAACTAGATAGAAATCCACATCATCAAAGTCTTCGACAAGGTTAATGAAGTTCACTGTTTTATCGTACGCTTGAGGCAGTCCACTTTCTACGAATGTTACCGCGCCAAGTGCGCCCGCTTTTTCGTAGATTAGAATTGCTTTACTTTCACCTTGGTTCAAAGTGATAAGCTTATTGCTTAGCGTTGCGGCTTCACCAGAGGTATCCGTTACTGTTACGCGGTAATCGCCATACCCAATTTCAGTGAATTCAGATAATTCCCCTGCATCCAGTGAAAAGGCAACATCCTCTTCGTCGGTGTTACCGCCAAAAGTCACATCAAGTGCAGTGGTTATATTTGTCGAGTTATAAATACGGTACTGTGAGTCTGCTTCAACATCGGTTAGCGCCGTCACTGATGATGAATTCAAAATAGTATCTACAACTAAACCTGATTGAATTGCGCCACTTACATCACGCATGGTTAGCAGATATTCAGTTTCGTAAGCAAAGTCTAGTGTCTGTGATTCAAATAGAACCTCAGTACTTCCTGGCTCGGTTAAATAAATGGTGTACTCATCTTCGTCAAAGTAGTCGCTGTCATCATCTGGATCCCAGTAGTCAAACTCAATCATTTCTGATGCAGTTACCGTACCTAAGAAGTTTGCCGCTTCAAACGGGTCGCCAGACTCAGCTAAATAAAAGTCGTAAGAACCTTCATCAATGGTTACAGACAATGCGAATAACCTGAAGTGATCTTCTAGCGTTTCACGGGTATAGCTGTATTCGCTGATAATGGGTGAATCAAAATCACCACTCATAACGATAAGGTGCTTGTCACCGTTCTTAAGATTAACCGTGTAAGTATCGATAAGCACTTCTTGGTCATCTGAGTCGGTGCGAATGAACTCAAGTTCAATTTCACCGTTGTCCATCGAGTACATCGCAGTAGTATCACCATATTGCGCAGAGCCAAAGCTATCTCCATCGACTTCTCGCATTTCTACATTCGCACCATTTGGCGAAGCATTATAGAATTGTATATAAGCATACGAGTAATCGGAGCTGCTGTCAGAGCCACCACAAGCAGCTAACCCTGAAATTGCCACCAGACCGATAGCTACGTTTCGTAACCAAGCCGGAAATTGAAATTGCATATACTGAACGTCCTTACTAAATTCGTGATTGTTTTGAAGGGAGTTACACTGCCCAGAAAGGCGTGAACTATACTGCCGTATGGCACTACAAAGCTTGTTATAGTTCACACCTTTACGCAGCCTTTACAAAGCTGACAATTCACTACAAAAGTATTTTGTCTTTCTATACAAAAAAGCCCCTATCACCTGTTTATAAGGTAATAGGGGCGAGCATTTTATTTGTAAGTTAACTATTCATAGGAATACGATAACGTTACGCCACTGTAAGTTGTGTAAGCACGAATTCCGATGTGCCAGGTACCCGCAGCGGGTGCTTGGAACGTACACACTTCATTATTACCATTCTCGTAAGGACGGCAATCAAAGTCACTGGTTTCGGGCTGTGACCCAAATTTCATATACAAATCGGCATCGCCACTACCACCTGACGTTTGTACCGTCATGGTCGTTACACCATCAGGAATAGTCCACGTATAACGATTCCAATTGCTTTGTGATGCAGATAGTCCGGTAAGTTGACCTGACACCGGCTCAACAGTTGGGTCAGTACCGGGATCTGAACCGCCACTGCCGCCGCAACCATTGGTATTCAGGTAACTGTAGGCATCCTCAAGTTGCATCAGGCCAAAACCATACAAGTTGTCTCGCCCATTTGCTCCCTTGTCTTCAGCCGCTGATGTTAACGCATTTCGGATCTGCGTGTTTGAGCACTGAGGGAAGTAACTCCATACTAAGGCCGCGCCACCTGCTACGTGAGGGGTAGCCATTGAAGTTCCACTTAAAGACGCATATGTGTCTGTAGGGTATGTTGAATAAACGGCACTACCCGGAGCGGCTATTTCAACTTGGTCATTGTACTGACTGTAGCTTGCTCTGTTTTCATTTGAATCAACAGCGGCAACCGACATGACTGCATCGTACGAAGCAGGATATGACTTCGCGCTCGTACCTGCATTACCTGCCGCAGCTACTAGCAACAAGCCATCGTCGGCAAAGCTTTGCATGGCGTTTTGCTCGGTTGTAGACGCGCTGCCGCCACCTAAACTCATGTTAACCACGTTAGCCCCGGCACTTTGACACTGTGAAATGGCATCAATAAGATCAGAGGCGTAGGTCCAATCACCACTGTCATTGAATATCTTAACGATATGCAAATTCACGCCTGGGTAAACACCAACAACCCCTTCGCTATTGTCATAAGCGGCAATGGTGCCCGCCACATGCGTACCATGACCATTGCCATCGTTATACCAATTCCCCACGGCACTATTATTCGCCTGACCGGTTACTCCGTTGTTAGTGCCAGGTAAGTCTGGATGCCCTAGGTTGTATCCCGTGTCGATAACACATACACGCCGAGCGGTAGTATCTGCTTGCGAAAGCTGATTAGCTTGTACCATGGTGTAACCGTAAGGCGTGGTTTGCGCCATAGGTGTGCGCTTTACATCTACTTCAATACTTTCTACATTTGCGTTGTTACGTAGTTTATTGAGGGCACTTCGGCTTAAAGACGCCGCCATCATACGATGCTTTCTAAGCTCTTTACGAACCTCTCCCCCCACCTTCTGTATTTCACTGCGGGCTGATTGCACTTCAAAAGGTTGCTTCACAATAGATTTTGTGGCTTGAACTAGTTCAGCCGAGCCAGATTTGCTGCTACTGGCATTGCTAATAACATCTGTCGTTAATGTTTCTTTGAATTTTATAATATAGCGCTGTTCTTCTTGTGCAGACTCGCCTTTCAAAACAAGTCGTTTACCGAGTAAAGATTGAAGCGATGCTTTTTGCTCTTCCACTTTTACTGGTGCATTGGTTGTGTTTGTTGCTGTCGTGTTTTTTGTGATTGCTGCAGTTGCAGCGTGACTTACTAACCCTACAGAAACTGCAAGGGCGATGGCTGATATACTTGTGTGTTTCATATTCACTTTTATTTCCTGTTATCTGTCTTGTCGTGTTTCAACGCTTTACAGCGCTTTTGAAACTTCGTTGTTATTAATAGACATTCAGGGCAAACGCTACTTCCTACGAAAGCACTCCATGCTCAAATTCGCAAACGGCCCACCTGCCTTTTGATGTGGCATTGGGTAAAACATTAAATGCGCACCATTTAACTATTAAGCATAGAATCAATGAGTTAAGTATTACGAAATGTTCCTCACGTTGAAAATATATACGTAAGTTGTAGATTGAATTGTGCTTAAGTAGCGTTGGAATTTTGGTAAATGCAGAGATGGCGCGAGGTTCGAATGTAAAGTGCCAATTTGTAAGAAAATATTAATTTATAATTTAAATTACCTTAAATATTCACTTGTTAATTTCACGCTTTTCAGAAACGAAAAAGCCGCTAACGGATACGTTAACGGCTTCTGTCTTTTGCGAATCAGTCTGTAGCTAATATAAGTTTGTAGCTAATAGTTATATACCAACTTAATAAAAGCTAGTTAGCCACGTTGGCGCACTATCTCGTATAAGCACACACCAGTGGCAACCGATACATTTAAGCTACTTACACTACCTGCCATTGGTAACTTCACTAATTCATCACAGGTCTCTTTGGTAAGCCTGCGCATGCCTTTACCTTCAGCGCCCATCACTAGTGCGGTTGGGCCATCTAGTTTTATATCGTAGAGGGTTTTGTCGGTTTCGCCCGCCGTGCCCACAATCCATAAACCTTTATCTTGAAGGTGCTTTAACGTACGCGCCAAGTTAGTCACTTGAATAAGTGGGATAACTTCCGCTGCTCCGCACGCGACTTTGCGCACGGTGCCGTTAAGGCTGGCCGATTTATCTTTCGGTACTACCACTGCATGCACACCCGCGCCATCGGCGGTACGCAAACAGGCGCCTAAATTATGCGGATCAGTGATACCGTCAAGCACAAGCAATAATGGCTTGCTTTCTTTGTCTAAGATTCTATCTAAGTCAGCTTCATCCATTACACGAGCGGGTTTCGCTCTAGCGACCACGCCTTGGTGCTGTTCGCCGTTAACTTTGTCGTCTAGTGCTTTACGCTGACAAAACTGTACTGATATACCAAATCGACGTGCTTGATTAACAATATTAGTCAAACGCTCGTCGTTACGGCCTTTTAATACCATCACTTCCATTACACGCTCTGGTTCTTGTTCTAAAACCGACTGCATTGCATGTAAACCATATAACCATTCTTGCTGTGCCATTAACGCTTATCCCCTTTCTTCGAACGCGATGGTGCCCCTTTGCCTTTTGGCGCGCCCTTTTTAGGGCCTCGCTTAGCATTTCTAGGCGGCTTCTTCGCACTGGCTACTTTAACCTTCTTGCCGCCGGGGCCGCGCAGCATAGACTTATCCAGCAATAAATCAATCTTTCTTTCATCTAGGTTAACCGCAGCCACTTTTACTTCTACAGTATCGCCTAGTCTAAATTGACGATGACCCGACTCACCCGCCAGTATTTGTTTAACTTGGTCGTAGTGATAGAAATCGTCATCTAGTGAGGTAATGTGCACTAGGCCGTCAATGTGATATTCGGTTAAGCGAACAAACAAGCCAAAGTTTGTCACTGAGCTCACTACGCCTTCGAAGGTATCGCCAACATGGTCAAGCATGAATTCACATTTAAGCCAGTCAGCAACATCACGGGTTGCATCGTCGGCACGACGTTCGGTCATCGAGCATTGTTCGCCTAGCTGTTCGATTTCTTCAACCGTGTAATTCTTCGCACCTGAAACCGTATTGTTGCCTTTTTGCTTGGCAATAACTCCTTTTAATGCGCGGTGAACCACTAAGTCTGGGTAACGACGAATAGGCGACGTAAAGTGCGCATAGGCTTCAAGGGCTAAGCCAAAGTGACCTAGGTTATCGCCATCGTAAATAGCCTGCTTCATTGAGCGAAGCAACATGGTTTGAATCAGCTCTTCGTCAGGACGACCACGGGTTTTTAATACCACGTCGGTGAAATCTGCCGGTAAGGCTTCATCGGTAATTTTGTGCGGCACGCCTATTTCAGCTAAGTAGCTGGTGAAAGCTGTGAGCCTATCGGCGTCTGGTTTATCGTGTACACGATATAGCGTAGGCGCTTCATTTTCAGACAGTGTTAGTGCAGCACTAACGTTAGCTAAAATCATGCACTCTTCAATAAGTTTGTGGGCATCGTTACGGATAAGCGGCACGATGTTTTCAATTTTACGCTGGGCGTTAAATACAAACTTACTTTCTTGGGTTTCAAACTCAATTGCACCACGGTGCTGACGCGCTTTTTTCAACGAGCGATATAAATCGTGAAGATGACGCAAATGCGGCACTTGTGCTTCATACCGTTGATGAAGATCTTTGTCGCCTTGCAGTATTTGCCATACCTTGGTGTAAGTTAAACGAGCGTGAGAATTCATTACGGCTTCATAGAATTGGTAAGTATCTAACTTACCTTGAGCGGTAATCGTCATCTCGCACACCATACACAAGCGATCAACTTCTGGGTTCAGTGAACACAAGCCGTTAGACAGCACTTCCGGTAGCATAGGAATAACTTGCTCAGGGAAATACACCGAGTTGCCTCGCTGCTGGGCTTCATCGTCTAACGCTGTGCCGTTTCGTACGTAGTAACTTACATCGGCAATGGCTACCCATAGTTGCCAACCACCATCATCTAACGGTTCACAATATACGGCATCATCAAAATCGCGAGCGTCTTCACCGTCTATGGTAACAAGTGGAAGCTGACGTAAATCGATTCGCCCTTCTTTTGCTTCATCTGGCACTTGCTCGGTAAGGCTTTTAACCTGTTTGGTAACGCCTTTTGGCCATTGGTGCGGAATATCAAAGGTGCGAAGCGCCATCTCTATTTCCATACCAGGCGCCATATGTTCACCTAGTACTTCAACAATTTTACCCACTGGGCTCATTTTACGACGTGGGCGCTGCGTAAGCTCAACCACCACTATTTGCCCCATACGGGCGCCGTGTACGTGTTCAGGAGGGATAACAATTTCATACTGTAGACGACTGTCATCTGGCACAACCATGCCAAACCCTTGCTCTACAAAGTAGCGACCAACAATAGGCTCTGAACGCGGCTCTACCACCTGCGTAATAAAGGCTTCTTTACGACCGCGGCGGTCAGTGCCACTTACTCGTGCTTCTACAATATCGTCATGCAAAAACAGTTTCATTTGGCCTGCACTAATGAACAGGTCTCCGCTTTTATCTTCCGGGCGTAAAAAGCCGAAGCCATCACGGTGGCCAATGACTTTACCGCGGAACAACTCATCTTGATCTTGAAGAATGTACTTCTTTTGACGGGTGAACTGAACTTGCCCTTCTCGCTCCATGGCGCGAAGGCGGCGTTGAATGCCAATGCGAGCATCTTCTTCTTCGGCATTCACTGCCGTACATATTTCAAGAAAAGACATAGGTCTGTCTTCTTCTTTCAATAAACTCATCAAAAACTCCCGGCTTGCTACCGGATTTTCGTACTTTTCTTTCTCGCGCTGATAATGCGGATCATCACTCATAGAGTTGTTCTGTCGCCTCGTTAGTTTATTCATTTTTCAAACACTGTTGCCCATGTTCTACGCATAGCAATTTTAAAGCGTTCGATTTACGCACAGTATAACAGCAATCTGCACAAAACATTACGTTATAAAACTGCCATGCCAGTGTCATACACTTTCGATATATCTTTAGTTCTCAATCACTAAAAAAATAACGCTTACGGACATGCCTTATGGACAGACGTTCTTTTATTAAATTAAGTTCTATTACCGGTGCCAGTGTTGCCATTGCAACAGGTTTAGCCGGCTGTGTTTCTACTAAAAAGCCACAAGATAGTGCCAGCTTCACTCATGGCGTTGCCAGCGGCGACCCTCTGCATAATAACGTTATTCTTTGGACCCGTGCTTTGCCCGACAAAAACGCAGTAAACGCCAATATTTTATGGGAAGTATCTAAGTCAAAAGATTTTAGTACGCTTGTTGCCAGTGATATTGCTCAGGCCCAGCAATCACGAGACTATACCGTTAAAGTTGATGTTTCCGGTTTAAATCCTGCCACCCGCTATTACTATCGCTTTAAAAGCGCAAATAGTATGAGCGAAGTAGGTACAACATTAACCTTACCGAAAGAAAGCGTAAGCCAGGTAACGTTCGGGGTGTTTTCATGTTCTAACTACCCTGCGGGCTTTTTTACGCCTTATGCTGATGCTGCAACACAACAGAATATTGATTTTGTATTGCATTTAGGCGACTACATTTACGAATATGATGGCGAAGGCTATGCCACCGAATATGCTAAAGAATTAGGCCGCACGTTTGCCGAAGACAACGACACCGAGCTTTATACCCTTGAAGATTACCGTAAACGCTATGCGCTCTATCGTACCGACCAAGGCTTGTTAGATTTACACCGTGCTAAGCCTTTTATAGTGGTGTGGGACGATCACGAAATCACCAACGACACCTACAAAGACGGCGCCGAAAACCATCAAGAGGATGAAGGGGATTTTTACGCCCGTAGAGCCGCGGCGGTGCAAGCTTATTATGAATGGCTACCCATTCGACCTACCTTCGGTGAAAGCAGATTAGAAATATATCGCCAGTTTACGTTCGGCAATTTAGTCGACCTATACATGCTAGATACACGTGTACTAGCGCGAGATAAGCAATTAGCCTATAGCGACTTTCGCGACCCAGATGCTACTAATTCCAAGGCTTTTGATTTAGCCGGTTTCACCAAAGCGATTAGTGCGCCGGAACGAGGTTTACTGGGGGATGCTCAACGAACATGGCTTAACACGGCCATGAACGATAGCAAAGCGAAGTGGCAAGTATTAGGGCAGCAGCTTTTAATTGGCCGCATGATGTTTCCTGCCTCTATCTTTAATGGTGTCCCTTTTGAAAAAATTCCTGCTCATGTGCACGCCCTTGCAAATAGCAAACGCAGAAAGCTAGCCGGAGAAACCATTTCAGCACAAGAAGAAAAGCTGCTAGCCGCTGCCATGCCATACAACCTTGATGCCTGGGATGGCTATCCGGTAGAAAGGGAAAAATTGCTAACCGCAGTGCAACAATTAAATAAACCAGTGATCGCATTAGCGGGCGACACGCACAATGCGTGGCATAACACCTTAACCTTGCAAGATGGCACCGCGGTGGCAACGGAGCTTGCCACATCCAGTGTTTCATCGCCGGGTATGGAGCATTATTTAAAAATGGATGCTGACACTGCGAAAATTATGGCGGAGGATCTTCCTGTGCTTATCGATGATTTAGCATATTGCAATTTGCATCAGCGGGGATATTTAACGGTATCTTTTACTGAAAAACAGGCGGTTGCCACGTGGCGTTATGTAGATACGATTAAATCCACATCATCCAGTACAGTAAATAGTCATGAGTTTGTTATTGAGGGCTGACGAAAGCCTGATTAGTGGCCAAGTAGAGGCTAAGTAAAAAAGTAAGTAGTGGCTGGGCAAAGTCTGAATTGATACGAGTAAAGCGCTAGCCCCGTTACTTGCCACCTAGCACCAAGACAAAAAAAATCCCGTTACCGCCAAAAGCGAAACGGGATTTTTTATTATTTAAAAGCTACCGATATTAGTAGCTATAGTAGAAGCGAACGCCTGCAATGCGCGGCATACCACGAACATAGGTAGGAATACCTAAACCACCACCCGTATTACCAGCATCAATTACATATTCTTTATCGAAGGCATTTTCTAAATACACTTCATACGCAAAGCTGCTGGCTTCTTGTGAGAACTGTACTGAAATATCTGTTAAAGAATGAGTATCTTGCGATAAACCCGGGTAATTACTGCTTTCAAAGAATACTTCAGACTGGAAGCTAGTTAACCAATTCACATTTACTAACCAATTCTGAACTTCAAATTCCTTATTGATGTTTATCGCACCGCTCACTTCTGGCGCTAAGCGGAATTTATTGCCAGCATATTGAAATGGGCTACCATCGGCCGTTTCATCAGCAAATTCTGCGTCTAAGAAACCAATGCTACCGGTAATCGATAAGGTATCGCTGTAATGGTAGGTTCCCATGCCTTCAATACCGGACATGGTTGAATCACCCACGGTTACGGTAATGGATTGTAAAGTTTCAGGATCAGTATAAGACTGCTGATAATCGCTATATTCATAGGTAAAAACCGCACCGGAGAAGGTGAAATTGTTACTTTGATATTTAACGCCTAAATCGTAGCTATCAACAATTTCAGCTTTAGTCGTCGATACACCAGAGAAGTCGGCATTAACTACAGGTGAGCGACGGCCTCGGGCGTAGTTCGCATAGAGATTCCAGTTATCGTTCATGTCATAACTTACAGCAAAACGAGGTAGCGTATCGTCAAAGTCGCCTTCCCCCTCAAATTCAAACGTGCCTGAATCTAATGTATAGGTATTTTTGGTATAGCGAGTTTCATCAATGTAGCGCACGCCGGCGGTCACATTCACTTTATCAGTCACAAAGTAAGAAACTTCTGCCACATAAGAAGTAATGTCTAACTCAGCTTCAAAGATGTACGGGCCTTGAATTATAGTAGAGGGGAAGTCTGCACTTGAAATTGGCGTGCCATCGGCATTAAACAATGAAGACACTAACATAGCGCGCAAAGCTTCAATTTCTTCAAGCGAGGCATCGGTAGCAATGTTTTGATTTAGCGGAATATTCGAAGACGCTTCTAATTGGCCTTTTACCGCATCGAACGTGCCGCGTACAAACGGGTCTACCATCACATAGTAAGGTAGTATCGAATCATCTTGGCTTACTGAGGCGCCCACAAAAGCCACCAGCTTTTCGCCCGAATCATAAACCAAGCGCATAGAACCACCGCTTAGTGTTGCATCGTTATCGAAGTAGGCATCTTGAATTTTTAGGGCTGAACCATCGGCATCAAACCCTTCACTCACTTCTACATCTTTATAATACGCATCGCCATGAAACATTAAGGTGTTGCTAATATCGTAATCTAATGAAATATCGTAGGCCTGCAGTGTACGCTCAATACCAAGCTCACTGCCCATACTAAATTCAGCCGCTGTAAACGGGCTGGTATCGCCGCCATTAGGCGCAATCGAGCCTGATTTAAATGCAATACCTGGTTGGTCGTTATACTCCATTGAAGCACGGGCTATTATTTCAAAGTTATCGTAGCTGGCTTTCCATGTACCACGTAGGGCTTGTACTGAAATACCTTGCAGATCTTCACTGTTACAGGGCACGGTATTACCTAAATGATCAATCATGTCGGCGTTGCCATAGTAGCTGTCTTCAGAGCAGGCATTGTTTTCTACAATACCGTCCATCTGACGATATAAGCCGGCAATACGCACGCTATGATTGTCATTAATAGGTGTATTGACCATGAACTCGGCTTCTTTGCCCGACTCAGTGTCGTAACCTAGCTGAACTGTTGCTTCCTTTTTATTGGTAGGCAAGTGAGAGTGAATACTGATAGCACCGTTAGCCGCGGCAACACCAAATAGTGTGGGCTGCGGGCCCTTTAATACTTCAACACGAGCAATATCGTAAAGCGCCACACTTGATACCGTTTTCTTACTGATATCGAAGCCATCTTGATATACCGAGATACGTGGGGTAGCCGAAACGGAAGAGCCGTCGTCTGTAACGCCACGAATATTAAATGAAGGTAGGCTTACCGCTTGTTCTTGAATTTGAACGTTTGGCAAAACGCGAGAAAGTTCATCAAGTTCCATAATGTTTGTGCGCTCTAAAAAGTCGCCTGAAATAACATCCATGGTTACCGGAACATCCATTATTGATTGCTCACGCATTTGAGCAGTAACGGTAATTTCTTCAATGTAGTCTTTCTCATCTGCTGGTGAATCTGTATTGGCAAATGTTGGGGCGGCCAATGCACTAAAAATAGCGCTGGCTAATAGCGTTTTTGAAAACATGTGTGTCCCTTAATGAATATCTCGTTAGTGTGTTCTGCGCTTAATTGTGTGTGTTTTTTCATGGTTTATTGCAGTAGTGGTCAGAGCTCTGCAAAGCAGATGAATCTAATCTTGTTATAAGACGAAATGATGAAGCGAAGGTGACAGGTAAGAGGCAGTTTTATGACAACATGTTTCAAAACCCAATAATTATCATACACGTATATAACTACACATGACTGTGATGGCTTGGGGTAAGAAGCGCTTGTTAGCCTGCTGGGCGTTTTTTCTTGCGATCTTAATTTATTAAAGTCGCACTATATTACTTTTTAAGTGAATTGCGGTTTAAGTGAATTGCGGGCGAAGTGAATTTGCTCAAGCATTGTTGCAGTGGGGGAAGTTTTCGAGCGCGCCATATACTTTTTAGCGAACGTGCTTAATGGCGAGCGAACGTGCTACTAGTGATTGCTAGCTTAAGTAGATTAGCTGTCTAGTGGGCGTTTTGCTGCGCGTACTGCTTTAGGATGCATTAGCTGTTCAAGCTTGCTTAAGTAACTGGCTATTTTTTGATGCTGCGCTTTGTCGTTAGTGACTGAGTTATGTAACCAATGATAGGCATCTTGATAGTCGTAAGGGCTGCCGTAACCGTCAAGAAATAGCTCAACTAACTGCAATTGCGCCTTTAAACTTTTTAGCGCTGCGGCTTCTCGCAAATACACTACCGCTCTTTCTTTATTTTGTTGTACTAAAGTACCGTTCGCATAGTAACGACCTAACTGTTCTAACGCAGCAGGGAAACCTTGGTTCGCCGCATCTTCAATATGGGTCATGCCCCTGGCAGGTTCAGCATCAACGCATACCCCCCACGCTAACATGTCCCCCCATAAAAACTGATAAGCAGGCACTTTAAGTATATCCGCACGGGCTTCTATATCTTGCACTAGCTGACATCTATCGGCGACTACTTTATCTAAGTGAGTATTGGCATTAATCATATCGATAAGCGCATTTTGATCGTATAACTGCACCGCACGAATTTCATCAATAGTTTCCCCTTCAGCCAACGCCAAGGCGCTGAAAAGTGTAGAAAGCAATAAACAAATTGTGGGCAGTGAATACAGTTTCATATCAATGGCTTCTTTATTTAGACGTTGGTGATTTGAGTTAATGTCTTAAGTTAAAGTCTGGGGTTAATGTCTTCAAACCATGCTTCTTAAGCGGTTAGGTATAAAGGCCGAGAAACAAATAACGGTATGAATATGACGATATTTACATCTAGACCTTAATGGCTATGTTTAATTATCGGCCATTAAAGCGAATACTTAATGATAGTTTAACGGGGTTTGTTTAACGGGGCAGGCTAAACAGCAGCCCCGCTACAAGCGTGTATTCTTTAGTGGCTACTTTTGCGATTACACAGCGCTGATTGTAGATGACGAGAATGATCGGCCAAATCTATTCCTAAATCGGTAAGATAACCGCCATCGGGCTGAGTAATCAGACCCTTTGTATAAAGTCTTGATGCGGCATTCACCATTGATTGGCTGGCATCGTGATGTATCTTTAGGCCTTGTAATAAACTGTCTGTAGGAAACTTAACTAATAAGTTAAGTTCGTCGAGCATGTCCTGGTCAAATATTGTCATACACTCACCTTAGGCAAAAAAGGGTATTATTGTTATTCACTCTTTTATATAGACAGTTCAACTACTTGAAGTTCAACCGCACTAACGCTATCAGACTACCATTTACGTAGGGTGTCCAGATTATTTTATCAACATACGCCGCTAAAACTTGATAAGCCACCCTTTTAGCCCACTGAACTGATCGGACTTTGTGTCGAAATAGTATATTCTTGTTCCTAACTTTAGTCTGCGGATACCCCCTGTTCAAATGAAGTACAAAGATTTACGTGACTTTATTCACCAGTTGGAAGCCAAAGGTGAATTGGTTCGCATTAGCCAGCCAATCGATACCGATTTAGAAATGACCGAAATAGCCGACCGTACACTACGTGCTGGTGGCCCTGCGCTATTATTTGAAAACCCTAAAAACCATAGCATGCCTGTATTGGCCAACTTATTTGGCACACCAGAACGTGTGGCAATGGGAATGGGGCAAGAGTCGGTTGCGGCACTTCGAGAAGTGGGCGAATTGCTGGCCTATTTAAAAGAACCCGAACCACCTAAAGGGCTAAAGGATTTATGGCAAAAACTGCCTGTTTTTAAACAGGTACTGAATATGCCAGCCAAGGTCGTAAAAAAAGCACCTTGCCAAGAAGTCGTACTAACCGGTGATGATGTCGATTTAGGTAAACTGCCTATCCAGCGTTGCTGGCCCGGTGATGCCGCGCCGCTTATTACGTGGGGGTTAAGTGTGACTAAAGGCCCGCATAAAAACCGCCAGAACCTAGGTATCTATCGCCAGCAGGTTATCGGTAAGAACAAGCTTATTATGCGTTGGTTATCTCACCGTGGTGGTGCGCTCGATTTTCGTGAATGGTGCCAAACTCACCCAGGAAAACCCTATCCGGTAAGCGTGGCACTAGGGGCCGATCCGGCCACTATTTTAGGTGCCGTTACTCCTGTGCCTGACACCCTTTCCGAATATGCCTTTGCAGGGTTGTTGCGAGGCGATAAAACTGAAGTGGTTAAATCGATAAGTAACGACCTGCAAGTGCCTGCAAGCGCTGAAATTGTTCTGGAAGGTTATATTGCACAAGACGAAGTCGCGCCCGAAGGGCCTTACGGCGATCATACTGGTTACTACAACGAAGTTGATGACTTCCCTGTGTTTACGGTAACCCATATTACCCATCGTAAAGATCCTATTTACCATTCAACGTATACCGGTCGCCCGCCTGATGAGCCAGCTATTTTAGGCGTAGCATTAAACGAAGTATTCGTGCCTATTTTGCAAAAACAGTTTCCAGAAATTGTAGACTTTTATCTACCGCCAGAAGGGTGTTCTTACCGCATGGCTGTGGTTACCATGAAAAAACAATATCCGGGTCATGCTAAGCGCGTAATGATGGGGGTTTGGTCGTTTTTACGACAGTTTATGTACACAAAGTTTGTGATAGTGTGCGATGACGACGTAAACGCCCGCGACTGGAACGATGTGATTTGGGCCATTACCACGCGTATGGATCCGGCACGCGATACGGTTATGATTGAAAATACTCCCATCGACTATTTAGATTTTGCTTCGCCAGTGTCTGGCCTTGGGTCGAAGATGGGGATGGACGCCACCAATAAAATGCCCGGCGAAACCGACCGTGAATGGGGCGAACCCATTGTGATGGACGAAGACGTGAAAAAACGGGTGGATGATATCTGGGATGAACTTGGTATCATGGACTTACCAACGGCGAAACGCTAACAGCAAACGTAAGAAGAGATTACATGTCAGAAATTAAATGTAAGGTTGCCAGCATCACGCCGTTAACCGACGTAGTATACAAAATTGAATTAACACCTCCCGCGCCAGTTGCCTTTCAAGCAGGCCAGTACGCACTTATTGATATGGGCGAAAAAGACAAGCGCCCCTTCTCTATTGCCAATGCAGCCTATGATAATTCACGCATTGAACTTCACATTGGCGCAGAGCCTGGCAATACTTTCGCCGGCGAAGTATTAAGTCGTATGAAAGAAGAAGGCGAAATTAGTCTTAGCGTAAATAACGGTGAAGCCTTTTTACAATCAAATGGCTTGCCGATGGTACTAATCGCTGGCGGCACAGGCTTTTCCTACACCTACTCTATATTACAGCAGCACCTGAACAGCGGTGATAAAACACCTATTACCCTTTATTGGGGAGGCCGTCATACCGGTGATTTATATCTATCAGAAGCGCTAAATGCACTCGCTGCCAAGCACGATAACTTTACCTTTGTACCTGTAGTGGAATTTGCCGAAGACGACTGGAAAGGTAGAACAGGATGGGTTCACCATGCAGTATTAGCCGACCATACAGACTTCGAACACATGCAAGTGTATGTAGCAGGGCGTTTTGAAATGGCTAAAACTGTACGTGAAGACTTTACCGTTCGCGGCTTAAAAGTAGAAAACCTATTTGGCGATGCCTTCGCGTTTATTTAAACATACGTACATATTGTTACATTTTAAAATGGTGACTTTGTACATACAGAGATAGTATGAAAATTGATTAACAAAGCGTTGAGCACCTTCCCACTGACTGCTCAACGAGTTGCTTTGTTATAATCGGTATCCAAAGGGCGGGATAGCCCTTTTTGGCCTAGCAAGAAGCATTGCCACCTTAATTGTTTGTTTTTGCTTTTGCTTGCGCCTTTTCTTGACGTATGTAGGAGTAAATCATGTATAACACCAAAAATCTTCTTGTTGCTTCAGTCGCCATGGGCTTGATTGGCTGCGGTGGTAGCGATGGTACCCCAGATACACAAACGCCTCCATCTGGTGGCGGAAACTCTTCATTTGAATATATTGTTAACGCCTCTTACACATCGAAGTGCGGCACTATTACTCCCCAACCTGAAGCGGTTATCGTACGGCATGATGCATCAGGCGACGCTGTAGAAGTCTATGAAGCCGATGAAAATGGCGATATTACGATAGACTATGGTGATGTAGCCACTTTCAGCTCAATTACTTTCTCAATCGGCGACAGTGGCCGCTTTCCTGAAGTAAAAACCTACGTGTCGGTTACCGCCGATAAAATTTTTGATATGACTTCCTTTCCCGGTGCCGATGATAATGTGACTCAATGTGAATGCGAGAGTGTCACTTTTGATATCAGTGAATTTACTTCATCAGGCGGTGTTACCGTGCGTGCATCTGCGGCCAATACTAATGAGCAAACGTATTTATCTAGCATTGACGACGTGGCTGAAGCGGAAGTGTGTAGAGCGGTTGATGGCGAATGGCCTAGTTTAGCAGTCGTTATTTCAACTCCCATTAACGGCCAGCCGTACCAAGAAATAGAGGTGTACAGCACCGAGATATCTGATTATGACGTTGATAGCACGAATAATATTTCACTATCAGATGCACACCTTAATACGAACGTTCCTTATTTAGTCACCAATACCCCTGTATTTACTGAAAGCAATTACCGCGTATCAAGTTCTAGCCAGATTGAAGATTTACACTCTTTTGGTTTTTACACAGGCGCTGACTCACTCGCCTTTTTACCGCAAAGTTTACCTATTTACAGCGAAAGCGAAAACTTGGAAACCTATCTTACATTTCAAGAAACAACCTATGATGAGATACTTTTTGATGACATAGAAGGTTTCGTTTGGATGGACATGGTGTCTGGTGTTTCGGTCGATTCAGATTATGCAGGCGTCGTCGATTTTACCGTGATGGAACCAACCCCATTCCTTGAAGCCGCTCAAGATATGCTTTCAGGCGACGATTATGATTTCTCCAATACCGGTGCCGACAATGTTTACCTGTATTTCAGTTCAGATGGTGAATTTTCTTTCAGCTTGACCACTCCCGCTCAAGGTTCAATGAGCATTCTTGATACGCTGAATTTTGATGATGTTGTTTTACCTTTCGAACTAGATTTAGACATAACACAGGAAATAGAGTCAGGGTTCTTGTATCTGCGAGCGGAAGACGTACTAAATACAACTGATTATCTTGAATCTTTATCTGATTGGAGTAATTCTTCATTTGGTGCCCTTTATATAGCAAGATAGTTAGCAACTTGCTTTCACCTTTGTCAATAGCCTCTTTTTGAAGAGGCTATTCTTAATACACCTTTTAATTCGACCATTAACTTCTCCACACGTTAACCCCATTTGTTGCTTTCTTTCGTATCCAGTATGGTTATAAAAAAAGAGATGGAGAAAACAATGATAAAAAGCATTCCTACATTCGTAAAAATTTCAGCGTTAGCAGTATTACCACTTTCCTTGACCTTTACAGCGCAAGCGCAAAATGAACAACAACAAGCCTTGTACAAAATAGCCGAAGACATTTCCCCCAAGCGCATTGAAAGCGATATCACCACCCTTGTGAATTTTGGAACCCGACATACCTTATCGGAAACCGAATCAGATACCCGAGGCATAGGGGCCGCAAGGCGCTGGATTAAGTCTGAGTTTGAAAAGATATCAGCCGAATGTGGTGGTTGCTTAGACGTGTATTTTCAGTCTGAAACCATTAGCGGTGAAAAACGTATACCCGACCCTGTCGAGGTAGTAAGCGTTATTGCTATTCAACGCGGCAGTACCGATCCAGAACGTTACGTGATGATGTCTGGTGATATAGATTCTCGCGTATCTGATGTGATGGATTTCACATCAGACTCACCTGGCGCAAACGATAATGCATCGGGCGTAGCTGGAACACTGGAAGCCGCACGCATACTATCGAAATATAAATTTAACGGTAGCATTGTGTACGCCGCACTAGCAGGGGAAGAACAAGGCCTGTTTGGTGGGCGTATTATGGCAAACCAAGTTCAAAAAGATGGCTGGCGGTTAAAAGCAGTATTGAACAACGACATGATTGGCAATATAGAGGGCGTTAATGGGGTTATCAACAACACCACGGCGCGCATATTTGCTGAAGGCACTCGCGTAACCGAAACCACAGATGAAGCTCGCACCCGCCGCTTCACAGGTGGAGAAGTCGATTCACCAAGCAGAAACTTAGCAAGATACATTGATAACATTGCCGACCAATACATTGAGAATCTAGATACCATGGTCATTTATCGATTAGATCGCTTTGGTCGTGGCGGGCACCATCGCCCCTTCAACGATTTAGGTTTCCCCGGTATTCGTATTATGGAAACCAATGAAAACTACACTCGCCAGCATCAGGATCTTCGAGAAGAAGATGGTATCAAGTATGGCGATACCTTAGACGGTGTGAATTTTGATTACGCAGCCAAGCTAACGGGTTTAAACGCAGTATCGCTAGCGGCTATGGCTTGGGCGCCCAACCCGCCAGCTAACGTAAAAATTAAAGGCGCCGTTCAGCCTTCTACCACATTAATGTGGGATATAGCAGATACAGCGCAAAACCCTCAACTGTCGGGCTATAAAGTTTACTGGCGTCATACCGATGCACCGCAATGGGAATTTAGTAAGTTTGTTGGTAAGGTGAACGAAGCCACGTTAGAAAACGTAGTAATTGACAACTACTTTTTCGGGGTTGCCAGTGTGAACAACGATGGCATTGAAAGCCCAGTTGTATTCCCAGGCGCTGCAGGCAGTTTTGGCCAGTAACGGTTATACTGTTGATAGGTAATAGCGCCTATAGATAATAATAATGTTGTTTTGGAGATGTCGCCCGTGTTGGTGAGAGTCATCGCTTTATTAAGTTTTATCACCGTGGTGGCGCCGTTAAAGGCAAACAGTGTCACACTTGCCGCAGCGCCATTTGAAACTTACGTAAGCGATGAGGGCGAACCTTCAAGACTCACGTCTATCGTTGAAGCGGCGTTCTCGCGAATGCAAACCGACCTGGAGCTTCAGGTTATGCGCGATGCTTTCTTAGGTAGCGCAGTACGTTCTGGTAAGGTGGATGGCGAGTTCGCCTATATAGATTTAGGTGAAAGAAAAGACACGGTTACCCTTTCAGCCCCCTACCTTCCCATCTATTTATATGCCACGGGTAAAAAATACGATGTTGAAGAGATTAAGCTGATACCGCATTTAAAAGACAGCCGCGTAGCGATAGAAAACCGCTTTGCTAATACGCCAAAGTTCCGCATGCTAAAAGAAATCAAGTGGTCACGTAATCCCAGCACGTACGACGCTTTTAAGCAGCTAGCCGATGACAGAGCGCCGTATTTAATTACTACCCACTTGTTGATTGAAGAGTTTAATTTACTTCTTGATAAAGACGGTGAAGAGCTTTTACACGTATCTTCAGCATCGTTGATGAACGCTGGTTTTTCCTTGGCACTTGGCACAAGTACGCCTAACGCTAAGGCCACTATTGAAGCGTTTGAACAAACCATTCAGGTCATGCAACAAGATGGCAGTTACAATAAAATTCTGGGGCTACCTTGGCTATCCAAAGACATTAACAACGACGGTATCGCCGACTATATTGGTGAAACTAGTGTGAGCCTTGTACCCACAGATACACTTACCGCCTACCCACTCGATAAATCGTTACCTGGTGATAGCAGTATTTACGTTATTGATGGTGTTATCGTTGAAACGAAAGCTGAAGCGATGGCTATGCTTGATGGCGTTAAGGCCGAGCGAGAAAGTTTGCTCGACCCTGATGTTTATAAAACCATGATTAGACGCTGGTAGTTATTTAACTGCGCTTTTTATTGCGCTTTTTATTGCGCTTTTTATTGCGCTTTTTATTGCGCTTTTTAGGAGCAGATTTTAGCAGTGCCTTTTGCTAGCACTGTAGAAGAGCGCCCTTATAGTCAATCATTTTGCGAAACCGCTCTCGCTTTCTTAATTTTCAACTAGTGATTTCAAGAATATCAAATGTTGAGCCAGCATCCCCTCTGATTAACAAAATACAATCGGAAGTTTGCGCCGGAAACTCTATTTTGTTCTCCCAACCTTCTATATATTTTTGTTGATAATCGTTGCATCTAAGCTCCACTGAATCAACATTCCCTTGAGAAACTTCAACTTTAAATGTTGAGGGATCATACGTTTGAGACCACGCGCCTAAATGACTCAGCTGACCTTTAGTGACGTTTGCTGACCCAGTCGCTTTAGCAGCCTTCAGTGCATCTGCAAATTGTTGATAGGTTTCTTCAGATAAATTAAGGCCATTAACACTTCCCATTCGCGAAAGGGTTTCGGCGGCACCATTAAAATTGCCGAAATAAAGCTGTGACTGAAAAAGATTCACCGTCGACTTAGCCAATATTGCTATAGGCAAGTGTTCGTATAAATCTACTGTAATTTGGGATTGGCGCATATATTCTAAAAAATTTTCATTTTTATAATAATAGATAGACTTTAACCACGCAGCCAAAGCATGTTCGTTTAAATTTTTAGTATGGTCTTCTACCAAATTGTCTATGGATTTTTTTATGTTAAGCATATCTGCGGTAGGGCTAGAAAGCGCATCTATGGTAGCTTGGTATTCTTTTGCAAAGGCAGGCGTCACGCTACCTTCGCTATGGCCAGCCTCTGAGTATGTGTGTTTAACAAACAGAGTTTGAGCACTTGCTACTGGCTTATTGTTAACGAGCGCAGGAGAATATTGAAGGTTTCTTATGTATTTAGTGACTTTTTTGACATATCTGTCTTTGCCTGAATAATCAAAAACAACGATATCTTTCGTTGTGCCGTCTTTGTCTATTATAAATGAAACTCTTGTCCAACCTTCCATGCCTCCGCGCGAGGTAAAGGTCTCTTCCACTTTATTAGCATTTTTTATTATTTTGGCGGCTTTAACTTCTTTGCTGTTACCATTGGCAAAAGAGAAGCTGCTGGACACGATCAATAACACGCATAATAGCGCAGAAAATATTTTCACAATTTATCCCTAATTTTTAGCGTGTTAAAAGTAATAAACCTCAACATCGCGTTTCCTGTTTAATTCTATATTGTTTATAGCACCTATCTTTTAAACTTAACAATAAATCGAAACGTCACGAGACAACTTATCAACGAACATAAGATTCACCATGCCCATTTATGTCGTTTTCGAGTTCCTCCTAACATAATTTTCATCTGATACTTGTTGATCTCAATCAAACTTCGGCATAAACTTTCAGTAATTTCTGAAAGTTCAGCAGGTATAGACATGAAAATGACACCACTTATTACTTCCGCGGTTATGCATTTCGGCGAAATGGGCAGTCGTTGGGGCTTTAACCGTACTGTGGGCCAAATTTTGGCGCTGATTGTACTTGCTGATGAACCCATCTCAGCGCAAGAAATCGCCGACGCGCTAAATATATCTCGCGGCAACACCAGCATGGGATTAAAGGAGCTTCAGTCGTGGCGCTTGGTAAAACAGCACCTTGTCCCTGGCGAACGAAAAGAGTTCTTTATTGCAGGCGGTGACATTTGGACCCTAGCAAACCGCGTATTCGAAGAGCGCCGCAAACGCGAAATAGACCCTACCATGAGTTTATTGCGAGATTTATTACTCGATACGCCCGCCAACAAAACTGAAGCCAACGCACAAGATAAGCTGAATGAAATTCATGACTTATTAGAGTCGGTAACGGCATGGTCACAAGAGCTTCAAAACCTAGGCCCCGATAAACTTAACACCTTGATGAAACTCGGCTCGGGTGTTGGCCGTATGTTAGAACTGAAAGACAAAATTCTTCCGGGAAAAAATTCCGTTAATTAAGGAGACTATCTGTGGATGCGTTTTTGCTGTCTCGTTTACAATTTGCATTAAATATTAGTTTTCATATTCTGTTTCCTACTATCACCATGGCAATGGGATGGTTCCTTTTCTACTTCAAATTTCGCTCAAATGTAACCGGCCACCCTGTTTGGATGCGTATGTACCGCTTCTGGGTGCGCGTATTCGCACTAAGCTTTGCACTTGGTGTAGTAAGTGGCGTGACCATGTCTTTCCAATTTGGTACCAACTGGCCCGGCTTCATGGAGCGGGTGGGTAATGTGGCAGGCCCCCTATTGGGCTACGAAGTCCTTACTGCGTTTTTCTTAGAAGCCACCTTCCTTGGTATTATGCTGTTTGGTATTCGCCGAGTCCCTAATTGGTTACACACCCTTTCAACATTGATTGTGGCAGTGGGCACTACCATGTCAGCCTTTTGGATTTTGGCGCTTAACAGCTGGATGCAAACGCCTCAGGGGCATGAAGTTATAGATGGCGTTGTGTATGCGGTAAATTGGAGCGAAATTATTTTTAATCCTTCGTTCCCGTATCGCTTTGTACACATGATGCTAGCTTCGGGTTTGACGGCCAGTTTCTTAATTGCCGGTTTGTCGGCCTACCGTATGTTGAAAGGTGATGACAAGCTAGCGCCAAAGCTTGCTCTTAAAACCGCAACCTATACCGCGGCAGTGCTTATTCCTTTGCAGATTTTTGCAGGCGATATGCATGGATTAAATACCCTTGAGCATCAACCACAAAAAGTTGCCGCAATGGAAGGCTTGTGGGATACCACAGAGGGTGCGCCCTTACTGTTGTTTGCTATTCCCGACGAAGAAAGCAGAGAAAATCACTTCGAAATACCGGTACCCAACGGCGCGAGCCTAATTTTAACCCATAAAATGGATGGCAAAATTCAAGGCCTAAACGACTTTGAAGGCGAGCATCCGCCAGTAGCACCTGTATTCTTCGGGTTTCGGGTGATGGTAGGCATGGGCTTTTTAATGTTGGCGGTTTCGTGGCTTGGCAGTAGTTATTTACTTAGAGGGAAATCTTTCCCACTTTGGCTCAAGCGAGTATTCGCTGGCATGGCATTCAGCGGCTGGATTGCAACCTTAGCCGGTTGGTATGTGACTGAAATTGGGAGGCAGCCTTATCTCGTCAGTGGTGTTTTACGTACTCAAGAAGCGGTAACAACACTTCCTCCTGCGAATATCGCTTTCTCGTTCACCATGTACGCCACAATTTATACAATTTTGCTGTTCGCTTATATGGGAACGCTCATGTTGATGTGTCGCCGCGCCGTTGAAATTGAAGAGATTTCTACGGAAGAGCGTGAAATGGCAAAAGCTAGCAAAATGTCGCCGGCTAACACTTAAGGAGCAGCTATGTTATTCGAAAATGTATCAGCAGAAACATTAGGGAATATTTACGTTGGCCTGCTTGGGCTGGCAGTATTGCTGTACGCTATTTTAGATGGTTACGATTTAGGGGTAGGTGTTTTAATACCGCCCCGAGAAGAAAAGTTTCGTGACGATATGATTGCGTCTATTGGGCCCTATTGGGACGCCAATGAAACGTGGTTGGTATTGGCCGTTGGGCTTCTGCTGATTGCTTTTCCCGAAGCACACAGTGAGGTGCTTCAAAGCCTTTATATTCCCGCAACTATAATGCTATTAGGGCTCATTTTACGTGGCGTCTCTTTTGATTTTAGGGCGAAGGTCGTTCAAGTGCATAAGCGTAAGTGGGATCTCACCTTTAAGTACGGTTCATTACTTACCACGCTGGCGCAAGGTTATATGCTAGGCATTTATGTAACAGGTTTACGTACCGACTTATGGGCACAAGGCTTTGCCTTATTGTCTGCTATTGGTGTAACGGCTGCGTATGCTTTTATTGGCTCTTGCTGGTTAATATTAAAAGCAGAGAACGACTTACAAGCCAAAGCCTATTATTGGGCGCGCAGAGGGTTGTTTGCGCTTTCTATAGGGATAGTCGCGGTTAGCCTAGCAAACTTATTCTTACATGATGATGTGCGTGACTTGTGGTTATCATCCACTATTGGCTATGTATTGATGGCTATTCCTGTTGCCTGCTTTTTATTACTTAGCTTATGTGGCGTGTTATTGAAAAAGCTACCTGATGCGGGCGGGAAAGGCGAATGGATGCCTTTTGCCATAGCATTAACCGTGTTTGTACTTTGCTTCACCGCCTTCGGGGTAAGCTACTACCCGTTTGTCATACCAGGACACCTTACGGTTCAAGATGCACTTAGCGACGCTAACTCACTTCGCTTCTTATTAGTGGGTGTCGTTATTGTAGTACCTTGCATTCTGGCTTACACCGCGATGGTATACAAAATATTTTCAGGTAAATCAGAAAAGCTTAGCTACTATTAGCGCCTGTCTACCAGTTCCCCCTTAAAAAAGATAATAGGCCCCTAACCACCTGGTTTCGGAGCCTTTTTTTCACCCGAAACATATTCAGCTCCTTGCAACTTCACTAGATCACTTTTTTTCTAATTTAGACCTCACACACTTGTAAACAAATAATTACACCAAAAATCAAACAAAATTCTTATATATTTCTTTTGTGACAGTGTTGACATAATAATTAAATATACGTATGCTTATTTTGGGCAGAATTAAAAGGAGACCATTATGAACAATGTAGTTAAATCATTTTCAAGGTTCTTCAGGCGTGCTCACCCCTATACAGTGGCTTACTATATAGGTCGGAAAAATGCTCAAAATATTTTAGGATGTAAGATCCAAAAGAAATCCAAGATTTTTGCTAGCAAGCAAACTGAAGAACAACAGCATTAGTAACGAAGGGCCCCTAACAGGGCCCTTCTTGCATTAGCCTATTTTAAATTGGTTCACATTAGCACTTAATCCATTTGCAAGTGCAGACAAATCTTCAGCCGCATCGTTTACCTGACTGTTGTTCTGAGACAGTCTATCTCCCAAATTCTTAAATTGATTAACACCATTTTTCGCTTCATTGGCCTGCAACTGTGAATGTTTCGCCAATACGGCCGCTTCTTCACTAACACTCACTAACGCCAAAATGCTTTGCGTTCCTGCTTCAAGGGTTGAGACCAAATCATTAGCTAACCCCACTGAGTCATGTGCCTTGTTTTGATTTGAGCTCATAGTAGATACTGCAGAGGTAATTGAAACCACAATTTTCTCAAGCATGGTATTAATTTCAACCGTGGACTGGTGGGTTCTTACTGCTAGTGTTCTCACTTCATCCGCAACTACCGCGAAACCTCTGCCAGAATCCCCTGCCCTTGCCGCTTCAATAGCAGCATTTAATGCCAGTAGGTTTGTCTGATCGGCAATTTCTGCAATGGTCTTCACTACACTTGAAACATTGTTCCCTTCAACTTGAAGGGTTTCTAGCATACTCGCCGTTTGCTCAATATCATTGGCCAAGTCAGAAATAGCGTCGGCGGTCTCTTTTACTTGTACACGACCTGCATCCACCTGTTTTGCGCTGTCTTGGGCTGCACTTGCTGCAGTTTGTGAACGCTGAAGGCTTTCCACCATGTCTGACTCTAACGAGTCCATAATGTTTACAAGGCCGGTAATATCGGTGAGTAAACTATCCACCGACGAACTTGACTGCTCTGTAGTTGTAGAGAGAGAATTCACCGCGCCCTCTATGCCAGAAACGGCGCCTTTCACTTCTTTCATACCCGCCTGAAACACAGATACCAAACCATGAATACTGTTGGTCATTCTACAAAGTTCATGGGTGCTTTGTTCTGGAAGGCGCGCTACTAAGTTCCTAGTTTTCGCTAAACTATCGAGCTTCTCAGCCATGCCTTCTATCGGCTGCGCAATTTGTTTTTTAGCACTATGGTAACCAGCCATGGCAACAGCAGCTAGAATAAGCACGAGAAAGTAAATAGTGAATTGACTGGTTTGTAACTGACTTCCTATCGCCTGAGAACGCTCACCGGCTTTGCTTGCCACCTGATTTCTTACTTCAATTAATGCGTTGTCAAAAACAGAGGCTAATTCATTAACTAACTGTAAATCGTCACGGGCACGATCCCAATCAACCCGCGAGGCAGACATAGTTGCTTGAAGTGAATCCATACTTGAAACTAGCGAATTGAACTGAGATTTAAGGGTATCACCGGCCATATAGCCTAATGCTTTGAATCCAGCATCAACGTTTTGCTCTAATTCTTGTTTTTGTTCATCAAAGGCATTGCCCGATAACGTTGTGCCATAAAGTGAGAAGCCAATTAACACAAGTTGCTTACTGTTACTTTGCACATTATCTAATGTACTTAACGCGGGTAAGGTTTCACTCACAAAAGTATCGACTTGGTGCGTGACCTGCTTGTTGTTCAATGTTAACACCACGGCAGCAATTAAGGTTGCGAGTAATATTCCTGCATAACCCGTTAAAATTCTTACTTTTATAGTGTTTAACATTGCATACTGCCTTCGGGGAAAAAATTAACGTAAAGTATTACTGTAGACACTTTGAAGCATAAACCAATAAAAAACTTATAATAGTGTCTTTAGCAACCCATAAGTAACCTAGACCCGAGCTCTGCCTTTTTACTTTCGTAAATCACAAAAAACGTAAGCATTATTAGGTAATTATTAAAGGTGAGTAAGCGGAAGTGCAGTGGTATATTTAAGCTGCTCCATGGCAAAACTAGAAGTGACATCGTTAAGATCAATCCCATTAACGAGTCTTTTATAAAAATGATCGAACGCAGCCATATCGGTTACCACCACTTTAAGCAAATAGTCGTACTCTCCAGACATGCGATAAAATTCTACCACTTCTTCAAACGATGAAGCATGCTTGGCGAAATCTGTTAACCACTTCCCGTCGTGACGTGCGGCTTTAATTTGCACAAATACCGTCATTGCCAAGCCTAATTTGTGCGCCTGTAATAATGCTACGCGACGGGAGATAACGCCTTGGGCTTCAAGCCGCTGTATACGTCGCCAGCAAGGCGTTGCCGTTAAGCCCACTTTCTCCGCAATATCTGCAACCGGCACGTCGGCATTTTGCTGCAACAGCAACAATATAGCCTTATCAACCCCATCAAGAGCAATATTTTTCATTACCTTCCTCTAAATTAGAATTATTTACCAAATCCAGCCTATCAAATGGGGAGTAATGAGTAAATTTCTCTTTTTCTAGCTGTCATTATTGAGTAAGACTGACTTATAGGTTTTTTGAAATGCTTGATTACGCGATAAATGCCATGCCTGGTGTGGTTGACGATATAACCCACACCATAGGAAACACACCATTAATACGCTTGAGTAAATTTGCTGCACGTCATAACGTAGATGCAACGCTTTTAGCCAAGGTGGAATTTTTCAATCCTGCAGGGTCGATAAAAGACAGACCGGCAATGGCCATGCTTACTGCCCTAATGGAAAGCGCTGCCTTTAATGAGAAAACCGAAATAATTGAAGCATCATCAGGAAACAACGGTGTGGCCTGTGCTTGGCTTTGCGCGATTTACGGCATTAAGCTGACAGTATGTATTCCAGAACATATGTCAATCGAGCGCCAAAAGCTAATACGCCACTATGGCGCACAGGTAGTGACTACACCGAAAGACCTTGGAACGAAAGGAGCTATAGAACGAGCTGCTGCACTTATCGAGCAAAACCCAAACGCAGTGGGTCTGTCCCAATTTTCAAACCAAGCTAACCCTAACGCTCATGCCCAATCTACCGCTCAGGAACTGCTGCGCGATACTAATGGGCATATTGATATTGTGGTTGCAGGCGTGGGTACTGGCGGTACGCTCACTGGCTTAGCCACAAGCATGCGAGCTCATATTCCTCATTTGGAAGTAGTGGCTGTAGAACCAGCAAGTTGTCCGGTGTTAAGCAAAGGACACGGTGGCGTGCACAATATTCAGGGGTTAAGTTCAGGCCATGTGCCTGACGTGCTTGATGTAAGCCAGATAAATCAGATAATTACGGTAGAAGACGATGAAGCTATAGCCTACGCTCAGCAAATTGCTAGAGTAGAAGGCTTAGCGGTAGGGATATCTTCCGGAGCCGCTCTGTTTGCTGCCGCTCAATTAGCTCAACAGCCTAGCAATAAGGGAAAAAACATCGTTGTCATTCTTGCCGACGGCGCTGAGCGTTACTTTTCTACCCCGTTATTCGCCGACTAACTGCGAGTAGCGGCGAGTAGCGGCGAGTAACGGCGAGTAACGGCGTGATTATCGGCAACCTACAAAGGCTGCCATTTATGCATTAACGCCACCAAGGTTGATTAAAGTCGACATCTTCAGGTGCTATTACAAATTCGTATGGCGGTTCGAAGGCTGCCCAAAAGCGTTCAGCCAAGGCTGCATCGACCACGTTGAACTTACCTGCGCTCGCGTATTCTTTCATTAGCGTTAAGTATGCTTCCACTGGCATGGAAGGATTAGATTGCTCGAATATCACTACCCCTCCATAGGTATTATATAGGTGTTTTTCTATTTGCCAGCGCTCTACTTGGGTTGATGCAATCTCATCAATACTGGCAGTATCTTCAGCGCTAGTACTTTCCTTCAAATCACTATCTTCTTGCTGAGCATCTTTCTTAGCAGCTATTTTCTTATTGTTTTTTTCATATTCTGACCCAAACTTTTGCTTAAAAGCTTCAACCAAGGACTCGTCCACCTTGATATTGTTTTTGCTAGCATAGTCGCTGAGCACGGCTTCTATAATTTGGTTCGCTAGGTTAATAGCTCTCATCTGAGTAACAAGCTGCGTAACGTTGTCTGGCGCTTGCTTTCGAGTTTTTGAAATAGTGTCTTGGTCGGGAGTAATGTCAGCTAAGGTAATCGGTTCACCAAACAGCATGGCAATAGCATTAGCTTGGTTACTACTGGTTTGGTTACTAGTGGCGCTGCTGGCATTTTGGGTGCCTTGGGAAGTATTTTGTATATTACTGGATGATTGCGCGAATGGCGAAGAAGATATAAACGTGGTAGATAGAACAAAAGCGAAAAAAACACTATTCATCCTTAACATTAGCTAATCCTTTCATTAAGTTTATTACTGAAACAGTAAAGCACTTAATAGCGGGAAAACCAACTATATTAACGAATGTAGTGTTTATAAAAGAAAGAAAAACGGCGGTCTTTTCAGACCGCCGTTTTTGAATTTCTTAGATGGCGTGCACGTTAGCAGCTTGAAGACCTTTTTGACCTTCTTCTACTTCAAATTCCACGCGCTGACCTTCTGGAAGAGTTTTGTAACCGTCAGAAACGATAGCACGGAAATGAACGAATACGTCCTTACCGCCGTTATCTTGAGTTAGAAAACCATAACCTTTATCAGCGTTAAACCACTTAACGGTGCCTGTAACTTTAGACATGTCGTATAGACCTCAAATATCATATTAAATTGCGCAATAAGCGCGTATAGCGAGTGTCTTTAATAGGCGGAGTTGGTCTTACTTACGAATGGGCAACAACTTACTACAAATCACAAGGTAACTTGAGCGGTTTTACATATAGCAAATAATTTCATATCTCGTCTATTCAAAGACATTTGGCTTAAAGCCAAAGCAACTATAACACTCTTCGAACTGATTAATATACAATTTATTCACTAAAAAATGCATTTCATAAAAATTTCACCCGAGCGTAACAGTCGCTACCGGTTCTTACGCCATGCCAATACCCAACAAAGGGATCCTACACTGGCAGAAAGCGCTGGAAAGCACCAATTTAAATCGTACAGTGGTAAAATAGCAGACAATAAAATAAAGGTAGCACCCGTTACGCCCCACTGAATGGATTGTGCGCTCTTTTTCTGCTGTTCTAGTAAAGCAAGTTGTGCGCGTTGTTGCTGCAAAGGAAGCCGTTTAACTTGCTGTAGGCTGTCGTAAAGTAAATCCGGCATTTCAGGTAGCTTTTCAGACCAAAACGGCAGGTTTGCTTTTACCTTACCCAGCATGGCTTTCACACCAATTTGCTCGCGCATCCAATTTTCTAAAAATGGCTTTGCGGTTTTCCATAAATCTAATTGCGGATAAAGCTGACGCCCCAACCCTTCAACATAAAGCAGCGTTTTTTGAAGCAGAACTAGCTGAGGTTGCACCACCATATTAAATCGACGGGCAGTATTAAATAATTGCAGTAACACATTACCGAACGATATTTCCGCAAGGGGCTTTTGAAAGATGGGCTCGCAGACCGTGCGAATCGCCATTTCAAACTCATCAATATTGGTGTCGTTCGGCACCCAACCAGAGTCGGCGTGAAGTTGCGCTACCTTGCGATAATCTCGGTTAAAAAACGCAATAAAATTTTCTGCTAAATAACGCTTATCTTCCCGGTTTAACGTGCCCACAATGCCAAAGTCGATAGCAATGTATTTAGGGTTTTCTGGATGCTCGGTAGAAACAAAAATATTACCTGGGTGCATATCAGCATGAAAGAAGCTGTCGCGGAATACTTGGGTAAAGAAGACCTCTACGCCGCGCTCCGCCAGCTTTTTCATATTAGTGTTTTGTGCTAGCAAGGCATCTATATTTGAAATAGGTAGCCCGTATATGCGCTCCATCACCATTACATTGCTGTGACAATAGTCGCTGTATATTTTAGGTATGTATAATGAATCTGAGCCTTCAAAATTCCGCCCTAATTGAATGCCACTTGCCGATTCACGTAGTAAGTCCAGTTCATCCACTATGGTTTTACGATATTCCACCACCACTTCAACAGGGCGGAGGCGTTTGCCATCTGGCAGCCATTTTTGCAGCACTGACGCTAAACTAAAAAGCAGCTCCATGTCGGCCACAATTGTTTCACGAATATCGGGGCGTAAAACCTTAACCACCACATCTTCATTATTCGCTTTTAATTTCGCAGCATGCACTTGCGCAATAGAGGCTGACGCCAGAGGCGCTTCATCAAACTCACTAAATAATTCAGATAGATGGGTTAGACCAAGGGAGGTTTTAATAATCTGTTGTGCCGCTTCTGACGAAAACGGAGGCACTTTGTCTTGCAGCCGAGCAAGTTCATTAGCAATAGCAGGATGGAGCAAGTCTCTGCGGGTCGATAGCATTTGGCCAAACTTGATAAAAACCGGGCCAAGGCTTTGCAGTGCGAGCGTAATGCGCTCACCGGCAGTCTTATCTTTGTGTTTATTACGGATCCAAAAGATGCTGTGACGCATAAGGCGTGCGTACCATGGTAGCCATTTCGCAGGGATAAGGTCGTCTAACCCATGCTCTAACAACACCTTATTTATCTTATACAACCTAACAATGCGCATGCTTGTCTCTTAAATTGATTTTTGTTCTAGCTGAAGTAAGCGGGCATCTAATCGCGCTACATCGTCACGTAATGCGTTCACTTCATCACTAAAATGTAATACCGCTAATTTGGGCGCTGCTATTTGCTTTTCTTCTATCAAGGCATTGCTAGCGACTTTATTAAACTCAGACAGGGCACCCGTAGCTTTACGTTTAATAGCACTAAACCAGCTCATCGTTTGATGGGCAACCACATCATTGGTTTTGGCAGCCAGAAGTTCTTCTACATCTATATCTAGCTGCTGAAACAAACCGCTAACCTGCTGAGCCACAGCAAGTTCGCCCTCAACCTGTAATTTTTTTTGTTGAATAAGACGGGTTAGCTGATTGGTGTGCTTTAATTCAGGCAAGGTATCTAAGGATGTTTTAATACAGCAGTCTTTATGATTTAGCGTAGCTATTGTGTCTTCGAACGGCTCATGTAGGGTCAGCACGTCTACCTGCTCAGAAAATACAAGCACTACAGCAAATGGCAAGGGGTCTACATAAGCAATAAGCCGCGCGCCTTTCAGCGAAGCCATTCTGGCAACGCTGTCTGGATCTAACGCTAAAATTTTATTCGCAGCCGTTTCAATAACGGCACTTACCAATGCTGACGTGGGCATTAAAACTTATAGCCTCGGTGCAGTGCTACAATTCCACCGGTTAAGTTTTGGTAGTCACACTGGTCAAACCCCGCGGTTTCGAACATACCTTTTAAGGTCTCTTGATCAGGGTGCATACGAATACTCTCTGCCAAGTATTGATAACTCTCGGCATCGTTGGCCACTAGCTGCCCCATTTTTGGCAATATATGGAACGAATACGTGTCGTAAAGCTTACTTAATTGCTCTGATGTTGGTTTTGAAAACTCCAACACTAACAGTCGGCCGCCTGGCTTTAACACACGGTAAATTGAATTAAGTGCATTTTGCTTCTCGGTCACGTTTCGAAGACCAAAAGCCATGGTCACTACATCGAAATGGTTATCAGGAAAAGGCAACGCCTCTGCATCTGCTTGAACGTAATCGATATTGCTAACTAGTCCGCGATCTCTTAGTTTATCGCGGCCAACTTTCAGCATCGATAAGTTAATGTCGGCCAAGGTTACGTTGCCCGTAGGGCCAACAAGACGAGAGAATTTTGCGGTTAAATCGCCAGTACCACCAGCGATATCAAGCACTTTTTGCCCTGCACGCACACCTGAACAATCAATGGCAAAGCGCTTCCATAAACGGTGCACACCCATCGACATTAAATCGTTCATGACATCGTATTTAGCGGCAACAGAATCGAATACATTGGCCACTAAGGACGCTTTTTGATTTTTCTCAACCTGCTTAAAGCCGAAATGAGTAGTAGGTGCATCCGATGCCTCAGTGGGCGATGTGTAGTTATGGTTGTCGCTCATGGCATTCCTGCATTAGTGATTCATAGTAAAGGCTGAAGTGTATCGGATTGTAGCGCCTAGCAACAGTATTTACCTTATGCTAAATACTGGTTTGTGCCCCAACTAAACGCAATAATAACGCTTATTTCTTGTAACGTGCGGCCACTTTCTTGATGCCACTGTGCAAAAGCCGCATTTGCAGCGCTTAAGCTTTTCTTGCTAGTGAGGCCACCATCGATAATATCGTTCTTTCTTAAGTAGTCTTCAACATCTCGTGAAAACAAGAAGGTATCTACGCCTAACGCCCGCAGCATGTAGGGGCCGGTGTTCCCGCCGAGTCTCGACCCACGTCTCTTTAACGTGGTCCACAATTCGGTAATATTACTGGCGTCGAACCTAGCCACAAACTGACCGAAGCTGCCGTGCTCACGGCTAATGTCTTTAATGAACATGGCATTATCGCGAACGGTCATTACTTTTTTGTAATTACGCACTATACGTTTATCAGACGCTTTTTGTTCTAGCATCTCATCAGGCATCAGCAGCACTTTTTCGATATCAAAACCAAAGAACACGGTTTCAAACTCAGGCCACTTTTTCTCGATAACGCGCCACACAAAGCCTGACTGAAACACTTGCTTCGTCATGGCTGCTAAAAACCGATCGTCCGGTATTTTGGCAACGAGCTCAGAGGAAAGCGGCGCTGAAAGCATGCTTTCAAGCGCCTTTTCACCACCTTTTCGCTTACATGCCCGTTGGTAAATGGTGGAGAAAGATTCTATTCCCATGGTTATCTACCCTAATGCTAATTAGCCACGAATGCCGCTATGGCGAAGTAAGGCATCTACGTTTGGCTCCCTGCCTCTAAAGGCAACGAATAAATCCATAGGCGCACGGCTACCACCCATTTCAAGTATATTTTCCAAAAATGCTTTACCCGTGTCTTGGTTAAAAATACCGTCTTCTTCAAACTTACTGTAAGCGTCGGCAGATAACACTTCTGCCCATTTATAGCTGTAATAGCCTGCTGCATAACCACCAGCAAAAATATGCCCAAAGCTATGCTGAAAACGGTTAAATGCTGGAGGTGTATTAACAGCGACTTCAGCGCGCACGCTGTTAAGAATGGCTTGTACATCAACATTGTCGCCAGACTCGCTATGCAATAAGAAATCAAACAAACTGAATTCCAGCTGACGCACCATTTGCATAGCGGCTTGGTAATCTCTGGCAGCTAACATTCTGTCAAGTAAATCAGCGGGTAAGGGTGCCCCCGTCTCATAGTGACCCGAGATAAAGTTAAGTGCATCTTCTTCCCAGCACCAGTTTTCTAAAAACTGACTCGGTAGTTCTACGGCATCCCACGGCACACCATTAATACCAGATACACCAGCCACCGACATTTTAGTTAGCATGTGGTGTATGCCGTGTCCGAATTCATGGAAAAGGGTAACCACTTCATCGTGCGTGAATAAGGCAGGCTTATCCCCTACTGGGGCATTAAAGTTACAAGTGAGATACGCCACAGGTAACTGTAATTCTCCGTCTAACTTTTCTCGGCGAACACGGCACTCATCCATCCACGCACCACCCCGCTTTTTAGCGCGAGCGTATAAGTCTAGGTAAAAACTACCGCGCAGCGCATCTGCACTATCGGTAATAGTGAAGTAACGTACATCTTTATGCCATGTATCAATGCCTGGCTGTTCAATGATTTTAAGGCCATACAATCTATGCACCACTTCGAACAAACCCGACAAAACTCTGTCTTCAGGAAAATACGGACGCAGCATTTCATCTGAAATGGTGTACTTTTCCTGTTTCAGCTTCTCACTGTAGTAAGGTAAGTCCCACGCGTTAAGCTCTGTTACCCCGTGGGTATCTTTCGCGTATGCTCGTACTTCTTCTAACTCTTTTTCTGCCTGCGGCTTCGATTTAGCAGCCAAATCACGTAAAAAGCCGGTAACTTGATCAGTCGATTCGGCCATTTTGGTGGCAAGGGAACGTTCAGAATAACTACTAAAACCGAGCAATTGTGCAATTTCACTGCGAAGGGCCAGTGTTTGTTGAATAATGTTGGTGTTGTCCCACTTACCTGCGTTGGGGCCTTGATCTGACGCCTTCGTCGCATAAGCGCGATACATTTCTTCTCGTAGCGCTGCATTGTCAGCATAAAGCATAACCGGTAAGTAAGAAGGAATATCTAATGTGAATAGCCAGCCTTGTAAGTCTTTTTGATGTGCCGCTTGTGCAGCTGCATCGCGGGCAGATTCTGGCATACCCGCTAGCATAGATTCATCGGTAACGTGTTTGCTCCACCCCATGGTGGCGTCCATCACATTATTTGAAAATGTAGATGACAGTTCGCTTAACTTCGCTTGAATATCTGCATAGCGTTTCTTTTCCTCACTAGGCAGTGCCACGCCACTTAAGGTGAAATCGCGAATAGCATTATCAATAACTTTCTGACGCTGCTCATCAAGGTTGGCATATTCGTCTGAAGCTTTAATCGCCACATAAGCGTTGTATAAGCCTTCGTGCTGACCTACCCAAGTGCCGTATTCTGAAAGCAAAGGTAAGCAAGCATCATGAGCTTCTCGCAGTTCGTCACTACTCACCACTGAATTCATATGAGAAACCGGTGACCACATCTTACTTAAATTGTCGTCTACCTCTTCTAAACGCAATACTAAGTTCGCATAAGAGTAATCTTTAGATGCAACCACCTCATCAATTTCTAGCTTACATTTAGCTATCGCTTTCTCGATGGCGGGCTTTATTTGTGCGGGCTTAATAGATGAAAATAAAGGCAAGCCATCTACCAATTCAATTGCTGGGGTCGTCATAATCCGTCTACTCTTTTCAGTTCATATAGCAAGTTATGTTGGGGTTGATCGTAATAAAAACAAGCACTGTAAATGTTCAACACAACAGGGATATTTCTAGGTTCTATACTAGGATTACTGTAAATGGTAAGCGTGCAGATCAAATTTTGACTAATTCTTTCTTTTTTTACGCGCTGTGTGAATCAAGTAACTCACTAATTTGGCAGCTAAAAGCGCCAAAAAAAAGTGTCACAAATGTCACATTCACTACTTTTGTCTAAATTGTGAACAACCCTATTCGGTGCTATAACGTTACAAGTTGGCAATAGGAATTGAACAATGAAGACATTAACATCAGGCGAAATCGCAACTTATTGTGATGTAAACCTTCGTACAGTGATCCGCTGGATAGAAAGCGGAAAACTCAAAGGGTTTAAGCTGCCAGGTCGCGGCAATAATCGCGTGCTAGTATCAGACTTTGTTTCCTTTCTTGAACATCATAACATCCCTATTCCTGAAGACCTCCAAAGTGAGATTTCACCTTCCATCCTTATTGTTGATGATGAAATGCCAGTGGCAAAGTCAATTCAAAGGGTGGCACGCCGGGGTGGATTTGAAAGCCATATTGCTACGGGTGGGTTTCAAGCTGGCATTATGTTGAGCCAATATAATTCAAAGTTGATGACCCTCGATTTAAGTATGCCTGGCATGGATGGTTACAGCGTTATCCAGTTTGTTCGAGAACAGCCTAAATACAAAAACTTAAAGATTCTTGTCATCTCTGCTCTTGACGACATTAGTCTAGAACGGGCAATGGAACTTGGCGCAAATGCAGTACTTTCAAAACCATTTACCAATAGCGAACTTATCGAAACCATCGAAAAGTTCATGATTGAGTAAGTTCATTATAAGTAAGCTTGGCCAGTTTTTTTATTAGGGCCTTTAAATGAATGAGTTTGGGGTGAATCATAGTGGAAAAATCAATGTTTCAAGCTGCACGTCGTACTTGTGTTTTCTTAGCGCTCGCATTATTCGCCTCTTTTGGTACATGCAATACGTTAACGCTTGGCATAGTGCCTCAACAGTCTGCAAAGAAACTCGCTGAAACCTGGCAGCCCCTTATCAACTATATCTCTGAACATGCCGATATTGATGTGGTGTTTAAAACAGCCAAAGATATTCCTACCTTCGAACAAAGGCTGGCCGAGAGTGAGTACGACATTGCCTACATGAACCCTTACCACTTTGTGGTATTTCATGATTCGGTTGGCTATCGCGCGCTGGCCCGTCAAAAAGATAAGCGAATTAAAGGCATTATTGTTGTGAATGCCAATAGCACTATTACGTCACTTGACGATCTTAACGGTAAAGAAATAGCCTTTCCCTCTCCTGCTGCATTCGCTGCCACCATTATCCCTAGAGCATATTTGAAACAGCAGGGCATTCTTTTTACGCCACGTTATGTACATTCTCATGACTCGGTGTACCTTAATGTGCAACGCGGCTTTTTTAACGCTGGTGGCGGCATAATAAGAACCTTCAATAACATTGATGACAGTACTCAAAGCGCCCTTCGTATTTTATGGGAAAGTGATGGTTACACCCCTCATGCTGTAGCAACTCACCCTCGAATAACTGACACTCAGCGAGAGGCACTATTGAATGCGTTGCTTACTCTGTCAGAGGATAAAGACAATCATCAGCTATTGAAAAATATTGGCTTTAAAGGCTTTATGTCGTCTGCAGATGAAGATTGGGACGACATACGAGCCTTGGGCATTACCTCATTAGCAAGGCCGCAATTGTGAAAAAAGAAGCGTTGCTCTCGTTATCGCTACGAACCAAAACTATTGTTGGGGTGGCACTTATTGCTGCCATTTTGTTTTTAATTCTTATCACAACCGTATTTAAACTATTAAATGACTTAGTCGACACCAGTGTTGATACGTCTGCTCAAACTACTACCAACCTGTTTGTGTCCACCGCAAAAAATGCTTTTTTAAGCTACGACCTCGCTTCGCTAGAGGCAGATGCAACTGAAATGCTTTCAAACCCTAATATCAGTTATGTTCGGGTTCTCGATAACAACAACAATGTATATGTGGAAAAAGGTGAGCCAGAGGCGCTCAATCACCCCTTTCAGCTAGACAGCGATGTAATGAGTGCAGTGGATGGTATATACGATACCGCTGCTGATATTAAAGTTGGCGAGACCTTATTTGGCAGAGTAGAAATAGGCCTTGATGTTGATTCTATTAATCAGTCGGTAAAACGGGTACGCACTTGGACATTAACACTTGCCGCCATAGAACTGGGCCTTATTGCATTGTGCTCATTCTTGCTTGGGTCTTACCTAATGTCGCAGCTAAAGCAGCTACGTGCAGGTGCTAGGCATTTAGGGGCGGCGGTTAAAGATAAAAATTACCAGAACATCTCTGTAAAAGTGCGCGGCAAAGATGAACTCAGCGAACTGGCTGAAGCCTTCAATCAATTGGTTGAGCTTTTAAAAGACGAAAATATTCATCGCGAGCGCGTTGAAGGTGAACTTAAAGAACTAAATAGCTTGTTGGAGGTGAAAGTAAAACAGCGTACCTCGTTGTTAAATCAAAAAAACTTCCAGCTTGAAGAAGCAAATAAAGACCTAAAAGAAGCACAGGTTCAATTGTTACAAGCAGAAAAAATGGCATCAGTTGGCCAATTGGCCGCGGGTGTAGCGCACGAAATCAATAACCCGATAGGGTTTGTGAATAGTAATATGCATACCCTCAGTGAGTATGTAGCAACCTATCAAATGATATTCCAACAGCTTAATGATGTGCTCTTAAAAGACACCGCTATCCATCAGGATGAAGCGATAAAACAGCTGCGCAATATTATACAGCAGCAAGACATGGAATTTATCAACAGCGACATCTCTGAACTCATCACCGATTCGAAAGACGGTTTGATTCGGGTGGCCGAAATAGTTAAAGGGCTAAAACTGTTCTCGCGCGTAGACAGTGATGAGATGCAATCTTACAACCTAAATGATTGCGTTCGAACCACCCTAGCGATGGTGAACAACCAGCTAAAATACATATGCAGCGTAGAAACCCATTTAGGGTCGATTCCCCATATCATGATGAACATGGGTAAAATTTCGCAAGTGGTGACCAACCTGCTTATTAATGCAGGCCAAGCCATCGAAAGCACCGGCGTACAGGGCACCATTACCATTACGACGCGTGAATTCGATGGTAACGTTGAACTAAGTATACAAGACACTGGTTGCGGTATTGAATCGAGCCATCTAGATAAATTATTTAATCCGTTCTTTACTACTAAACCAGAAGGCCAAGGCACCGGACTTGGACTTTCTATTTCTTTCGGCATTGCTCAAGAGCACGGCGGTACGCTCCATGCATCAAGTAAAGATGGGGAAGGAAGCTGTTTCACGTTATGCCTACCAATACATAACCCGTTAGATGACAACGCCGAAGATTCTTTTCAGGACGATTCACTATGAATGATACCACTGACCAAAACGCCGACGTGTACACTGTTTTATTTGTCGACGATGAACCTAATATTCTTCGCGCCATTAAGCGCGCGCTCTTTTCTTTAAAGGTCAACTTATTGCTGGCTGACAGTGGCGCAAAAGCGCTAGAGATCATGAAAGAAAATGAGGTTCATGTGATCATTTCCGACATGAAGATGCCACAGATGTCTGGCGCTGAATTACTGCAGCAAGTTGCAGAGTTGTACCCTGAAAGTTATCGGTTGGTGCTAACCGGTTATGCCGATATAGAATCTACTATTAAAGCGGTTAACGAGGGAAAAATTCATCGTTATTTGCAAAAGCCCTGGGACAACAAAGAGCTTATATCTGCCATTGAAGATGGGTTAGAACGCGTAAAATTAAAAAATGAAAATACTCGGTTGCAAAAATTAACACGTCTGCAAAATCGTAAATTAAAAGAAGTGAACACGTCGCTTGAGCAAATGGTACATAAGCGTACTCGCCAGATTAAAGCGGCACTGAACAAGATTGAAAAACATAATCTTGCAATGGAACAAGTACTGTTTAATGTTATTAGCATTAACCCGAACATAGATGGAAAGTTTGCCATTGAAGTGAGCGAACTTGCCGCTAAGTTAGCGAAGTATCTTCAACTCCCTCCCGAAGAAGTTAAACGCATTAGCTATGCGGGTTTAATCTGTGAGCTGGGTTTGCTAGGGCTAAATACCGACGATTTTCTAGCCCCGTTCTCGAAGCTTAAGTATCAACAACAACAGAACTACTTAGATCAAACTAAACAAGCTGCGCTAATGCTCGCGCCAGCCACTGAGTTACAGCCAGTGTCAGACATGATTGAATTTCAATTCGAGCATTATAACGGTGCTGGCCCCCGTAATGTGGTGGCAAAAGAAATTCCCATAGGTGCCCGTATAGTCTCAATAGCTAGAGATTACTGGCGCTTAGTCACTGGCCGCATGAGCGGTGAAGAGATGACACCGCGGGATGCCAAAGCCGAAATGAAAAAGCATACCAACACACGGTATGACGGTGAAATTCTATCCTTCTTACTTGCAGACGACGACGTGAGCACGTCAAAATATATTTACAACACGATGAAAGCCTCTCAGCTAAAAGCAGGTATGGTATTGGCTAAAAATTTATATAATGACAGCCATATTCTTATACTGCCTGAAGGGCATATTTTCACCGACGCCACTATTCAAAAGCTGACTCAATTTGAAGAAGAGCGTCGTCGTGCATTCAGTATTTTGATTGAGCCAGATACGCCGTTAGATGAAACCGAAGAAGGGGCTGCGCCTCAAGACACGTGATCTTAAGTGTATCTGTGGCAGTACTCATAAAACTGGAATAAAGAAGCACTAAGGCAATTAGTGCTTCTTTGTTTTTTTGTAACAGATACCCACGATAATGAAATCTTCTACCTTGCACCTCGGTCTCTTAAACGCGTATACAGTGTGTATTCCTTCAATTTCGTGTCACAATAAATGACAATTTTAGGCCTAACGGATAATAAGGCGGTTAACATGAAACATTTTGATTATATCTGCATAGGCGGCGGGAGTGGCGGCATTGCGTCTGCAAACCGTGCCGCCAAGCATGGTAAAAAAGCAGCCATTATTGAAGCTAAAGATATTGGCGGCACCTGCGTTAACGTAGGCTGTGTGCCTAAAAAAGCCATGTGGTACGGCGCACAAGTTGCCGAAGCTATTCACCGCTACGCACCAGAATATGGTTTTGATATCACTGTAAATCACTTCAGCTGGGATAGCCTAATTGCCAGCCGCCAAGCCTATATTGAACGTATTCATGCATCCTATGACCGCTCGTTAACCGCGAATGACGTAACGCTTATTCGCGGTTTCGCGAAGTTTGTTGATAACAACACTATTGAAGTCGATGGTGAAACCTATACCGCAGACCATATTACTATTGCTACCGGCGGCCGCCCTGTCATACCTGATATTCCTGGCGCTCAGCACGGTATTAACTCAGATGGCTTCTTTGCACTAAAAGAACAACCTAAAAAAGCGGTTGTAGTAGGTGCAGGTTACATTGGCGTTGAGCTTGCTGGCGTACTGCATAGTTTGGGTACAGAGACTCACTTAGTTGTTCGCAAGCAAGCACCACTTCGCCATTTCGACCCTATCATCCATGAAACCTTGGTTGATATGATTCACGCTGAAGGCTGCACATTACATAACCACACCAGCGTTGAAAAAGTAGAACGTGGTGAAGGTAAGCAACTTTCAATTCATCTTACAAATGGTGAAGTCCTTGAAGCAGACTGCCTAATTTGGGCCATTGGCCGCGAACCATCCACCGATGTGATAGCGATTGAAAATACCGATGTAGAGCTTGCCGAAAATGGCACCGTGAAAGTAGATAAGTACCAAAACACCACGGCCAAGAACATCTATGCTGTGGGTGATATTACTGGTGAAGCCGAATTGACGCCTGTGGCAGTAAAAGCAGGTCGCTTACTGAGCGAACGTTTATTCAACGGCCAAGAAGACGCGCACATGGATTACACCATGATCCCCACCGTCGTGTTTAGCCACCCGCCTATTGGCACCATGGGTTTAACTGAACCTGAAGCCATTGCAGAATATGGTGAGGATAAGGTTAAAGTGTACTCATCAAGTTTCGCCTCTATGTACACTGCAGTAACTCGTCATCGTCAAATGACCAAAATGAAATTGGTGTGTGCAGGCGAAGATGAAAAAGTGGTTGGCCTTCACGGTATTGGCCATGGTATGGATGAAATTCTACAAGGCTTTGCAGTAGCCATAAAAATGGGCGCGACCAAAGCCGATTTTGATGCATGTGTGGCCATTCACCCTACTAGTGCTGAAGAATACGTTACGATGACCTAGGTCGTCCAACTACGCTTAGGTTAGCCAAGCTTAGTAAAACGCTAGCGCACTTTTAACGTACTTATAGAATGTAAGGCGATAATCAATTTTTTGATTATCGCCTTTCTTTTACATTCTTTCTAACGAAACAGGCACACCGTTTAACACACTATTACCCGACAAAGTATCTACCTGCATTTCGTCTGTCAGTATATTGGTATTAACGCCAGGGTATTGGCTAGCGACACCCAGCTTTATTCCCTTCTTATTATGCCCCCAACCATGGGGAATAGAGACCACGCCTGGCATAATAGAATCAGTAATTTCTGCCTCTACGAATAACTCTCCCACTCTTGACGTGACTTTAACCCTATCGCCTTCGTTTACATCATATTCAGCGGCATCTATGGGGTGTAACTGTAGCGTACAACGATTGTTTCCCTTCACCATTCTAGGGCTATTATGTAACCAAGAATTGTTCGTTTTAATATGGCGCCTGCCAATCAATACTATTTTATTTTCGTTACGCTTCTGGTCGAAAAAATGCGTCTTCACGCGGGCAATATCTGACATAAAGTAATTAAAATTTAAGTCTATTTTTTTATTCTCATGAAAAATAGCGTCAGGCAGTGCAGGTTGTAATGGCCCAAGGTCGATGCCATGTGGATGCGCTTTCAGCTTATCTAGCGACAAGTTGTCGCCTTCATTACCAATGCCGTTAGCATTTTCCTTGGCACTGATATTTGCACTAGCATGGGCCCCGTATTGACCGCTTTTTAATAAATCGTCTATCACACCTTTTGGCTGTTTTTGCCATAGTGTTTGATAGTGCGCGGTACTTTTGCCATTTAATTTATCTAGGCGCTCTGCCAGCGATAGGTATATTTGCCAATCTGTTAATTGATCATCGTCTATGTCTACCACTGCCTCAGAATAGGTAGCGTAGTTTCTTACCGCAAAATTATGAAAAACCACATCATAGTGATCCCGCTCTAATGGCGTAACGGGAGGTAATATAATATCTGCATGCCGAGAAGTTTCAGAAATGTAGAAGTCCACAGACACAATAAAATCGAGTTGTGAAAACGCACGCTCCAGCTGCTCGGTATTAGGCGTAGTCACCACTGGATTTCCAGCACCTATGACCATGGCTTTAATTTGGCCTTCACCAGGCGTTAATATTTCTTCTGCTAAACACGCCACAGGGTATTCCCCAGCAAAAGCGGGTAGACCCCTTACCCGTGAACTATAGCCTGACATGCTGCCCCTGCTTGATACCGGTAAAATATCGGCAGCAGGCTGGGTAAACATCATCCCCCCTTGTCTATCTAAGTTTCCGGTCAACATGTTAAACAGCATGATGAGATATTGAGTGAGTGTGCCAAATGCTTGCACACTCGCGCCCATGCGTCCGTAACATACAGCCGATTCAGCTTCGCAAAAATCGGTAACCAATTGGATTACCTGTGACGCTTCAATACCGGTTTGTTCGCTAACTTTTTCGGGAGAAAAGTCTCTTACGTAGCCTTCAACTTCAAGCAGTTCTTCGGCGTAAGGTAAGAGCGCTTCTGCATTGTGCAATTGCTTATCAAAGACTACATGCAACATAGCAAGTAATAGCAATACATCACTGCCGGGGCGAATAAAGTGATGCTCGCAGCTTAAATCAGCAGTGTCTGTTCGTTTAGGGTCGATGACCACAACTTTACCGCCGCGTTTTTGTACGTCTTTCAAGCGCTTTTTAACGTTGGGCACGGTCATGATGCTGCCATTGGAAGCAAGGGGGTTGCCACCGATAATCACAAAGTGTTGGGTGTGATCGATATCTGGAATAGGAATTTGCGACATATGCCCAAACAGCCTACGACTAACAATATGATGAGGGAGCTGATCCACCGAGGTGGCAGAGTATCTATTGTGTGACTCAAGTGCGCGATAAAAATAAGGGCCGAACAAAATAGCCCCCATGTTGTGGGCATTCGGATTACCAAGATAGACGCCAACGGCATCTTTTCCATATGTAGACTGTATATGGTGAAGTTTTTCAGCAACGTAATCAAAGGCCTCACTCCACGGTATTTCCTGCCACTCGTCACCTACCTTTTTGACCGGTCGTTTTAGTCTATCTGGATCATCATATAAATCTTTCAGGGCACTGGCTTTGGGGCATATGTGGCCGGCACTAAAAGGGTTATCTTTATCTCCCTTGATGGATAGTATGCGCTTGCCCTGTGTGGCAACTTCAATGCCGCACATCGCTTCGCACAGCGTACAGGTTGAATAATGGAGTTCTTGTTTTGGGCTGACCCCGCTTTGCTTTGAATTGGCCACGTTTTGCTCTGAATTAACCATGTACAGCACCCACACTAAATTTTGTTAACAGCTTGTTGCAAAATTAGCGTTTATCCATCTTATAGACAAGCATCATCGTGAGTGATGGATAAATAGACGGGTGGGTGGTAAAACTGTAGTTTGGTCGTTAGATTTATACGTGAAATCTCATACGAAAGGTAGAACCCGCCATTTCAGGTTAAAGTTAACGACAAATTTACAATTACAAATTTACAATTAGGTGGGACGCTCACGGGCATACTCATCAATAGACAGAAAACGCATTTCAAGCAATTGGAAACTCATTATGATAAAAACAACAAAAAGCTTATTAGCCGTCACACTTGTGAGCGCCTTGGGCTTAAGCACCACCTACTCTACGCATGCAGCTGACGACATTAAAAAAGATGCAACGATTAATGAAGAAAAATGGGATGTTAGTAACCCGCCATTTGCACTTAATGAAGTTACAATCAACACCACCGAAACCACTTGGTCTAGCTTGGATATAGCCCCGAATGGTAAGTATATGGTGTTCGATATGCTAGGTGATATTTACAAAGTAAATATTGATGGCGGCGATGCCACACCGATCACGCAAGATTTCGCATGGAACATACACCCAAATATTTCACCGGATGGTTCAAAGATTGCGTTTATTTCTGACCGCGATGGCATTAATAATCTTTGGATAATGGACAGCAATGGTGAAAACCTGCGCCAAGTGACCAAAGAAAAGAACAACCTTATTCACTCTCCTAAATGGAGCCCCGATGGTGAATACTTGCTGGTATCCAAAGGCATTATGTCTAGCCGCAGCATTCCTGCAGGTGAAATTTGGATGTATCACAATACCGGTGGCGACGGCTTGCAAATTAAAGCCCGTAATCATGGTAAAAAAGACCAGCAAAACATAGCTGACCCCGTTTTTTCTCACGACGGTAAATATATTTACTTCACAGAGAACACAGTGCCTGGGAGTCGTTTCGACTATAACCGTGATCCTTTAGGTGGCATATTCGCTATTACCCGATTCGACCGTGAAAATGGTGATGAAAGCCGTTACATCAGTGGCACCGGCGGTGCAGTGGTGCCTACACCATCTCCGGATGGTAAATACGTTGCGTTTGTTCGCCGGGTAAAAGAAAAAACCGCTCTGTTTTTAAAAGATATTAAAACCGGTGAAGAAACACCGCTTACCACAGAACTTGAACGTGACATGCAAGAAGGTTTTGGCTCTGAAGGTTACTTCGCCTACTTCGACTGGATGCCAGATTCATCAGCCATTGTGTATTGGACAGGTGGTACTTTCCATAGCATCAATATCGACGATAAGACTATCTCAGATATTAACATTAACGTAGAAGCTACCCTTCAATATGCGGATGCACTTCGTTTTGATGTAGATGTGGCACCGGATGAATTTGATGTAAACATGATTCGCTGGTCGCAAATGTCGCCTGACGGTAAGACACTCTTGTTTCAAGCATTAGGAAAGCTTTACGTTAAAGACGTAAAGTCGGGCAAGATGAAACGCCTGACTAAGCAAAATGACCATGGCGAATATTACCCGCGTTTTTCTAACGACGGTAAAGCCATTGTTTACACCACGTGGAATGATGATGAATTAGGGTCAGTACGCATTGTTTCTGCCCGTGGCGGTAAAGGTAAAGTGATTACCAAGCAACCTGGCCATTATATAGAACCATCGTTCTCAAGTGATCGTGAAAAGGTGGTGTACCGCAAGTTTACTGGCGGCTATTTACTTGACCCTAAATACTCGGTGGACCCTGGTATTTATGTAGCAGACCTTGATAGAAAAACCGAAAAGAAAGTGTCTGATGGGGGTATTAACCCACACTTTGCAGGCGACAATTCACGGGTGTATTTCACCGAATCGGTAGGCGGCACGCCGTATCGAGAAACACAACTTTCAAGTGTTAACTTGCAAGGAAACGATAAGCGAACGCATTTATACGGCGCTGATGATGTAAGTGAGTACAAACTTTCACATGATAAAAAATGGGTAGCTTTCGTTTACCAATTTAAAACCTTCGTCACCCCGTTTGTGGAAAATGGTAAGAAAGTAACTATTGGCCCTAACATGACTTCACTGCCGGTTACTCAGCTTTCATCTAAAGCCGGTGAGTACTTAACATGGTCGCCCAATAATGAAACGGTGAGCTGGTTTAATGGCCCCACGTTCTACAGTCGCTCGCTTAAAGAAGCTTTTGCGTTTGTAGATGGCGCGCCAGAAACCCTGCCCGACCCTGTGGCCGATGGTATTAATTTATCGTTCACTACCGATGCCGATAAACCAAGCGGTTACAAAGCCTTAATTGGTGGAAAGGTCGTGACCATGCGTGATGCCGACAACACCCAAGAAGTGATTGAAGACGGCGTTATTATCATTAAAGATAATCGTATTGAAGCTGTGGGCAAGCGCGGAGATATTGCTATTCCTGAAGGCGCTATGCAAATAGATGCCAGTGGCAAAACCATTATTCCCGGGTTAGTTGATACTCATGCTCATGGCGCACAAGGCAGGAATGAGATTATTCCAGATAAAAACTGGAGCCAATACTCGAATGTGGCCTTTGGTGTTACCACCATTCATGACCCATCAAACGATACCACAGAGATTTTTGCCGCCTCTGAACTTCAGCGTAAAGGCGACATAGTGGCACCGCGTATTTACTCTACCGGTACTATTTTGTACGGCGCAGAAGGCCTAGGCTACAAAGCCATCATCAATAACTACGAAGATGCGTACTTCCACGTAGAACGCTTAAAAGAAAGCGGCGCAATTTCGGTGAAAAGCTACAACCAACCACGACGCGATCAACGCCAACAAGTGTTATGGGCGTCGAAAAACCAAGACATGATGGTCGTGCCTGAGGGTGGCGGTAAGTTACAACAAAACCTAACCATGTTGGTTGATGGCCATACAGGACTAGAACACAGCTTACCTATAGAGCGCGGTTATAGTGATGTAACCCAGCTATGGAAAGCCACCGAGTTTGGTTACACACCTACATTTGTGGTTTCTTACGGCGGTATGATGGGTGAAGAATATTGGTACGACCGTACCGAAGTTTGGAAGAACCCACGCTTACTTCGCTACACCCCAGCCACCATGTTGCATGGCCGTTCTATAAGACGTCCTACCGCGCCTGATAATCAATACAACCACCAAAACGTAGCTAGCTACGCCAAAGAGCTTCGCGATAATGGGGTTAGTGTACATATTGGCGCTCATGGGCAACGTGAAGGCTTAGCCGCCCACTGGGAACTGTGGATAATGCAACAAGGCGGTTTCACCGCATGGGAAGCATTACGCGGCGGTACTATCGATGGCGCTAAGCATCTAGGTATGGGTAACGACATCGGCAGTATTGAAAAAGGTAAATTGGCTGATTTAGTCGTGATTGACGGCGATGTATTAGCAGACTTACGCCGCAGTGAATATGTGGAATTCACCGTACTTAACGGCCGCGTATATGAAGCTGCCACCATGAACGAAGTTGGCAGTAAAACCAAGCGTTCCCCTTTCTTCTTCGAAGAAAACAACGCCACCTTTATGCCAAGAACCACTGCGGAAGCCATTGATGCCAAAGCACATCACTTCCATTGGAAACACTAATAATCTAGTGAGTTACTAGCACTTATCAAGCCGGCGTAAATCGCCGGCTTTTTTATGCTTACAGATCCCCCTAGTTTCCCACCTCCCCCATCTTCCCCTCAAGCCAACCGTAGATTTAGCTCAGAGAGTAGAAACACTCTGACAAACCTTCCACCGCACGAATGCGGTGGCAGAACGCCCATGGATGGGTTTATTGGGAGCTAGGGTTATATTAAAAGCGTGGGGCACACAATAAGCAGCCCCTCCCCTTCTAAAAAGTCTTCGATGGTCGGTGATGAGTATGGCTCGTGGGGCGATAGACTTTCACTCCCCTCAAGCCAACCACGGATTTAGCTCAGAGGTTAGGAAGCACCATGATAGACCTTCCACCGCATGGATGCGGTGGCAGAGCCCCCATGGATGGGTTTACGGCGAGTCTATCATGGTGCTTTCTGCCCTTAGAGCGGAAAACATCCTCAGCGGTTGCGTCCATATTGTTCGTGAGACGACACCCAATCTGATGAGCTAATGGCTGAGGCTAACGAGATTTCTCCCGCTAATGCTACCGAGGCAACGATTTCGGCGAATTTGTACACCTTGTTTTTGCCATAGCAATCGATAAGTTCTAAGCACTCACGCTGAGTGCCCATTCCAGTGCCACCACCATAGGTAGCCACTATTAACGAAGGAATGGTGATAGACACATACAAATCGCCTTCATCAGTAAGCTCTGAATACATGATAGCAGCCGATGATTCCGCTACGTTCGCAACATCTTGCCCCGTAGCAATAAACATGGCGGTAATACCATTAGGCGAGTGCAAACCCGTATTATTCACCCCAGATAGAAACGAGCCTACCCCAGCAACCCTGCCGTGATAGTCAATTTGCTTAGGCTCTACTCGCATAATTTGCAGTAAATGCTCGCGCTTTATCGTGGCCTCTGCGGTTACTCGTTTACCACGCGTACGCATAATATTTATTTGTGAGGCTTTTTTATCGGTGGCAAAGTTAGACTCTAAGTAGAAGTTCTCGACCCCTTCGTAATTATCTAGAATCCACCCGCACGCCGCAAAAGTAGCCCGCCCCACCATGTTTTGCCCTGCCGCATCACCGGTTAAATAGTTGAAACGCAAAAACGCAAATTTGTTTGATAAGAAGTGGTCAATATAAGTGAGTTTGGCAATGCTAGAGGTTGCTTCAGCCTCTTCGCGAATTTTGCTGATGTTTTGGTTTACCCAAGTAACAAAATCTCTTGCCCCGCGGGCATCGCTAAAAATGAAAACCGGAGCTCGCTGCATGGCATCATCTACCACCGTAGCCTTTACCCCACCACTCATATTAAGCAGCTTCATGCCCCGATTATACGAGGCAACCAAGGTGCCTTCTGTGGTGGCCATTGGCACAACAAAATCGCCCTTCGCGTGTTCGCCGTGAATAGTTAATGGCCCTGCAATGCCAATGGGTACCTGAGCTACACCAATAAAATGCTCAATATTCCCTTTCAATTTGTCTGGATCGACCGAGTACTTGCCAACATGATCGATTTTGGCGCCAGTAAAACTTTCAAAGTATGACTGACGCTGCTTAATGATTTTATCGCCATAATCGTCGTGATCGTCACGGGGAATATGCAACTAGCGATTGGTAGGAGAAGTCACATTATCTTCTACTTCAAATTTAAGCTTTCCAAAAGGTGACGCTGAAAAACAAATACCTATTTTACGTTTGTCAGGGCTGACTTCTTCATTTAGTTCTAGGTGTACGGTAATGACTTGTCGTAATGAAAATGGCATGCCCCCCGTTAAGTGCTTTGAAGCTGATATCGCTATCGTTGCTACTTTGAATAGAAATTTTGTGACTAGGGACTTTCTCACCATCAAATGAAATCCATTTCAGCTCTTTTAGTGTGGCATCTTTTAAACGGTTTTTAAGTGCAAAGGAAACGCCGTTGTCGGTTTTGGTTAGGCTTCCATGAGTATATAGCTGCTTGAGTAAAATACTTGGTACAAACATGTGAGTTCCTATTCCGTTTTGGTTAAGCCACTGCGTGAATTAAGTACACTACTTTTTTATAGTACAACCTTTGTACAGTATCACTAACCTTTTGCATTTCCATCAATTTTTATCCACATTTAAATTTGAGCCATTTCATCAAAACTTCATTAAATTTTGCGCCAACACCCTATGAATAAAGGGCAGCAAACGCTCTGACTTCGCTTTATTCGGTATACCGAAGCGCCTTCATCTAACGTTTACATCGTCAAGGCTTTACCCAAGACCACTTGTCGGTATTCAGGTTTTCGCTGTTTAAAAAGCATCGATTGCTGATTAAGCGCTATGTCCATAGGGAAATGGCAACTGAATACCATTTTTTTAATTTCATGGGATGAACTGTTATGAGAAAAGGACTATTCCGTCATCAGGCAATGCAGCCTACCTCGCCATTTCAAGGCGATCTATTGATGACGCCTCGACCGTCCCATATGGGGATAACGGCAATACTACTTTTATGGATAGTAGGTGTGGGGATATATCTCACTACGGGTAGCTATGCCCGAAAAGCCACTGTAGAAGGATGGTTAGAGCCCTCCCATGGCGTACTAAGGTTGTACGCCGACGCCCGAAAAGGCCGCATATCACAAGTGTATGTCAGCGAGGGCCAAAAAGTAAAAAAAGGCGAGCCATTATTGTCGATTGAATACGGGGTTCAGCAGCCACAAGGCGAAACCGTAGAGCTAAAACTACAACAAGAACTTCTCGCTAAGAGAAAGCGGATAAGTGACTCGTTGGCGCGCACCATTAGTATTCATAAAAGCAACAATGCACAGTTATTAAAGCAACTTCAACACGCGCAAAAAGATGCTGAAACAATACGCCATATTTTAGCGATTTCTTATCAACAGTGGCAGTTAGCACACAATCAATTTACGTCACTTGAAGTGTTACGCAATGCTGGCCATGTAAGTAACGCAGATTTCGATAGCTATAAGCTTGAGCTTTTAAGTAGCCAGCAACAATGGAAACAAGCTGAGCGAAATAACCTGAAAAGCGAAGCTGAAGTAAGCCGGCTGACACATGAAATTGCCAGTTTACCCGAGATTCAAGCCAATGAGCGTACCGTACACAAAAACCAACTAAGTGATATCAATCAGCAGTTGCTGACATTAAATCGCGATCGGCAGCGCATTCTTTATGCAACGCAAAATGGTGTGGTTTCAAGCCTGCAAGCTAGCGCTGGGTTAATGGTCGATCAAAACAGACCACTACTCAGCTTACTTCCAGAAAATTCTCCGATAGAAGCACGATTGCTAGTACCCGTGCGCGCCGCCGGCTTTATCGCTAATGGGCAACAGCTCGCTATTCGATACGATGCTTTTCCTTATCAGAAATTTGGTTTGCAAGAAGGGCAGATAACTAGCATCTCCGAAACTATTTTACTGCCAGGTGAGTGGGCGAACGCGCCTTTAACCGTGAGCGAACCGGCTTATTTGGTTACCGCTCGAGTAAATAGCGACGCCATTATTGCCTATGGAAACCCGGTCATGCTTAAGGCTGGAATGACGTTTTCAGCAGACGTAGCGCTTAGCCAGCGTAGCTTACTGGAATGGATTTTAGAGCCGCTGCTAAGCGTCACGAAAAGGTTGTAATTATGACTATTGCTCACGGATTTACCTCACCTGTACTCAGCGCTTTGTCACCTAAAAACAAAGTGCCGGTAGTGCTTCAAACTGAAGCTGCTGAATGTGGCTTGGCCTGTGTGAGTATGGTGGCGCAGTATTATGGCGACAAACGGGATATGACCCACCTTCGCCAGCACATTAGCGTTTCACTTCGCGGTATCACGCTTAAAGATATTATGGATATTGCGCAGCAAATGGCATTTCAATGTCGCGCACTAAAAGTTGAGCCACAAGATTTATCTCAACTAACCCTGCCAGCAATTCTACATTGGGATATGCGTCATTTTGTTGTGCTGACTAAGGTAAAGCAAGAGCGATTAACCATACACGACCCGAGTATTGGCAAACGCACTTTCACCTTTGATGAGGCGAGTAAACACCTAACGGGAATAGCGTTAGAAATTACGCCTAAAGACAATTTTTCGCCACCACCCGCAAGGCCTTTACTAAAGCTAAGAAACTTCTTTACTCGCACGGTAGGGTTTAAACGTAATTTAGCGACCTTGCTGGCGCTGTCTGCATTACTTCAACTGTTCGCTTTAGCCTCTCCTTATTACGTGCAAACCGTGGTCGATGATGTGTTATTGCAAGGGAACCAAGCATTATTAACCGCGCTTGCTATTGGGTTTACTTTTTTGCTACTGATAAGCATCTTCACCAGAGTGTTGCGGCGCTTTCTGATCCTTGCTGTATCAAGCAGGCTTCAACTTCAAATGTCGGCTTCCGTCTTTCAACATTTACTCTCTCTACCGCTGGATTTTTTCGCCAAAAGGCACGTGGGCGATGTGGTGTCTCGATTTGGTTCCCTCGCACATATTCGTGAGTTCCTCACTACGGGGCTTGTGACTGCATTTCTCGATGGCGTATTGGCCATTATCACGCTCGTCGTGATGGCCCTTTATTCCGTTAAGCTTACATTGTGTGTGGTGCTAGTAGTGGCAATATATCTACTTTTTCGCATCGCGTTAATACCTGTCACTAAGCGACTCACAACAGAGAAAATTGCGTTAGGCGCCACCGAGCAAAGCCACTTTATGGAAAGTGTTCGGGGTATGCTGCCTATTCGTGTCTACCATCAAGAATCCCAGCGCCATAGTCAGTGGCAAAACAAGTTAGTCGCCACTTTGAATAAAGACATTAGTCTGGGAAAACTCAATATTGGAAGCGATGCGGTAAACCAGATTTTATTTGGTATTGAAAACATCGTTGTAATCTTTATTGCGGCATCTTTGGTAATGGATAATATGCTGACGGTAGGAATGATGCTTGCCTTCATCGCTTACAAAACCAAATTCACTGCCGCAGTAGACGGCCTAGTGTCGAAATTTATCGAATTGCGAATGCTGGCCGTACACTTTTCTCGTTTGAGCGATATTGTACTAACAGAGCCTGCTGAAACCACAGTACTGTCACAACAATCTAGCCCCTATACAAACGTACCTTCAGTCTCAGGTGCGACCTCTTCCCATGAAATCGCTTCAAATACACCAGTTATTCACTTAAAAGCCCACAACCTTAGTTATCGCTATGGTGAGGGGTGTAAATGTATTTTTGAAAACCTCAACTTATCGGTTAGCGCAGGGGAAATAATTGCCATCGTTGGTGCAAGCGGCAGTGGAAAAAGCACCTTACTTAAATGCCTGATGGGCCTGTATGCACCGTTTGATGGAACGGTTAGTCACAATACAATTTCATCAAATCATTCCCCAGTCATTGCGTCTGTATTGCAAGAAGACATGTGCCTTTCTGGCTCTATGGCTGAAAACATTAGTTGTTTCGATGAGATACCGAATCAAGAAAAGGTTATACGTGCCGCCCAATTAGCCTGTATCCATGACGAAATTTGTGCCATGCCTATGCAATATCACTCGTTGGTCGGCGATATGGGAAGTAGCTTAAGTGGTGGTCAGAAACAACGGCTACTGCTTGCGCGAGCGCTATACAGAGAGCCCGACATCTTGTTTCTTGATGAGGCGAGTAGCCATTTAGATATTCACAACGAGCACATTATCAATACCCATTTAAAGGCGCTCAATATTACCCGAATAATGGTTGCCCATCGCCCTCAAACGATTGCCCTTGCAGATACTGTCTATCAGTTGGTAGACGGCACTCTGCAGCACAGCCCAGCTTCTGAAGTAGTAGAAGAAAATAATAATACCCCACTAGGAGATTCATAATGATAACGCCCGAAGTTAGAGAATCTACACCCTTGCTCACCGATATTGAGCGTCAACAAATCGTTAAGCATGTAGATAACTTAAACAGTAATGCCCTTCCTATCGACACCCTGTCTAAACGCGAGCTTCAGGTTGCGCGAAAGATCATGGAGGGCTTGTCGAATAAAGCGATAGCAGCAGAGCTATTTATTAGCGAACGCACCGTTAAGTTCCACTGCGCCAACATCTACAAAAAACTGAAAATAAGCAGCCGCACCGCGCTCATCGCAAGTTGCTTTCGATCGATTTACCACCCCCTAAGGTTGGCCTAACCGCTACCCTTTTTAACTACACTAAAACGCTTATATAAGGAGCGAAAAATGCAACATAACATTCATAGCTATACACAAGAAAATACGCAAAAAAACACATTGAACGGCTCTGACCTTCACCTTAAAGCCCAAGAACTACTGCAAGTCACTGGCGGGAAGTCTGGGGTATCTGCAGACGCAGACAAAGACCCCATTCGCTTTGTTAAACAACCTGTCTACATCACCCTAGCGATTGGTGAGGACGGCGGACAGTTACCCGATTTATTGTCATAGCAGATTAAGGAGGTTAAGCAGTCCTCCTTTTACCACTTAAAAAGGATATTTCAATGCAGATTGCATTAATAGGGAGCGAGAGTGACCCACAAATTCTACATGTGGCTGAAACCTTAATTGCCGATAAAAACGACCCCTGTATTATCAATACCAACTACTTTGGTGAGCACTGGCAGCTCAGCTACGACCCAGATTTTAATGATGGCCTGTTACATTTTAACCAGCCTACCCGCAACGGTCTGTTTCGAATTCCTCTATCGGACATCACATCTGCCTATTGGCATCAATATATTCCCCCTTCGGTGAAACCCTCTGATAGTGTGTCTTCACAATGGTTAGATCAGGAATATGCCAGCACCTTGTTATGTTGGTTTTTATTCAGTGAAACTAAGTGGGTTAATGGTATTGACGCCATTCGCGCCCATCACTGCAAACCGATTCAATTGCGAATGGCAAAAAAGCTAGGCGCTAAGGTGCCATATACCTACATAGGTAACGCTAGTGATGTAGCTTTACAGTTTTGTGCGAACATAGGCGAGGTGGTCTATAAGCCCGTTAAAGGCGGCGAAACAGCGAAGTTCGTGCAACAGGGCTATGATACTCGCGGCTTAGTACAGGCTTTGTTAAAAGAGCGCCCTGTCACTTTTCAGGCATTTATTGAAGGGACAAATATTCGAAGTTACGTACTTGGCGATGAAGTGGTCAGTGTACAAATAGACTCTCACAACCTCGATTTCAGAGAAGATATAAACGCACGGCCTTTACTGACGCCCCTTCCTAAACCAATGCAGGATTTATCACGAAAGATATGCACTGGCTTAGGCATGCATTGGTGCGCTATCGATTGGCGTAAAAATACCAAGGGTGAATACTATTTCTTAGAAGCCAACCCTTGCCCTTTCTTCTTGTTTGTTGAAAACGAGACTGGTGTTGATATTACCGGCCGTTTAGTGAAATTATTAACCACATAAAAAAAGAGCGCATTTAAATAAATGGGCTCTTTTGTGTTACTAGCCCTAGGGCTTTATAGAATGAAGCGCGATAGATCTTCGTTTTCTACAAGCGACTCTAAGTGGCTGTTTACGTAATCTTCGTCAATCACGAAAGACTCACCGCTTTTTTCAGACGCATCAAACGAGATATCTTCCATTAGACGTTCAAGTACCGTGTGCAAACGGCGCGCACCAATGTTCTCAGTGCGTTCGTTCACTCGCCATGCAGCTTCAGCAATACGCTGAATGCCTGATTCCACGAAATCGATATTCACGCCTTCGGTCAGCATAAGCGCTTTGTATTGCTCGGTAAGCGACGCATTTGGCTCGGTAAGAATACGTTTGAAGTCACCTACTTCTAAGGCTGATAACTCAACGCGAATGGGCAAACGACCTTGAAGCTCAGGAATAAGATCTGACGGCTTGCTCATTTGGAACGCCCCAGAAGCGATAAACAAAATATGGTCTGTTTTCACCATGCCGTGCTTGGTCGATACCGTTGACCCTTCTACCAAGGGTAGTAAGTCACGCTGAACACCTTCACGCGATACATCGCCTGACGTATTGCCTTCACGCTTACAAATTTTGTCAATCTCATCCACGAACACAATGCCGTGTTGCTCAACCGACTCAATCGCTTTTTCTTTTAAGTCTTCTTGATTCACCAAACGTGCGGCTTCTTCTTCCACCAGCATTTTCAGTGCATCTTTAATTTTTAACTTCTTCTTTTTCTTTTGTGAACCCGACAAGTTTTGGAACATACCTTGAAGCTGATTGGTCATTTCTTCCATTCCAGGAGGCGCCATAATTTCTACGCCTACTTGTGGAAGTGCCACATCAATTTCAATTTCTTTGTCGTCTAAATCGCCTTGGCGAAGCTTTTTACGGAACGCTTGGCGTGTGCCTCTATCTTCAACGTCTTCTTTCTTACCCCATGCATCTTCAGGAGGAGGAATAAGTACGTCAAGAATGCGCTCTTCCGCTGCTTCTTCAGCGCGGAATTTCACCTTTTTCATTTCAGTTTCTTTGGTCATCTTCACGGCAATGTCAGCAAGGTCGCGAATGATGGTTTCTACTTCTTTACCCACATAGCCCACTTCGGTGAACTTAGTGGCTTCAACTTTAATGAACGGCGCATGCGCTAATTTTGCCAAGCGGCGCGCAATTTCAGTTTTACCCACACCTGTTGGGCCAATCATAAGAATATTTTTAGGCGTTACTTCTTGACGCAACTCTGGTTCAAGTTGCATACGGCGCCAGCGGTTTCGAAGTGCAATCGATACCGCACGTTTAGCATCTTGCTGACCAATAATGTGTCGGTCTAGCTCATGAACAATTTCTCTAGGTGTCATTTCAGACATGCATAAACCCTTTTCTGTTTTGGTGCTACTGCATCGATAGCAGGCACAAGTCGCTGTTTATTTTTAGTTAAACAGCCACTTAGTAATCGAGTACGTCTACCGTTTGACTATGGTTAGTGAATACGCAGATATCACCGGCTATGGTCAAACTTTTCTCCGCAATTTCTTTTGCAGTCAGTTCGGTGTTTTCCAGCAAAGCAATAGCAGAAGCTTGGGCATAGTTGCCGCCTGAACCAATAGCAATCAGGTCATTTTCTGGCTGAACTACGTCGCCGTTACCGGTAATGATGAAAGACGCGGTTTCATCGGCTACGGCTAATAAGGCTTCTAGCTTGCGCAGCATGCGATCGGTTCGCCAATCTTTGGCAAGTTCGACCGCCGCCTTGGTCAAATGACCTTGGTGGGCTTCAAGTTTTGCTTCAAAGCGTTCAAAAAGGGTGAAGGCATCGGCGGTGCCGCCTGCAAAGCCAGCTAATACTTTATCGTGGTACAAGCGGCGCACTTTACGTGCATTACCTTTCATTACGGTATTGCCGAGTGACACCTGACCATCGCCAGCCATCACAACTTGATTTCCACGTCTTACAGATACAATCGTTGTCACGTTTAATCCCCGTTTAAGGTGGGCGCTATCGCAGACTCGGGCGATAACTGAAAAAAGACTTTGTTATGAAATGGGGGAAGGGTTTTCGTTTTCAAGGGGAGCAGTTAAAACGGGCAGCTAAAAGGGGCTGTTAAAAGAAAAAGCAGTGAAGACGTATTTAGTCAACGGGTACGTATTAAAGCGTTAAGCGCTACAAAGGAGTATGAGGTGGCTATTATGAGATGGTTATTATGAGGTGAATATAAGGCATCCACCACATCATGCGGTGAATGCCCTTATTAATGAATAATGAGTAATAGATAGTGAACAAAAAGCGTTTACGCTTATAAATTCCAGTACCAAATTTGGCAGGTCGCAATATTCACTTTACGAAGGCTGTGCTTGGCTTTTTCTGCATCTCGTTTCGATTCAAATGGCCCTAAAATAACCCTGAACCATTCGCCGTTGCTGCCAGAACTCTGACGAATAAGTGCTTCTAAACCTTGAAAGGCAATTTTCGCTTTCATTTCTTCAGCTTGAGCGCGGGTTCTGAACGACGCGCACTGCATAAGGTAACGTTTGTCTGATTTTTCCTGTTCGGCAACGTCTACTTCCACTTCATACCCTGGCAGAGTACGAATATACTCCCACTCTTCTTTAGGCAATTCGGGCAAAGCTTCTTGGGTAGGCGCTACAGGGCGTACAACTTCGGTATCTACCTCAGAGCTGGCGTTATCTTTAATAGACCATAAGAAAACCGCAAAGCCGATAAGCAATATCACCACAATAACAAGGCGAACAATAGGGAATGAGGCAGTGGGGCCACTCTTCACCTGTGATTTACCGCGCTTTTTATTTTCGGGCTTCTTTTTTTGTGGTGCTTTACCACGAGATACATAATCGCGTTGAGCCATATTCGGCAGTTTTCCTACTACTTATCGTTATTTTAGATGGGTGATGCCATGAGACGAAGACATAGTGCACAACCCTGAAACACTTGTATACATCAGTGTTAAGATTTTACCGTAATAGGAACCTGTGTGCTAACTGAAATCGGTGGGGTCGATATCTACCGACCAACGTACTTTTGCCGCCTGCGGTAACCCTTGTAAATACGGCAGAGCTAGCCGCAATGCGTTATGTAACGGCGCACGTTTTTCATGACTGCACACCAGCATAAAGCGAAAACGCCCTTGTCGTTTTTCAATTAAACAGGGAAATGGTCCACTCATTTGCGGTACTAAGCCCTTAGAATTTGCGTTTGCAGTATTTGAGTTTGAAAGCACGCCCCTAGCCTGCTGCAGGAATGCATAGGCCGATGAGCTCTCGGTTGCCTCTGCCCGAATCACAAATTGACTAATATAGGGTGGCAATGCAGACGCTTTTCGTTCCATTAACGCATGGCGAGCAAAGTGGGCATAGCCGTTGTTCACTAAATCTTGTAATAAAGGGTGGTGAGGATTGTGGGTTTGCAGCCACATTTCTCCGGGTTTACTGGCTCGCCCTGCTCGCCCTGCAAGCTGCGTAACGAGCTGCGCTAGCTTTTCAGGAGCTCGAAAGTCAGCACTAAATAGCGCCCCATCGCAATCTAACACCACCACCAATGTAACGTGAGGAAAATGATGCCCTTTCGATAGAATTTGGGTACCTACCAGTATTTGGTGTTCTTGGCGGTTAATAGCGTCGAGGGTTTGATGTAGCTTGTCTTTTCCTCTTACCGTATCACTGTCTATGCGCACGTGTTTGGCATCGGGGAAGAGCTTCATTAAACCTTCTTCTACCTGCTCGGTGCCCGTCCCCGCCGTTACCATTTCATGGCTGTGGCAAGCTTCACACTCTTTGGGCATTGAACGGGTAGCACCACAGTGGTGGCATTGCAGCCTGTTTTGCCCTTTATGCACGGTATAAGGCCTATCACAACGCTTACACATTGCCGTGGTGCCACAGTGATGACATAAAAGCGCAGGGGCATAACCTCGTCTATTCACAAAAACCAGAATCTGGTTCCCTGCATTTACATGCTGGCGCATAATTGTCAGCAAGCCTTCTGAAATGCCGTAATGAATAGGTTGGTCTCGGGCATCTAGTAAATACTGCTTGGTACTTTGCGCCCCTGCGGCGCGCCGTGTTAGTTGCAAATGCGCAAAGCGGCCGTTTAACGCGTTATTAAGCGTTTCAAGCGCTGGGGTAGCGCTGCCGAGCAACAAAGGAATACTGTGCTCTTTGGCACGCATAGCCGCTAAATCACGGGCGTGATACCTAAGCCCGTCTTGTTGTTTAAATGACTCATCATGCTCTTCATCAACGATGATCATGCCGGGGTTTTTAAGGGGCGTAAAAATCGCTGAGCGAGTACCAATGATAATACCGAGTTCGCCTGCCCTTGCCCGCTGCCATACCGATAATCGCGCGGCGTCTGTTAATTGAGAGTGCAATACGCCTACAGGAATATTGAAGCGCTTTTCAAACCGCGAAACGGTTTGCGGCGTTAAACCAATTTCAGGCACTAAAATAAGCACTTGTTTACCGGCTTTAAGCAAAGGTTCAATAGATTGCAGATACACTTCGGTTTTACCGCTACCTGTCACCCCTTCAAGCAAGCTAATCGCAAAGGTGCCATGTTGCTGGTTTAATGCCGCTATCGCGACCCCTTGCTCTTTATCAGGTACGGGCTTTTCGCCAATTTCGAAGGTATCCAACCACGCTTGTGCAGTAAGTTCAGGCGTAATGTCTACGAGCTCAATAAGTGCTTTATCTAATAACGCTTTCACTACTGCGGGTGAAAAATGCTTACGCGCTTCGCTAGCAATAATTGATGTGGTTTGAACCGCTTTTAAGCAGCTCATTTGCTTTGGAGCACGGCTTAAACTTTTAACATCGGTATCAGCACCTTCTGGTGTGACTTGAATATATTGCGCGGGGGATGGCGTGGCTGGCTCACCTTTACGAAGTGGTACGGGAAGCATGGCATGTATCACTTCCCCAGGCGCATGGTGGTAATACTGCCATAACCAATGCGCCATTTTTCTTAGCGATTCGTCGATAACAGGTGCGCTATCTACCACCTCAATAATGGCTTTTATCTTACTGGTATCATCTATGTCTACACCGGATTCAACCACAATGCCTACCAGTTGACGTGGCCCGAAAGGCACTTTTACCCGCACACCCGGTTGTAAAGTGTCGGTATGAGAATAGGTAAATAGCTGGCGAAGCGGCACAGGTACAGCCACCTGAATGAATACCATTAAAATTGATGCCCCAAAATTGATGAACGTAAAGTGAGTAAACGTAAATTCAGAACCGCTAATGATCTGGCATTTAAACATAATGTCAAATAAGGGAAGGGAATTTATTTTAGCCCGTGAGCTTGATTAACGCCGCCCCTGTTTACTTCGCATACAAAAAGTGCTTGATCACTTTAGTTGCTTCCTTTATTATGCGCCGCTCTTTTGCGGCTGACTGCAATTACTGCGGTTGGTCATTGAATTTAAAGTTGCGTATGGTGTTTGGCTTCGGGCCAAATAGCGATACGGCCTCATATTGAAGGTAATCCAAAATGAAAGATGGTATCCACCCAGAATACGCTGAAATGACAGCAACATGTTCTTGCGGCAACGTAATGAAAATCCGTTCTACTCTAGGTAAAGATATTAACCTAGACGTATGTTCTGCATGTCACCCATTCTACACTGGTAAGCAACGTAACGTTGATACCGGTGGTCGTGTTGACCGCTTCAAGAAACGTTTCGGTGCTTTGGGCGCTAAATAAGCTCAGTACTCAGAAACACGATGTTTCTTTAAAAAAAGCGCCTATCGGCGCTTTTTTTGTGTCTGGAGTTTGTAAGTGGGTTTTGAATTTTTTCGTATCTGCGCTTTTCATTCTCGCTTCATTTGGGTTCAACCAATACCGTGCTCGCCCAGTAAAGAGCAGCGAAGTGGAATGCTCGGCTAATGCAATGCTTTGTTAGTGAAAAGCCCGGCGTTTTAGATGTCGTTCCCAGTTGCCGTTACTTTGCAAAGTGCATGCTTGCTCGCTGTCGTAGCGAACTCCTTTGATGTGCACTTTCAATTCGGGGCATACATTATCAAGTTCATGTTCGAATGCTTGGTTCCAGTTAGTTGAAAGTGCTTCGCTTTTTTGCTTTTCGGTTTTAAACACCGCAATAATTTCTGGCCTGCGCCAGTGACCCTCATGCGTAAGCCATTCAAAGCCAACCGACTCAGATTTTGCCCACTCACACACCGTAGTTAACGCTTCAATCAGTTTCTTTTCAGACATGGTAAGTTACGCCTTCTTCTTCATGTTTATTATTATACCTATTCCGCTCACCAGCGTCTTGAACAGTCGGCTTAGTGCCTGTTTGCAAAGACCTATTTGATAACTTTCTATACACACGGCTATTCACACGTCTATTCACACAGCTATAAAATAGAAATAATGTATTAATTCGCCAGGTGTCATAAATATGATGAATGGCAAATATTCGACGATGTCACTGGTCATACAAGCAAGTCTGCCCTAAATTGACAGATATAAAGGGCAGATCAGATATGTACTCAAATGACCCTGTGATAGAGTCGAAGACATTCTACTGCTAGAACGCAGATTGCCCTTACGGTAACGAAGATTGCCTAACCCCTACATCGAAGGATATGTTTACTAATGTCAGATTTCAGACAACGTGCACTAGATTATCATGCCAAACCCACGCCAGGTAAAATCAGCGTAGAGCTTTCAAAGCCAGCCGATAGTGTGGATGATCTTGCTCTGGCTTACAGTCCAGGGGTAGCTGAGCCGGTACGAGAAATTGCTGAAGATCCTGATAATGCTTATAAATATACTGCCAAAGGCAACATGGTAGCGGTCATCAGTAATGGAACTGCTATTTTAGGTTTGGGTAATTTAGGGCCGTTAGCTTCTAAACCAGTTATGGAAGGTAAAGCACTGCTGTTTAAACGCTTTGCAGGGCTTGATGCTATCGATATTGAAGTAAAGCATCGTACAACAGAAGAATTTATTAATACCGTTGCCAATATTGCAGATACCTTTGGCGGTATTAACCTTGAAGATATTAAAGCCCCTGAATGCTTTGAAATAGAACAAGAATTGATTAAGCGCTGCAGCATTCCAGTATTCCATGACGATCAACATGGTACTGCTATTGTTACCGCCGCAGGCATGTTGAACGCCATTGAAATTCAGGGTAAAAATATTGAGAGCGCTAAAATAGTTTGTATGGGTGCAGGGGCGGCAGCCGTTGCCTGTATGGAATTACTGATTAAATGTGGTGCGCAACGTGAACGCATTTACATGCTAGACAGAAAAGGGGTTATTCACACTCGCCGTGAAGACCTTACCGAGCACAAGCGCTTGTTCGCTAATAACACTGATAAACGTACCTTAGAAGATGTGATGGAAGGTGCGGATATTTTTGTAGGTGTATCTGGGCCTGATGTATTACCGCCAGAAACGCTAGCATTAATGAGCCCTAACCCGATTGTTTTTGCATGCTCAAACCCCGATCCTGAAATTAAGCCTGAATTGGCTCATGAAGTTCGAAATGATTTAATTATGGCTACGGGGCGTTCTGATTATCCTAATCAGGTAAACAATGTGCTGTGTTTCCCGTTCATTTTCCGTGGTGCGCTGGATGTACGCGCAACGGCCATTAACGACGAAATGAAAGTGGCCGCGGTAGAAGCACTTCGTGCTATTACCAAAGAGCCCGTACCAGAATCTGTGTTAGCGGCTAGCAACAGCAAAAGCTTAACCTTTGGCAAAGAATACATTATTCCTAAACCAATGGACCCTCGCCTCTGTGAACGCATAGCCTCTGCAGTGTCAAAAGCGGCGATTGAATCTGGCGTTGCACGACTTCCAGAAGTGCCTAACCGCGCCGAATGAAGGCAATATAAGGCATATACTGGCGTGTAATTCAGTGTAAAGATTATAAAAAAACGGCAATTTTCATTGCCGTTTTTTTAATCTTCTTGTTCGTTCTCAATAGAAACGTCTATACCCATATCTTCCATTATGCGCCTTGCCTCAGCAGGTACACGATTAGGGTTATCTTTTCTCAAATCTTCGTCATCCGGTAACGGCTGACCTGTAAATGCATGAAGAAACGCTTCACATAACAATTCTGAATTCGTCGCATGACGTAAATTGTTTATCTGCCTACGCGTACGTTCATCGGTTAATGCTTTTAGCACATTAATAGGAATAGAAACGGTGACTTTCTTTACCTGTTCACTCTTTTTACCGTGCTCTGCGTAGGGATGAATATACTTACCGTTCCACTCTGCCATGATGCTAACTCTGTCTGATCTTATTTATGTTATGAAGAGAAATTCTAAACAAGTTGACGAAAAGGTCAATTGAGCAGTGTAAACCTCTTGACGTCTAGACGTAAATTCTTTAATTTAGACGTCTAAACGTCTATAAAAGAGTAATTTTACCATGGTTTCTTACGCACAAGGTGTCGATGCACTCAATCAGTCCCTTTCGGAACTGCGTGACATCGATGTGTCATTTGAGTTTTTTCCGCCTAAATCAGAGAAAATGGAACAAACCTTGTGGAAGTCAGTTGAGCGCTTAGCACCGCTAAAACCGAGCTATATGTCGGTAACTTATGGCGCGAATAGTGGTGAGCGTGACCGTACTCATGACGTGGTAAAACGCATTCAGCAGCAAACTGGCGTTGCAGCCGTGCCTCACCTTACTTGTGTTGATGCGAGCAGAGACGAGCTTAGACAGATTGCCCAAGACTACTGGGATTCTGGCATTCGTCGTATTGTTGCTCTTCGTGGTGATTTACCGCCAGGCGTGAAAGATACCGAAATGTACGCCTCTGATTTAGTGGCGCTACTAAAAGATGTAGCCGATTTCGATATCTCAGTGGCCGCTTACCCTGAAAAACACCCTGAAGCGCCTAATGCCCAATTCGACTTACTAAACCTTAAACGCAAAGCAGAAGCCGGTGCGAGCGAAGCAATTTCACAGTTTTTCTTTGACACCAGTGTATTTTTACGTTTTCGTGACCGAGCAGCAGCTGCAGGTATCGACCTAGACTTGGTGCCAGGCATACTGCCGGTAACCAATTATCAGACCTTGGTAAAGTTCGCCGGTTTCACCAACGTACATGTACCTGGGTTCTTACACAAAATGTTCGATGGACTTGACGATGACGATCAAGCTACTCGGAACCTCATTGGTGCTAACATCGCGATGGATCAGGTTAAGGTACTTGCCAAAGAAGGCGTGAAGCATTTTCATTTTTACACCCTTAACCGTAGTGAGTTGAGCTACGCTATTTGCCACATGCTAGGTGTGCGAGCAGGTTAATTTCGATTAAACCTTTGCTCCTATATGGCAGACCAGTATACCATTTGCCTATTATCAGGTATTTGAACGACTCGTTTGCCTTGCTGTCACTTTCCTTCGCTGTAAAAAGGTCAAGGTAAGCGGCGAATGGCCAAGGCGAGTAATAACTAGGAGTAAAGTGTGAATTGGGATCGGGTAAAAGCCATCTATCATAAGCTCGCACCACAAGTTGTCGATCTTTTCACTATCTTCATCAAGCGTTGCCGTGAAGACAATATTACCATTTCCGCAGGCCACCTAGCCTACGTTACGCTACTTTCTCTTGTTCCTTTCATCATGGTGACTTTCACCATCATGTCGGCGTTTCCTGCGTTTGCTTCCGTAAGAGGTAAATTAGAATACTTTATCTTTAATAATTTTGTACCTACCGCTAGCGATACAGTTCATGAGTATATGTCTGACTTTGTTGGCAACGCTTCAGAAATGGGCGCTATTGGTATTCTATCGCTACTTGTTGTGGCGCTAATGCTGATATCCAACGTTGATAAAACCCTTAACCGTATTTGGCGTACACAAAGCGATCGTCCTATCGTGTATACCTTTGCCATTTACTGGATGGTGATTACCTTAGGGCCCTTGCTTATCGGCTCTAGCGTGATAATTAGTTCTTATTTAGCAGGTCTAGCTGCTTTCGCCGAAGAATATACCCCTGGGTTAGGCACGTTTTTACTTACTCTTGTACCTAGCTTTGCTGCCATGCTGGCTTTCTTTATTTTGTACATGATAGTTCCGAACCGACGTGTTTTTGCCCGTCACGCTATTTCAGGTGCCATATTGGCGACGGTTGCGTTCGAATTAACGAAGTCTGGCTTTGCCCTTTATATTACTAATTTCCCCTCCTATGAGTTGATATACGGTGCGCTAGCCGTAGTACCTATCTTATTTTTGTGGGTCTATATCTCATGGATTTTAGTGCTATTAGGCGCTGAGTTTACGTGTAGCCTGGGCCAAGCGTTTGAAAATAGAAAAGCGGAAGCCGAGCCAAGGCAAATTCCAGAGGAATAAAAAAAGGCGTTGTAGGAAACGAAACTACAACGCCTTTTTAGTATCGTATTAGCTTGTTAATAGTAGAAACAAGCTAACGACTGATAAGCGACACACTTATTAGTTGGGCACTCATTAATTAGACATGGCAGCAATGAAGGCATCAGATTCAGCTATAGCTGAATTCATTTGCTCAATGAGTTGATCAACATCATTTTGAATAGTTGAAAGCTCACCTTGCAACGCGCCAATCGCGCTAGCATTCAAGTTATGCTTTAAGTATAAAACATTGTCTTGAAACGCACTTAATACCGGTGCCATTCTGCTTTCTGCTTTACGCATGGTTTTAATAAGCGCGCTGTATCTGCGCTCTGTATCACGCAACTTCTCAGTGCTTTCGCGTTTTAACGACGCATTTTGATACTTTTCTAGCTCGTCTTCCCATTCGTCAAAAAGTGCTTCTGCAACACTTTCAACTTTATCGATACGATCAGTGACATCATTGGCAGCAGAAAGGCTGTTTTCATACTCGCTGTTAAGCTTGTTATAAACATCTTCTAACTCGCCACCTTCAAAGGCAACCACGGCACTAAAAGCTTCCAGCGCAGAACTAAACTCTTCCTGTGCGTCTTCTTGCGACTCTTTTGCGTTTTCAACACGGTCCACAAGGATATCCCGTTTCTCAACGCCTACTTTCTCCCACGCCGCGTAATACGCAGATTGGCAGCCAGTTAGTACCAACATAGCAATAATAGCGGTTGCTATTAGCCTCATAACATCTCTCTCCCTCGATAGCGGGCCGCGCTAATAATACAAATAATGTGCAAAATAACGCCAAGTGGCCAAAATACAATTGCTAATACTACGGTTGCGGCAAGCGCATAGCTCACTCCAACCACAATAAAATAAAACAGTGCGCCAAGTATTCGCCCTTGTACTAAATGCCCTAACCCTGGAATAAAAAAGTTACAGATTGCAGCAATCACATTGCCGCCAGATCCTTGCCCTGACATATAAACTTCCTCGCAATTGTTATCAGAATATGATTATGTAGTATTTCATAAGAATAAACTAAACTAAAACAGGCACCCGCACAACGCGCGGAAATAAAATGAAACGACTTTACCCAGATGTTACCTGCTATCAAAATGGATTTATCGAGGTGGGATGTGGGCACTCTCTATATTACGAGCAGAGCGGCAACCCTGAAGGTATTCCAGTACTCTTTATTCATGGTGGTCCAGGTGCTGGTTTACCGCCAAATTATAAATGTTTCTTCGACAGTAACCGATACCGTATTATCGGTTTCGAGCAAAGGGGATGTGGTCGTTCAACACCATTAGCCAGCATCAAAGACAACGATACATGGCTAAATGTAGAAGATATTGAAATATTAAGGCGCCAGCTCAACGTATCGAGTTGGTTAGTGTTTGGGGGCTCATGGGGTTCAACCTTAGCGCTTCTTTATGCTTTTAGGTATGCTGATCATGTCAGCGGCCTTATTCTTCGCGGCGTATTTTTAGCACGCCAACAAGACCGAGACTGGTTTTTGTCGCCACAAGGGGGTGCCGCTCAGCTTTTTCCAGAATATTATCGCCAGTTCGTTAAAGGGATAGACGGTTCGCTAAGTACCGCTGCTATTTGTACGCATTATCTCAATACATTGAAAGCCGATAACGAGGTACAACGCCATGCGGCGTTAAAGCGCTGGTATCAATGGGAAGAGCGACTTTCTCGCGTATCTTTACCACCTGGCACTGGCGATTCCACCAGTCAATATCCCCTATCGCTTGTCACCAGCTTAGCCACTCTTGAATGCCATTTCTTAACCAACAAATGCTTTATTGATGAAGGCTATATACTTGATAATATAAATAAAATAAGTGATATTCCTGGCACTATCATTCATGGTCGATATGACATGATATGTAAAACTGAAGCGGCAGAATCATTACATAAGTCGTGGCCGGGAAGCCAACTTCAAATCATTCCTGATGCTGGCCATAGCACGTCTGAACCGGGCATTGCTTATGCGTTGTGCCGCGCAACCAGAGATATGGCAAGATTTTTAAAGGAGCAAAAGTAATGATTGGGTTGGTTCAACGAGTGTCTGAAGCTAGCGTGTCAGTGAACAATGAAATCATCGGTGAAATTGAACAAGGTATGCTAGTGCTGCTTGGCGTTGAAAAAGACGATGGCCCAGAACAAATCGAAAAGCTTGCTAACAAATTATGCCGCTACCGTATTTTTTCCGACAGCGATGGAAAAATGAACCTAAATGTTGAGCAAATCGGGGGGAAAGTATTAGTGGTGTCCCAATTCACTCTTGTGGCCGACACGCAAAAGGGTAATCGTCCTGGCTTTTCTAGAGGAGCAACACCTGAACATGGCAATGCTATTTATCTGCAATTTATAGAATCCCTTAGACAAAAGGGCATTGTGGTGGAAACTGGGCAATTCGGTGCTGAAATGAAAGTCGCTTTAGTAAATGACGGACCCGCCACATTCCAGTTTCAGGTATAATGAACATACTAGAATTAATCTTGTGCAGTTGAAAAGCGTAAGGTTAAATAGATTTTCATTCTTTCATACGAGGCCTCTCTATTGTGTATAAGGTTGTAACCCCTAAAAGCGATACTGAATTCGAAGCCTATTTTCATTTTCGCTGGGCTCACCTTCGCCAGCCATGGAACTTTCCTCCTGGTTCAGAGAAAGATGAATATGAACAAGTGGCAGAGCACCGCACCATAGTGAACGGTAAAGGCGACATTGTTGCCTGTGGACGAGTACATTTAAATACCGCTGAAGAAGCACAAATTCGACATATTGCCGTACACCCTGATCATCTGCGTAAAGGGCTTGGGCAGATGATAATGGACGCTTTAGAGAACGTGGCGAAAGAATTGGGTGCTATACGCGCGGTGACCAACAGCCGAGAAGTTTCCATCGACTTTTTTAGTTCATGCGGCTTCGTCGTTGAACGTGAAGCGCCTAACGAATTAGGCATGCTAAGACGCCAGCAAATGGTAAAAAAGCTAACTGAAAATAACACCTTAGTGCTGCATCCCAAATGGTGTAAATCATTACAGCAAACCTGGACTGATACCATTCCCATTACAGAACATATGGGTATTAAATTATACCAATACACAGGCAGAACATTAGAAACCCGAGCGTCACTTAATAAAAATATTAATGTTCATGGCACTATGTTTGCCGGCAGTATTTTTTCGTTAGCCACATTAACTGGTTGGGGAATGATTTACTTACAACTAAAAGAGCGCGGGCTAACAGGCGATATTGTATTGGGCGACGGCGATATTCACTATCATAAGCCCATTACTATGAAGCCTCGTGCAATCTGTAATATAGAAACCTTATCGGGCAAATTTAAGCCTTTAGAAAAAGGTGAGAAAGCACGATTTGCTTTGAACGTAGATATCTTGGATGGCGATAATGCCGTGGCAGAGTTTGAAGGGGTGTTTTGGGTGCTTCCAGAGCAAACCGAGGCCTAACGAGCAAAGGTATATTATTCGCTGTTTTTTACTTTCGTAAATGACACATACAAAAAAAGCGCCAGTAGGCGCTTTTTTCAATTATATTTGTTTAGCTTAGACGCTTGGGCGGCGCTTGCTTACGCAACCATGGCAGCTTGAAGCTTTTTCATCGCGTTCTTTTCAATTTGACGAACACGTTCAGCAGATACTTCGTACTTATCAGCAAGATCTTGAAGTGTAATTTTGCTGTCAGCCAACCAACGAGTCTCGATAATATCTTGGCTTCTGTCATCTAGCGTCTTAATGGCTGAGTACAAACGCTTGCTCGCATTAGTATCCCAATCGTTATTAATAACGTCCATCTCAACATCAGTTGATTTATCTTCAAGAAATTGAACCGGTGCAAAGTTGCCCGTTTCGTCCTCGTCAGCAGAAAGATCGAATGCTTGATCTTGGCTGCTCATTCGCGCTTCCATTTGAAGCACTTCTTTCGTACTCACACCCAGCTCGCTGGCTACCGTTTGCACTTCTTCGTGGGTAAACCAACCAAGACGTTTTTTCGCTTTGCGTAAGTTGAAGAACAATTTACGTTGCGCTTTTGTGGTAGCAACTTTAACAATACGCCAGTTCTTGAGTACGAACTCATGAATTTCAGCTTTGATCCAATGTACGGCAAAAGAAACCAAACGAACGCCCACTGTTGGGTCGAAACGCTTAACTGCCTTCATTAGACCAATATTACCTTCTTGGATAAGGTCAGCTTGTGGCAAACCATATCCTGAATAAGATTTTGCAATATGCACAACAAAGCGTAGATGAGACATAACCAGCTTGCGTGCTGCTTCTAAATCTTCATCTTCACGAAGACGCACCGCTAATCCGCGCTCTTCTTCTGCAGTTAGCATATCAATACGACTTACAGCTTGTACGTAGCCTTCAATGCTACCGCTGTGAGGAACTGATAGTGCTAGGGATTGCAATTTATTGCTCATTATTCACCTCATTCTTTGCAACTTGATATTAGCAAAGTAACATCAGCCGCGCGAGACTTAATTGCGATGAGAAACCAAACCAGTTATTGGTATGTAGTACCCATCTTCTAAAGATCAAGACCACAATTGCAAAAAACAGTTCAATTAGTGTCTATCTCTTTCCAAATTTCTCAAACATTGCAAAACGAATTTATCATTACGCTACAACGCTCAATAAATATCACCGGAAGCTTCAAAGAAACATAAGTGCGAACCCAGAGGAAACAGCTTATCGAAGCAGATATTCACGGTATATGCCCATTATACATTCAAAATGTATATAAAACATGCCATTCATCTTTCAAAAAGTTATATCAAACTTAAATTCGGTCGTATTTTTGTTATATATCAACAAAACTACTTTACCCGCTCTCGAATACGCAGACTATTACAATTTTTCGATTGCTAGCATCGCTTTTTTACTTACAATGAGATATAAAATTTATGCCTTAAAAGCGCTCGGCGCTATAATAAATAACAAAATAAAATAAATAACAAAATAATAATAAAAACTTTCATTTTTTTACCGACTTCAATCGCGTTTTTACGCGGCGAGAGCAAAGAGGCACTCGATGTTCGCATACGTAGCAAGACAACCCATATTCGACGTAAATAGGAACGTTTACGCTTACGAATTACTTTTCCGAATAGGGGAAGACAATTGCTTTCCAGATATTCCGCCCGATGAGGCGACCTCAAAAATTTTAACGTCTACGCATTTAAGCTTAGGTATTGAAGAAATAACAGGTGATAAAAAAGCATTTATTAATTTTCACCGCGATACCTTGATGTACCGATTTCCTACCTCATTAGACGCAAGTAAAGTGGTTATTGAGATTGTTGAAACCGTTGAGGTAGATGACGCGCTTATTGCCGCATGCAAGCACATACGAGGGTTAGGTTACCCCATTGCACTTGATGACTATGATATGGAAGATAAGTGGGACGCTTTCGTTCCTTTTACCAGTATTGTTAAAATAGACATTACTGAAATTGCTCACGAAACTATTCCCTCATTAGTTAAACGCTTCAAATCGCACAATATCGAACTTGTGGCCGAAAAAATCGAAACCTACGAAGAATTTCACAAGTTTAAGGAAATGGGTTTCGACTATTTTCAAGGTTACTTCCTAGCTAAACCAGAAATTGTACGTCATCGCAAATTAGGCCCTAGCGCGCTTACCATGATGGAACTACTCACGTTAAGTAGCCAACCCAAGCTAAATTTTGATCAAGTAAATCGAATTATTGAGCGCGATCCATCCCTCACCTATTTGCTATTACGCTTCATCAATAATCCCCTTATTAATAAGCGAAATAAAATTACATCCCTCAAGCATGCGCTTAACTTTATGGGCGAAGTTGAAGTTAAGAAGTTTATCGCGTTACTTGCATTGGCTAATTTAAATGACGGTCAGCCTCAAGAATTGATGCAGATGGCCCTTGTACGGGCAAAATTTTGTGAGCTTGTGTTTATCTCTTTTAAAGAAAGCGAAAATCCACTTACCGGCTTTTTAACCGGTCTTTTATCTATGCTTGATGCCATGATGGAACAACACATCGACGAATTGGTTAGTAAGGTACCTATTAGCGATAATGTAAAAGACGCGCTTTGTGGTGAGCCTGGCGTATTGAAAGACTGTCTTACCTTAGCGAAGTATTTTGAACGGGCGAACTGGGCAGGTATTAAGAAGTTTTCTGGTAAATACAAAATTCAGCAAACTCTGCTTCATGGCTACTATAATGAAGCGATGAAATGGGCTCACCACGTACATGTTTCAGCGCAGGTAGAGAAAAAGTAATTCAGGAATGTACGTTCACTAATATGACTTGCATAATGTAATGCGCAAATTAACGCGATTTTCGTAAATGCATGTTATGGTGGTGCAAATTACAGTAATATTCGTTGATAATTGTTCAACGTGCCAGTAGGGAACTTGTATGTTCGCATTTATCGCTCGCCAACCGATTTTGGATAAAACAAAGGATGTATTTGCTTACGAACTTTTGTTTCGAGATGGCAAGGCTGGCGCGTACCCCGAGCACTCTCCTGAAAAAGCGCAATATATTTCTGAACACTTTCATCCATTAGGGCTAGATGACATTAGCGGTGAAAAGACCTCTTTTATTAACTTTTCCTCTGAAACCATTATTTCTCGCTTCCCTACCACACTGAACCCAGAATCGGTTGTGGTTGAATTGGCTGACAACCCTTTTGCTCAAACGGGCTTGTTAGAAGCTTGTCAGCACATAAAGCGCCTTGGCTTTCGTATTGCTATTGACGACCCTATGATGCTTAGTGCTAAGCATGAAATTCTACCCCTTGTTGATATCGTAAAAGTAGATCTCTCGCAAATTCGTTTCGAAAACATAGAGAAAAATATTCCAAGATTCCTAGATGCCAACGTTGAACTCATAGCTGAACAAGTAGATACGCAAGACCAATTTGCGACCAGCATGGATCTTGGGTTTGATTTCTTCCAAGGCTATTTCTTTGCCCAGCCAGAAGCACGCATACTTCGCCAATTGCCGGCTTCTAAAATGAACATCGTCGACCTTATCGGCGAGTGCTCAAACGATAATTTTGATATTGATAAAGTGAGCCAAATTGTTGAGCGTGATGCTGCACTAAGCTACCTATTGCTTAAGTTTATCAATAACCCACTGATTAATAAGCGCCATAAAATAACCTCACTTAAACACGCCCTTAATTATATGGGTGAAGTGGAGGTGAAGAAGTTTATCGCGCTACTCAGCCTCACCAACTTAGGTGATGATAAGCCGTTAGAGATTATTCATATGTCTTTGGTTAGGGCCAAGTTTTTCGATTTATTGTCGGCAAAGCGTGGCTTAAAAGCGAACCCGCCTATCGGCTTTTTAGTGGGGTTATTTTCATTGTTGGATGCGTTATTAGATCAGTCTATAGATGATGTGCTTAAACAACTCCCGCTATCAGAAGAAATAAATGACGCCATCTTAGGAAAGACAGCAGAATTCAACAGCTACATGGGCCTAGTACGCGCTTTTGAAGGAGCGCTGTGGATGAATGTGATTAAACAAGCAAAAGTACTGGATATCGATCAAAAGCAACTTCATATCCTTTACAATCAAGCCATTGTGTGGGGTAACGGTGTGAGAAGCGCTATTTCTACGCACTTCCCTCGCGCCCCTGTTCAAAGCTAAGCCTATCAAAGCTAAACAGTAAGATAACGCTTATTTGGGTTCTATTTGTCGTACATGACGCTGTACTGAAATAAGCGACCCAAGCAACCCTAATGTAATAGATAGCCCCAACATCGTTAATAACGCCGTTCCCGTTAGGCCCGTAATATTAAAGTCTTTTTGATACATAGCAGCAAAGGTTTGAATACTGCTATCCATCCACCATAGAATTATTATAACGGCAAACCAAGCCATAAGCCCACCTAGTAAGCCGTACCAAAAACCGGTATATAGAAATGGACGATGAATAAAGGCATCGGTTGCCCCTACTAGCTTCATCACTACTATTTCATCATGCTTATTAAGAATGTTCAGTCGAATAGTGTTACCTATAATCAGCACCACAGCGAAGAACAATAAAATGCCAATAAAGGTGACAAGGTCGCTGGCAATATCAATAACCGCATACAAGCGCTCCAACCATTCTATATCTAACTTACCTATATCAACCTCACGCTGCTGCTTTAGCTTATCGAGCAGTGTTTTAGCGGCATTCGGTGTGGCATGCTTATCAATGGGGGTCACTAACACAACATCGGGTAGCGGGTTACTTTGCAAATACGCAATAGCATCTCCTAACCCTGATAAATGCTGAAACTCTTTTAACGCATCATCTGCAGGTATAAACACCACAGAATCAATTTCTTCCCAAGTATTTAACCTAGCAACCAATTGCTGTGAACTGGCGGCTGATATATCGGGTTTCAAAAATAAAGAAATCTCTGAGGCTTGTTCCCACCCGGCGGTAATTTTCTCGGTATTTTTAACCATAATGTAAAGCGTGCTAGGAAGGGTAATACTTAAGCCCAACACACCAATAGTCATCAGTGAAGCCGCGGGCTGACGCCATAATTCGCCTAAGCTTGAAAGGGCTTGCCTTATATGGCTTACGAAGAACATCACAATAGATTGTACAAACCCTATTTTCCTAGACGACGCGCCTTGGCTTCTACCTTTAAATAGAATACTCATTGCCAGTTCCCATTTAAGTCATCAGTTAGCCCGTCGGTAATCATTTGGCCGTCTTTTAAAGTGAGTGTGCGATATTTCATTCGGGCAATTAGCCCTAAATCATGGGTAGCGATGAACACAGATACACCGGCTTGGTTGAAATCTTCAAACAAGCGAATAATTTCCATAGAAAGTTTCGGGTCAAGGTTTCCGGTAGGCTCGTCGGCAAGAAGTAAGGGAGGCTTGTTAACAACAGCGCGTGCTATACCAACCCGTTGTTGTTCGCCGCCTGATAACATAATGGGTAAGTTGCGGCTTTTATCTCGTAACCCTACCATTTCTAGTGCGGCATCGACACGCTTGCCAATTTCTTTGTGGGTGTACCCTTCTATCACAAGTGGAAGCGCCACATTGTCGAAAACCGACTTGTCCATCAACAATTGATGGCTCTGGAAAATCATGCCTATATCGCGACGAATGTAGGCAATATCTCTTCGGCTAATAGCATTGAGGTCATGACCGTTTATCAGTACACGACCTACTGTAGGGCGTTCCATAATACTGATAAGTTTAAGCAGCGTGCTTTTCCCTGCGCCAGAGTGGCCGGTAAGAAAAGCCATTTCTCCAGGGGCGATGTGAAAATCGACTTTACTCAACGCCCGTTGTCCACCGGGGTAGGTTTTGCTTACTTGCTCAAACTTTATCATGCATGTTCCCTACTACCCTATTCCCGTAATTAGCTATTAATGCTGTCTACTCGCCGCTATCAATTTCGCTAAATAGCGCATCAATAAATTCTTGACCGTCGAACTGGCGTAAGTCATCAATACCTTCACCAACCCCTATATATCTGATAGGTATACCAAATTTATCCGCAATTGAGAAGATAACACCACCTTTTGCGGTACCGTCTAGTTTGGTAAGGGTAATACCAGTTAAGCCAACCGCTTGATTGAATAACTTCGCTTGGCTAATAGCATTTTGCCCTGTACCCGCATCAAGGGTAAGCATGACTTCGTGAGGGGCATTAGGGTTCAGCTTTTTCATTACGCGAACCACTTTCTCAAGCTCTTCCATCAAGTTGTCTTTGTTCTGCAAGCGACCTGCAGTATCGGCGATAAGAATATCTGTTTTGCGGGATTTTGCAGCTTCTAGCGCATCGTAAAGTACTGACGCACTATCTGCGCCCGTATGCTGTGCAATAACTGGAATACTGTTTCGCTCACCCCATACCTGCAATTGCTCTACAGCAGCAGCCCTAAAGGTATCACCCGCTGCCAGCATTACTTTTTTGCCCTGCTGCTGGAACTGCTTAGCTAATTTACCGATGGTGGTAGTTTTACCTACCCCATTTACACCAACCATGAGAATAACGAAGGGGCCTTCATCGCTATTGTGGGCGTTAATGGCATCGCTCAGCGGTTCGTTAACCTTCGAGAGCATGCCCGCCATTTGCTGTTTCAGGATATCAAGCAAGGCTTCTGCGTCTTTAAGATCTTTACGGCTTGCACTATCCGTTAAGTGGGTAATGATTTTTTGCGTGGTATCCATTCCCACATCAGCAACCAATAATTGGGTTTCTAAATCTTCGTATAATTCATCATCAATTGCCTTGCCTTTGAAAAGGCTAACTAGGCCGCTACCTAAGTTTGCTTTAGTGCGAGACAAGCTTTCTTTAAGGCGCGAGAATAGTGATTTTTTCTCTTTTGGAGCTGGTGCTGCCTCAACTACAGGTGCAGTTTCCACAACGGGCTCGTTAGCAATGTCGGCTGCTTCTGCTTCTGCTTCTGCTTCTGCTTCTGCTTCTGCTTCTAAAACGCTAGCTGTTTGAATTGGAAATTCAACAGCAGGCGCTTCACTTTCTTGCTTTGATTCAAGTTCTTGAAATGGCGTTTCAAGCGATTTCTCGGCATTTTCACCATCATTTACTGACGCTGGCGAACTAGCTTCATCGGCTATTTCAACTGCATCTAACTTGTCAGGAACCACGCCCACTGGCGCAGCGTCTTCTTTCTCGACAGGTACTGACACCGGCTCATTTGCTACTGGTGCTGCGCTTTCAGCTAAATCGCTCTGGGCAGGGTCTATTGAAGCGCTATTGGCATCTTCCGATAGGTCACTACCGGCAGTGTCTTTGACCACTGGCGCGGCAGTGTCTTTGACCACTGGCGCGGCAGTGCTAGGTGGCTGCTCGGCGTCTGAAGTTTGTGATTCATCAGGTAAAACTGCGTTTTGATCAACTGACTTTTGATCTTGGTTTTCCTGTGCTTTTTGCTTATTTGCTTTTTTGTTCTTACCGAACCAGCCAAAAAGTTTCGACATTGTTAAGACAAATCCTTATAAATACTGGGCAATTTCGGCTACACTTGCCGAATATTGAATAACCCCATGATACCATTGTCAGCGACTATGAAGCGAGTTTCTCGCCCACTCAGGGCATCTTCAACTGCAAAAAAATCCTATTCTACCCACGCAAAAGCGAAAGGCGGACATATTCGCATTATCAGCGGTCAATGGCGGGGAAGAAAGCTACCGGTTCTCGACGCAGAAGGTTTACGCCCCACCACCGACCGAAATAAAGAAACCTTATTCAATTGGCTTATGCCTTATTTGAATGAAGCAAAGTGCTTAGATGTATTTGCAGGCTCGGGGGGCTTGGGATTAGAAGCGCTGTCACGCTATGCCCTTTCTTGTGATTTTATTGAATTAGATAAATCGGCAAGTGCACAGTTAAAAAAGAATTTGGCGTTATTGACGGCTAATAATGCACAAACTGCTAGCGTCCATCAGGGCGATGCCTTAGCAATACTCCCTACCTTTTCAGGTAAAAGCTTCGATATAATGTTTGTCGATCCGCCTTTTCACAAAGGGTTGGTAGCACCAACGTTATCGGCTATTGCCACTAATAACTTATTGTCAAACGACGGTGTGTTATACGTAGAGCACGAAGCGAACCTCGCGCCTATTTCCCTGCCGGACCACTGGCAAATTATAAAAGAAAAGCGCACATCGGCGCTTTGCTATTATTTGATAAAGGCTGTGTGATAAAACTGCATTGTCTCACGATAAACGCGTTAAGCCCTTACTACGAGAACATTAAGCCAAATCGAGACCGATATTCGAAATACCTTCTTCTAACGCAATCGCTTTTAGCGCATCAGCCGTGCTAGCAGGTGACTTTCCAGCTTCAACACAGTCAAGCAATGCTTCTTGCACTTCTACTTCAAACACCATAAGTGGGTGCTCTTTTACGGTTTCATCATCGGCTTCGCCGCTTTCTAACAAGTAAGCTTCTACGCTACCTTGAGAAAGCTTACTAACAACTACCGCACCTTGTGGGTCGTCGCCGGCAATAAGATTAAGCACAGCGGCCAACCCAATTGCGGCATCAATCGCGGGATACACGCCATAGGTATCAAAATCGCTAGTATCGGGCGTCGCCACTTCCACTTTTTCAAGTTGTACTGCAAGATTGAACTTACTTTTAGGTGCTTTAACCGACTCCCATACAAGATTGAGACAATTACGAATACCTTCTTTATCACCAAATTCGGTAACGTCACAGAACAGCTCGTAATTAGGGATCATTCGTTCAAGCAAGGCTGCGCTAAACGCAACTGCTTTGTATCCTTCAAGCATGCGCACACGCCCAAATGTATTAAGTTTTTGCTTTGCCATTAATTAGCTCCGGTGGCATGCATAAAGTATTGAGTAGCACCATCAAGAAGCATTTGAATGGCTATCATGACGAGGATCATCCCCATTAATCGTTCCATAGCAATAAGACCACGTTCGCCTAATAGCTTATGAAACACATTTGAAAACATCAAAATTACTGCACTTATTAACCATGCGGCGCCAAGCGCAAGTGCCCAGTCAGACATACGATCTGGGTTTTGGTTTGCCAGAAGAATGAGAGCCGCTAATGTTGAGGGCCCTGCAATCATTGGAATAGCCAGCGGCACCAAGAACGGCTCTTCGCCAACGGCGAGCCCGCTAGGGTTACCCGCTGACGGAAAAATCATTTTAAGCGCAATCAAAAATAAGATAATACCACCAGCAATGCTAACCGTTTCTTGTTCAACATTGAGGAAATTTAATACCGACTGGCCACTAAATAGGAATAAAAATAAAATTCCTAAAGCAAACAGTAACTCTCTGATAAGAATCATTTGCCGTCTTCGGGGCTCTATTAACTTTAAAACCGACATGAACACAGGCAAATTGCCAAGAGGATCCATGATCAAGAATAACATGACGGCTGCTGACCAAGTATCCATTTTTTCTTATTCTCCAATAACTTGCTGGGTATCACCGACTGCAAGAATACTTTTTATATCTATCATTTTCTGCATTGTACAAAAAAGCATTCGTAATTTGTCAATTTTAGGCTTAAATATTAACTATAACGCTTTGAAAACGTTACGGACAAAAATACATCTAGTGCAAAGCTTTAAAATTGAGCTATTCTCATAATTCTGTATTGAGTCATTTTATTATTACTATGTACATCAATAATTGAGCGCACCGAGGTATCGCAGCGGTAGCGGCGCTTACAACGAGAGTAAATTTAAAAAATAACGTTGGGAACCAGCAGAATGAGTTTGATGACTGTAAAAGAAGTAGCGGCCTATTTAGGTGTTCAGGAAGTAAGAGTAGAACGCTTAGAAAGAGAAAGCCTATTGGTGGCAAAAGAAAAAGACACTGACGGTAATGCCTTGTTTGATAGCGCAGATGTAGAGCGCTACAAAGTGCTTGCTGAGCGCTTAGGCGGTATTTAACTGCCCGCAAATATTTATCTGAACAGATAAACTGAATTAAGTGATGTCGCCACCTTAGGGTGGCGACATCCGTTTACGACTTATTTAAAGTCTTGAAGCATTCTTGCAATGCTTCGAATTCCTTTGGCTGTTGCACCTACTGGCATTTCTGCTGTTGCGCCGCCATGATAAGCCGCCGCTAAATCTAAGTGCACCCAACCTTTTCCTTCGGGGTTTACAAACCGTGATAAAAAGCCTGCCGCATTAGAGGCACCGCCGCCACCGCCGCCTTTCATTGGTCGGCTGTTTGCGGTATCTGCAAAGGCAGATGGGCAACGATCGGCATGAAACGATTCAATCGGTAGAGGCCAAAAACGTTCGTTTTCAGCAGTCGCCGCCGCTAGCATTTGCGAACGGGCATGGTCATCCATTGAAAATACTGCGTGGTAATCAGAACCTAGCGCCACCACTGCTGCCCCGGTTAATGTGGCTGCATCAATAATTAATGGCGCGCCCGTTTCGGTTGCTGCCATTAACCCATCAGCCAATACCAAACGTCCTTCCGCATCGGTATTAACGACTTCAACAGTCACACCATTTTTATAGGTAAGTACATCACCCAATTTATAAGCATGCCCACTAATTAGGTTTTCTGCACAGCATAAAATGAGCTTTAAACGCTTACTAATGCCTTGGCTAATGGCCAAGCCTAGTGCACCGGTTACGGTAGCGGCGCCGCCCATATCGCATTTCATATCAAGCATACCTTCACTTGATTTAATGCTGTAACCACCACTGTCGAAGGTTATACCTTTTCCAACCAGAACCGCTTCAACAGGGGCATCAGGATCACCCGTTGGGTTGTAGTCTAGCTCTAACATCACAGGCGGGCGTTCACTGCCTCTGCCCACGTTATAAATACCTGTCCAACCAGCATCTTTTAATTCTTCACCCACTGTCATGGTATAAGACACATGCTCTTTACCTAATTCAGACAACCAAACTGCTGCACGCTGAGCTAGGGTTTCAGGGCTTAAATCTTCAGGCGTATCGTTCACTAACTGACGAGTAAATAGTAAAGCAGCGTAGTTTTGCTCTAGCCACTGCTTGTCGTCGTTGTCTGCCCATTTGATAGTTGAAGGATTGCGCGCTCGGGTAAAACTTAACGCGAAAGCCCATTGTTGCTCTTTGGTCCACTCGCCTGTTAAGGCCACTTCGGGAATATTTAACCCATCAAGCTTACGCGCCACTTGCTGAATGGTACGTTCATTCTTTCCAGCCTGGCTGCTATCACCATCAGATAGATGGATCACTGCACCATTTTCAGCAAAAGAGAGCTTAGTATTTTCTCCCCACGCACTATTGGCTTTATCTGAGGATAAGCTTACGGTAAATTCTGCCATTACGTTTTAATCCTTATATATTTTTGCGTTTCATTGCTGGGGTAGATGTTTAGTTCTAGCAACGCAATGCATGTAAATTCATGTCGTTATAGGCCAATTGTTATGTTTTTTTCGCCATCACTACTACGTGGCACCTTAATTAAACGCTATAAACGGTTTCTTGCCGACGTAGAACTTGAAGACGGCTCAATAGTGACTGCACATTGCCCTAATACGGGGGCGATGACAGGATGCGCCGAACCCGGCTACACCGTCTATTTGAGCGAGTCAGACAATCCTAAGCGAAAGTTAAAATATACTTGGGAGCTTGCCCAAACCTTCGAAGGCGATTTCATTGGCATTAATACTCACAATGCTAATAAATTGGTGGCAGAGGCACTAAATAACAAGGTCTTGTCTGCATTTTCTGATATTAATCATTGGAAAGCTGAAGTAACACCGCCTGGCGGTAATAGTCGTTTCGACTTTGCCTGCGGTCAAGATGACGCTCTTGAGTATGTTGAAGTGAAATCTGTCACTCTGGCGCGGGGAAACCAAGGATATTTTCCTGATGCGGTAACCGCCAGAGGTGCAAAACATTGTTTAGAACTTGCAGAACTCTCTCAACAAGGTATAAGTACCTGCTTATTATTTTGTGTTCAGCATACGGGAGTGCATTCTGTACAAGTAGCGCGAGATATTGATCCTGTTTACGCCGACGCCGTAAATACCGCGGTCGCATCAGGAGTTAAGTTCCTCGCAGCAAGCTGTTCAATTGATGAACAAAAAATAGTTATAAATCAAACACTACCAGTAAACGTGTGAAAAATAGGTTGATTTTTTTCATTTCGCCTTCATATTTGCGCCTTGTTTTACTGGAAGAACGTGAAATACGTAAACTAGTAACAGTGCTGACTTATAATCAATATCATCAGCATAATAATTACATAGACACGAGCAATTGCTTGTAATGAACGGCTTTGATTTAGTTAATCGATTCATTCAGGACAAGATGGATGTCGTAGTGTAGGAGATGTGGCAGATGCCAACAGGAAAAGAGACAAAATCCCTAGGGCTATTAGCACTAGCAGGATTGCAGCCGTACCAGGCTACCGCTGACGAAGAGTACATGGGCGAGCCGCAAATGGAGCACTTCCGTTTACTGCTTAAAGCATGGCGCAACCAACTTCGTGAAGAAGTTGACCGCACCGTTACGCACATGAAAGACGAAGCAGCAAACTTTCCAGACCCGGTAGACCGCGCTGCGCAAGAAGAAGAGTTCAGTCTTGAATTACGAACTCGCGACCGCGAACGTAAATTGATCAAGAAGATTGAGAAGACGCTTAAGCGTATTGAAGAAGATGACTTTGGTTTTTGTGACCAATGTGGCATTGAAATCGGTATTCGTCGCTTAGAAGCTCGTCCTACCGCCGATTTATGTATCGACTGTAAGACCATGGCAGAAATCAAAGAAAAGCAACTACAGGGTTAATAAACCTTCGTAGTAAGTTACACGCCTCTTAGTGTTTACTATAGGGGTGTGTAACAGTATTTCTATTAATGCCTTCTAAAATCGACTCCTCACCTCTATATGTCGGCCGCTTCGCGCCTTCGCCGTCAGGGCAACTTCATTTCGGCTCTTTAGTTACCGCGCTCGCTAGCTACCTCGATGCACGTTATTTTAACGGGCAATGGTTAGTTAGAATGGAAGACATTGACGCACCTCGATGTTTACCTGGTGTCGATAGCGATATTTTGCATACTCTTGAATGCCATGGCCTTCACTGGGATGGTCCCGTTTTATATCAACAACAGCAGCATGCAAGGTATCAGGCAAAACTTGATAGCCTGCTAGCAGACAACTCAGCCTACTTTTGTGCCTGTACTCGCAAGCAAATAAAAGCAAATGGCGGGCACGATAATCACTATTGTCGAGAACTAGGCCTAACCGCTCAGGCAGTGTCCGAATCAGCGCCAAATACCCGAGGCTTAGCAATTCGTTTAAAACTCGATTGCCACTTAAGTGCCTTCGATGACGGTATTATGGGCAGGGTCGATAAAACAGGGGCAATATCTAAAGCCCATTCAACATCCACTGATTTAACTTCATCTAGCTTTGCCGAAGCGGAACAACACAGAGACAAAAGCAGTAGCAGAAGCGACGATGGCTCAATAAGCGCTGGCGAAGTATCACCATTAAGCGCAGCACCAGAAGATGTTGTGATTAAACGCAGCGATGGGCTTTTCGCCTATAACTTTGTAGTAGCATTAGACGATGAATATCAGGGTGTAACAGACATTATTAGAGGCAGCGACCTTTTAAATGTCACCCCGCTCCAACGCGCTATTTATCGTTCATTAGGCTGCAATGTGCCACAATATGGGCATATTCCGGTTGCGGCTGTGACGCCAGGGCGAAAGTTGAGTAAACAAAATCATGCTGCCCCCATTAACAACAAGAATGTGCTGGAAAATATCGTTAATGGCCTGTCTTTTTTAGGCCAAGGTGACTATCACGCGAACGAATTTGAAAATGCCACACAACTGCTTACTATGGCAATATCGCGCTGGGATAGGAAATTAGTACCTAAAATAGCCGAAATTATTGTGGGCGAGCACGAATCCACTTATTATAGCCATCCTTTATAACCTTCGGAGACTTCACCATCATTCATCGTGTTTTCAATTCTGTTAAGCGAGCCTTTACTAAGGAACATACCGCTGACAATGTACTAGAGCCTCGTGTTATGACTCGTGGGGAGCACGGCATCTCTCGCGAAGACGTGAGCCCTAATGCGTTGAAAGTCATGTATCGCCTTAACGGAGCAGGCTTCGAGTCCTATTTGGTCGGAGGTTGTGTTCGCGATATTTTGATGGGACATGAGCCAAAGGACTTTGATGTGGCCACCAATGCCACACCGGAACAAATTAAGGGGCTATTTAGAAATTGCCGTTTAATTGGCCGTCGTTTCAGACTCGCTCACATTGTATTTGGTCGTGAAGTAATAGAAGTAGCCACTTTTCGTGGCCATCACAGCGAAGAGCCTGAGGCCAAAGAAGTACCGAAGAACAAAGCAGTGTCGAAACGAGATGCCCATGGGCAACTGGTCAGAGATAATGTTTTTGGCAGTATTGAAGAAGATGCCGAGCGCCGCGATTTCACATTTAATGCCATGTACTACAGTGTGGCTGATTTCACGGTAAAAGACTTTGCGAATGGCCTAGAGGCAATTGAAAAGCGTGAAGTACGTTTAATTGGCGACCCTGAAGTTCGTTATCGTGAAGATCCAGTTCGAATGCTTCGCGCCGTGCGTTTTGCGACTAAGCTTTCAATGCGTATAAGCGACGACACTGCTGCACCAATCAAGCAGCTCGCAAGCTTGCTAAATAATATTCCGGCCGCTCGACTATTCGAAGAAACCTTAAAGCTGTTCTTATCTGGTCAAGGTGAGAAAACCTTTTTGATGCTGCGAGAATACGGCTTAATTGCACCTTTATTCCCGCAACTTGCGCCGTTTATCGAAGACGAAAACAGCCGTGAAATGCAGTTTGTACGAAAAGTACTGCAAAACACTGATGAAAGAATTAATAACGATCAACGGGTAACACCCGCATTTTTGTATGCCGCATTACTTTGGTATCCGTTAGAAGAACGCGCGCAAATTATGCAGGCAGAGTCTGGCCTAAGCGCCCACGATGCTTTCAACCTTGCATCAACTGAAGTGATTGCGAAGCAAACCCAGCGCATTATGATCCCTAAGCGTTTTTCCACAGTCATTCGAGACATTTGGATTTTACAGCAACGCCTTCCTAAGCGTTTTGGCCGTCGTGCCTTTCAGCTGTTAACCCACCCTAAATTTCGTGCCGGTTACGATTTTCTATTAGTTCGCGGGCAAGTTGAAGGCGGAGCCCTATTGGAGCTAGCCCAGTGGTGGACGCATTTTCAGCACGGCGAACCTGGTAAGCAAAAGAAAATGTTAAACGACTTACGTCGCCAAGAAGGTGATGGCCCCAAACCAAGAAAGCGTAAACGCCGTCCAGCATCGAGAAATACTGATGCATAAAGAGCACGTTTATATTGGTATTGGCAGCAACCTAGGCGACCCTGTTCAACATGTTGAAGACGCCTTTATTGCGCTGGGTCTACTTGAAGGTACTCGCGTGCTTACGTGCTCATCACTGTATTCTAGTAAGCCTATGGGTCCGCAAGACCAACCGGATTACATTAACGCGGTATCGCTAATTGAAACTACGCTAGCGCCAGATAAATTGCTAAGTGCATTACAGCGTACCGAACACGATTTTGGTCGAGAACGTAAAGGGCAGCGATGGGGCGCAAGAACGCTCGATTTGGACATTTTACTTTACGGTAGCCAAACAATTTCTACGCCTGATCTTACCGTGCCACATATTGGCATGTCTGAACGTGAGTTTGTGCTAGTTCCTCTCTTTGAAATAGCTCAAACTATGGTCATGCCTGACGGAAAACCCATCTCTCACTGGGTTGCTAAATGCTCACTTGATGGCCTTAAACGCCTGCGCGCTTCCATTTAGCTTCAAAATCCGTATAGTTCGCCACATTACTCTTTCCCTGGAAGGTTGCTATGAAGAAAATTACTGTTTCTGGTTTGCTTAAGAAGAAGCAAGCCGGCGAAAAAATTACCTCACTAACAGCTTACGATGCCAGCTTTGCTAAAATGTTTGATGAGCAAGGTATTGATGCCTTACTAATTGGCGATTCGCTAGGTATGGTCCTTCAGGGAGAAAGCGACACCTTACCGGTGACCATCGAAGATATTGAGTACCATACGCGCAGCGTAAGGAAAGGTACCGAACGTGCCTTCGTGTTAGCAGATATGCCGTTTATGTCCTACGCGACACCAGAACAAACTTTTATGAATGCAGCTAAGCTCATGGCAGCAGGTGCGAGCATGATTAAAATGGAAGGCGGTAGCTGGTTATGCGAAACCATTCAGGGTTTGAATTTGCGTGGCGTGCCTGTATGTGGTCATTTAGGGCTCACGCCACAGTCGGTCCACGTTTTTGGCGGATTTAAAATACAGGGCCGTGAAGCCGACAAAGCAGAAAAACTGCTAGCAGAAGCGAAAGCGCTTGAAGCTGCAGGTATTCAGCTACTCGTGCTAGAGTGCGTACCGTCTTCATTAGGCAAAGCCGTAAGCGAAGCATTGACTATACCGGTAATTGGTATTGGCGCTGGAAATGATACAGATGGCCAGATACTGGTAATGCATGACATGTTTGGTATTAGTGCCAACTACATGCCTAAGTTTTCAAAAAACTACCTTGCCGAGACGGGCGATATGCGCAAGGCGGTTCAGCAGTATATTGCAGAAGTACAAAGTGGTGCCTTCCCGTCCCCTGAGCACAGCTTTGAGTAACGAGGTTTAAATATGAAGGTTGTTGACGACATTGCGTCATTACGAAAACTAACTACTGAATGGAAATTCAGTGGTAGCACTGTTGGGTTTGTTCCCACAATGGGAAACCTACACAACGGGCACTTAAAACTCGTTAAACGCGCCAAGGCACATAATTCCCGAGTGGTAGTGAGTATTTTTGTTAACCCTATGCAATTTGGTGCTAATGAAGATTTAGATGCATACCCACGTACCATTGAAGAAGACAAAGCCAAGCTTATTGAAGCGGGTGTTGATGCAGTATTTTTACCCAGCGTTAGCGATATGTATCCAGGCGGGGTTGAACACCAAACGGTAGTAGAAGTACCCGACATTTCGGATATTCTATGTGGTGCAAGTCGTCCCGGGCATTTTCGCGGTGTAGCCACGGTAGTGAGCAAATTATTTAATATGGTTCACCCCCATGATGCTTTTTTCGGGGAAAAAGACTTTCAGCAATTGCAGGTTATTCGCACCATGGTGCGCGACCTTTCTATGGGCGTAACCATTCATGGCATCCCCACCGAGCGTGATGTATCTGGCTTAGCCTTAAGCTCGCGTAACGGTTATTTAACTGATGAGCAACGTCATACTGCGGCTACTATTTACAGTGAAATGACATCACTGAAAGCCCGTATAGAAGCAGGCGAAAGAAACTATGTCGCATTAGCGGCAGACCTCGCAGACATCCTAACCGACTCAGGCTTTAAAAATGACTATGTGCATATTGTTAATGCTCAAAGTCTAAAGCCTGCGAAAGAAACCGATGCACACTTAGTTATTTTAGTGGCGGCGTTTCTGGGTAACACCCGTCTTATCGATAACCTCCAAATTCACGTTTAGGTATCGGTGTAGGCATAGGTGTTAGCATAGGTATAAGCTCAGACATAGGCGCTGGTATTGATAACGCGCTTTAAACCATACGTTATCAATTACCACCACAAAAAAAGCCCCCGTATTCACATGCGGGGGCTTTTTTTGTATCTGTTTTTATCTGCTAGTAATGCGTCTTTCTAATAACCTAAATAGTCAGCCCGATTTATCAGGCAACAGGTATCGTCTCTATCATCTTCACCAACTCTTTATAAAGTTTAGTGCCGGTAGCAATGACGTGCTGCTCGTTAAGTATATTACGTAAATCCTGTGTGCTGGTAAGTGGGTTCGCTAGCACCACCCTAAATACAGTAATACAGTTAGTGGGGTATTCTGGCGCTTCTAAGCGCGTACGAGAGACAAAAGACTTCCCTGCCTCCCGTTGCTGCTTCTGTACAATTACAGTTAGCCTATCAAGCTTCTCGTTAATCTTATCTTTAGTGGCTTCATCCGCATGTTTAAGCTTTTCTTGCAGGCCAGCGGGACAAACTCGATACGTTAGCAATGAGAGTGTAGGTGACGTAGTCAGTTCAAAGTCAGGGTGCTTTGCAATCATATCGGCAAAGGTGCCTGCTTTTTCGATGCTTCTGTCGATTAATAGCTCATAGCCCCTGCGCCCAAAGATATGCATGGCAGAATATACCATCATGGCCATGCCGTTACGCGAACCTTCAAGCGTAGTCGCACCTAAATCTTTAGAGCCTGCACGCAGAATGTATTGTGCATGATGGCGCACTGCATTGGCATCTTCAGGATTTTTGAACAGCGCCATACCTGCGCCCATTGGCACATACATTTGTTTATGGGCATCAATTGTGACCGAGTCAGCACGTTCAATGCCTTTCAAGCGGTGTTTATATTGCGATGAAAACAAGGTTGCCCCACCCCACGCGGCATCCACATGGAACCAGCATCCTAATTCTTTGGCTACGTCAGCCAATTCGTTAAGCGGGTCGACATGCCCTGTTTCCGTAGTACCACCAACGCCAACAATGGCCAGTAACTTATTGCCTTCTTCCTGATAACGTTTACCCGCGGCGAGTGCTTTTTCAGGGTCGAGAGTTTGATTCGGCGCAGGTAATGATAATAATTGATCGCGACCTAACCCTAACGCATCCACCGCTTTTGATAAGGAGTAGTGCCCACGCTTACTACACATAACGCCAAGATGATTAATATCGTGGAAACGATAAGCCGCAGCAAGTCCTGCTTTTGCTACACCGGCAAACCCCTCTTGCGGGCCCAAAATCTTATTTCTAGCGACCCACAAAGCGGTAATATTGGCAATAGTTCCACCAGAACAAAAGGCGCCTAAAGAGCGTTTGGCGCTGTGTAAGTGACTATCGTAGAAGTCTTTCGATTCGTCATAAACGAGATTATGCATCATGCCTAGCACTTGACGCTCAAGTGGCGTGAATGCCTTTGAGGTTTCTATTTTCACTAGGTTCTGATTAAGCCCCACCATCAACTTAGACAGGGGCAAATGAAAATAGGGAAGCGCTGAGGTCATATGACCAATAAACGTAGGCGAATAGGTATTTACCGAATGGGCAACCAATTTATCGAGTAAGCTTTCAGCATGGGTTGAAACAAACTCTGGCGATTCAGGTACTTTTGAATCTGAGAAGTCTTTCTCAATTTCTTCTAGCGAGGTTTTTTTGGTAACAACGTGCTGCGACAAAAAATCTAAGATATTGTCAGATAAATGCTGTTCAATTTGAGCCATCTTTGAGTCTTTGTGTTCAGGCTTGGTAAAGACCCTAAACAAGTGCTCTAGACTAACTTGCGCTTCACCCACTCAACCGACCTCACTTTGAAATGACTCTTTTTCAAGAAAATACAACCCAACTTCGTTGCTTACGCTGAAAGCAATCATAATACTTTCAGGGTCACGAACTTTACCTCAGATTGCCCACTTCGCCAAGCGTATCCCGATGATTTGACCGTGTATCAGTACAAGATATTTTGTGGTGATAATTCACTATCAATACAGTGAAGTAACCTAAACTTCTCAAATTATGACGGGTAGTGCTATATTTTGCCTATACATACGAATAAAAATAAAGGCTGTAATGTGCCAATAAGAGCCGTAAGTAAAACCGTGTCTATTAATGATATCGTACCCTACTTTCAACCTATCATGGATTTAAGGTCGAAGCGTGTGTGGCGTTACGAGTGCTTAGCGCGTTTAATTACTGCCGAAGACAAAACCTTTTTGCCTAGCGAATTTCTCTACCTAATTGAACGGGAGCAACACGTTAAGGCACTTACCGAAGCCATGTTCTGCCAAAGTGCCCGTTACTTTCGCCATGTACAAGTACCTTGGAGTATTAATATAAGCGCGCGAGATTTACTAAACGACAACCTGGCTGACACGCTACTTTCCCATTTAACAAATTACCCAAACCCAGAAAGAGTCAGCATTGAGATAAGTGCTGCCAGTGCATTAACCCACCCAGCGTTAATGCAAGCGTTTGTTGAGAGAAGCGCTGAGGCAGGGCTTGGCGTTTTCTTAGATAATGTGGGTGAAAACCCCGGCAACATTAATGCAATATTAAATATGCCGATTAAAGGCATTAAGTTAGCCGGTGGCTTGATAAGCCACTATGAACAAGACGAAGCGGTGCAGGATTACGTCGATAATTTGCTCGAACTGTGCCAAGCGCGCGCTATTAGCGTGGTAGCAGAACATATTGAAACAGATTTACTGCTTGAAAGTGTAAACAAACTGCCCATTCAGTACGCGCAAGGTTATGTCTTTAGCCCTCCGCAACCGAATACCCCCCATCACTAGCCGCGGGTAGCTGTTCTCAACTATTCTACGCCCCGCCATCGGCCTCTTCTGAATAGCAATTAAGCGACCAGCAGTGTTGGCCGCTAGCGCGATATTTGCGTTCAAATGGGGTCATGGCATTATCAGACGTAATTTCAGTTAAATTCGACACCAAGCCGTAATGCGTAGCAGCTTGAGCAAACTCCATTAAGTAAACCAACCAATTACTACGCACTTCAATATTCGGAGTGATCGCCATTAAATCGGCCATGGCAGCACTACCATGCCAGCGCTTTTGCACCTGGGTTTTCTTCGGATAAGGGTTTGGATAGAACAAGCAATGCTGGCTTACCTTCCAATTTGCCCTATTAACCAAACGCCAAAAGTCATTCACATCGGCGCGAATAACCCGATAATTATCTTGCCCCGCTGAATAATGCTGATGTTTGTCCACCCGCTGCGCCGATTTATCTAAGCCAATAACACGGCAATCAGGGTTCGCTTTAGCAATATTTGCTGTGCTTTCACCCACGCCACAGCAAGAGTCTAAAATAATATCGCCGGTAAACCCGTCAAGCCATTCGGTTGCTTCATTGAAGGCGAGCTGCGTATGCTCGCCAATGGGGCGCTGATTTTCAGACGACTTATAACGCTTTACTAAATCATCGAGCTTTTCGTGCACACCTTCTTGATTCGTTGTGATGCTTCGGGAGTTGCCGCTAGCCATTAGCTACGTATTCCTTTGCCTGTTTTCAGTAGGTAATAAGCAACAGCGAACAGCACAATATTAAAGCCCACTAGTAGTGCTAACGATAAGGTAACGTCAACATCTGAAACACCTAAGAACCCGTAGCGGAAACCATTCACCATATACACAACAGGGTTGGCCTTGCTCACCCACTGCCAAAACTCTGGTAATAAGCTAAGTGAATAGAATACGCCGCCAAGGTAGGTTAACGGCGTTAATACGAAGGTGGGTACAACACTAATATCATCGAAAGTTTTTGCAAAAATGGCGTTAATTAGCCCTGCCGTTGAAAACAATGATGAGGTCAGTAGTACGGTAAGAATAATGATACCGATATGATGTATTTGCACATCAACAAAGAACAGCGATACCAAAGTAACAATAATGCCAATTAGCACAGCCCTTGCTACACCGCCCCCAACAAAGCCTAGAATGATCACTGACGTGGGCACGGGAGAAACCAATAACTCTTCAATATTTCGCTGAAATTTCGCACTGAAAAAAGACGACGAGACATTTGCGTATGAGTTGGTGATAACCGACATCATGATCAAACCTGGAACAATAAACTCCATGTAAGAAAAGCCGCCCATTTCGCCTATTCGGTTACCGATGAGGCTGCCGAAAATCACGAAATACAAACTCATGGTAATAGCGGGCGGCACTAAGGTTTGGATCCAAATGCGTAAAAAGCGAGTGCACTCTTTTATCCAAATAGTGGTTAGCGCCACATAGTTTTGCTTGAACCAGCCAATCTTTTCTTCCGACTGTGTGTTTGCTTGTGAATTCATGTTCAACCCTCTGCCTTTGCCGTTTCAACCAAACGCACAAACAACTCTTCTAATCGGTTTGATTTATTACGCATACTCAGTACTTGTACCCCCTGCTCGGTTAATTGAGCAAAAACAGGGTTTAACCCTTCTGCCTTTTCCACATCGACTTCCAAAGTATGGTCGTCAAGTAAACGGCTTTCGTAACCTGTCAAAAGCGGCTTTTGCTGACCAAGGTTAATGTCCAGTACGAAGGTTTCTGTGTTCAACTTCGACAATAAAGCCTTCATGCTGGTGTTTTCCACAATGGTGCCTTTGTTAATAATGGCAATGTTGCGGCACAGCATTTCTGCTTCTTCTAGGTAGTGTGTCGTTAAGATAATGGTAATACCTTGGCGGTTAATCTCTTCTAAGAAGCCCCACATTGAACGACGGATTTCTATATCTACGCCAGCGGTTGGTTCATCAAGTATTAATAAACGAGGCTCGTGCATAAGAGCGCGGGCAATCATTAGCCTGCGTTTCATGCCACCTGATAATTCGCGAGCTCTGGCATCGCGTTTTTCCCATAAATCGAGCTGAGCTAAATACTTCTGAGCCCGCTCTTTCGCAATATTTCGGGGCACGCCATAATAACCCGCTTGGTTGAGCACAATTTGCATCACGGTTTCAAACTGATTGAAGTTGAATTCCTGTGGCACTAGGCCAATACATGCTTTGGCTTGCTCTTTTTGGGTATGAAGGTCGTAACCAAAAATCGATACCTTGCCATCGGTTTGATTAACCAAAGAACTGATAATACCGATAGTGGTAGATTTACCCGCGCCATTCGGCCCAAGTAAAGCGAAAAAGTCCCCTTTATCAACAGTGAGATCTACGCCTTTAAGTGCCTGTACGCCACCTTTATACGTTTTGGTTAAGCCTGATATATCCAACGCTTTCATGTGCTACCCGTAAGTTGCTCGTAATTTGATGCCTCCGTAAATGGAGTGCTTTGTAAATCGAGTGCTTTGTAAATCGAGCGCCCTGTAATTCGAGGGCCCTGTAAATCAAATAATCTATTAAATCAGTTTGCCGCCAGTTGACGTGACTACCCATCTGCCATAATACACCGGCAACGGTAATACTATGACGGTATACCTACCGTAAGCGTGTTTTAAGCATAGTGCTGGCATATGCTAGTAATTCAACCCTTGCCGTAATAGGGGTATTCAACACCCATTTCACTCATGCTATCACTAATTCAAAGACGAAATATAAAAGGGGGTAATTATGTCACACTTATTATCCCATCTGCCTGCCACTCTCCTTATCTTGCCGATTATTTTACTGTTTTTGTCGATTTTTTTATTGAAGCCTCAATGCATTCTTTTATCGATATTGAACATTTCTGCCCTGTCTTTTACCGACTGTTTCACAGACGATTCAGGGTGCTAAGGACTTTCGCGGCCAAGCAAAAATAAGAAGAGAACGAGATAAAGAAGACGGAACCGACGGTGGGAGGTATAAAAAAGCACTGCACCTAGTTGGGGGTTAGGCACAGTGCAAGGGGTTGGCGTACCAAAGTGAGTCATACTTGAGTCAATCTGTCTTCCCAAGCACAGGTATAGTTAACCAAGCAGACAAGGCAATATCAGGGCACAATAATGGAAAAGCTATTTTGTTTAATGGCAAATATGGCGAAAAGCGGGCGACTTTATGGAATTTGCGTCGAACTCAGGCACGCGCGCTTTTGCCAAGGTATAGTAGTGCCAAGAATGATTGAGAGTAGATCCCATGCCTAAAACAATTGCGCTAGTAGAAGATGATGCCGCTATAAGAGAAAACTACCTTGTTGCCCTAAGAGCGCAAGGCTACAAGGTTAATGCGTTTGAAGACCGACCCTCGGCAACTCAGGCGTTTAACGAAGCATTGCCAGATTTAGCCATCATTGATATTGGTCTAAAAGAAGAAATGGAGGGCGGTTTTTTGCTATGTCAGCAGTTGCGAGGTTTGTCGCCCACCTTGCCTATAATCTTTTTTACCGCCAGAGACAACGACGTAGATACCATTAGCGGGCTTCGCATGGGTGCTGACGACTACTTAACTAAAGATATCAGCATGGCTCACCTACTTGCCCGTATCGCCGCGCTTTTCAGACGAAGCGATTTAATGTCAGCCCCTGTCAAGCAAAAAGACGAGCTTCGTATAGGCGAGTTAAAAGTGGATGCCTCTCGTATGACAGTAAGTTGGAGCGGCGAACCTGTCGCCCTGACAGTGACAGAATTTTGGATGCTACACGCGCTGATTAAACACCCAGGCCACGTTAAAAGCAGACAACAATTAATGGATGAGTCGCGCATGGTAGTAGACGACACCACCATTACTTCTCATATAAAACGTATGCGTAAAAAATTCATTCAATTAGACCCACAATTCGACCACATAGATACCGTTTACGGTATGGGATATCGATGGCAGTTGTAGGGTATTGCTAATATGCGGTTAAGGTTCTCCATACGCTTACAGCTGCTTGTGTTGTCGCTGTTCTTTTTTGCCATTCCCTACCTTGGCTATAATTACGTATGGGAGCTAGAGCAATACCTTCGCACAGGTCAAGAGCAAACCATGATAGGTACGGCGAGGGCGGTAGCAACAGCGCTGCATGAACGCCCTGCGTTATTCGACAGCGAGTCTGCCTATTTAAAAGACGTACGCCCGGGCACTGATTTATACGCCCCGCCCATTCCTTATCCTATTCAGCTTGACGGTGAACTAAACGATTGGCAACAAGTTGACGACTTGCTTACCCACTATGGCGCTAATGAAATTGTTGAGCGCTTTACTAACCTTCATACTAACGACGAAAACCAGGGCGCAGCTAGCGTGAACAAAGGCACAGATAAAGCGATTAGCCTCTCATTCGAGCATATGGTAGGCCGATACGATCAGTTCCTCTATGCCATGTTCAACGTTAGTGACGACGCCTTGTTATGGCGACAGGCAAATAGTTTAAGTGTGGAGCGGGGTGACCATTTACTTATTGGTATGCAAACCCCAGCAGGTCAATTAGCACGATACGTAGTAGCCCCTTACGAAAGTGGCTGGGTAAATGCGTTTAAATTAGCAGAATCGGGCACAACAAATCGCGCGGTGGAAAATGCGTTAAGTATTCAAGGTCGCTGGCAAGAAACCGCTACTGGCTACAATATTGAACTTCGCTTTCCCCTTTCCATGACCTCTGGCGCTCTCGCCTTTGCCATTGTCGATGTGGACGACCCTGTAACTAGGCAAAAACGCTACGCCATTGGCACCGCTAACACCAACAACATTGATGAACTAGGTACGGTGGTAACCCCGTCACCTGAAATTGAGCGCATATTAGCAGGGCTAAAATATGCCGACTCACGCGTATGGGTGATAGATAATCACAAGCGGGTATTGGCACGAGCAGGCGATATACAAACGGCCTCAGGGCTAAATACTGCCAAAAGAGAAGCAAGCGAAAACCCGGTATGGCGCTGGGTAGAAACCCATTGGCTACTGCCCTTATATTACCATATTCTCACTAAGCCACCGGCTGATTTTGTGGATGAACTAGAGGATGCTTATGCGTTGGCTGGCCGAGATATAGGCTTAGCCCTTAATGGTCAACCGGATTCATTATGGCGCTTAACGCCAGATAACAAAGCCGTGGTAGTGTCTGCTGCTTACCCTATCTTTATTGAGGGCGCGGTAATGGGCGCAGTGGTGGTGGAGCAAACCACTAACGGTATACGCACATTAAGAAACCGGGCTTTAGAGCAGCTATTCCACGTTATTTTGGCAGTAATGTTACTGGGCACGCTAGGTTTATTGCTTTTCGCTAGCAGAATATCAAATCGTATTAGGCGGCTTCGAGACAACACCGAGGCAATTATTGATGCTAACGGTAAAATTGTAGGCAAACTACCTATTGCCAAAGAGGGTGATGAAATTGGCGATCTTTCACGAGCGTTTTCTGATGTTTTATTGCGACTACAGCAATATAACTCCTATTTAGAGAACATGGCTTCTCGGCTTTCCCATGAACTTAGAACCCCAATAGCCGTAGTGAAGTCATCTCTTGATGCGTTATCTCAAGTTAGCGCTCAGGCGAATACGCAACAAGATGTTTTCGTTCAACGTGCCCAATCCGGTATAAGCCGGTTAAGTTCTATTTTAAATGCCATGAGTGAAGCCACACGATTAGAACAAGCCATTGCGCAGGAAGAGGTGACCACGTTCAATATGATTGACGTAATTAAAGGCTGCGTGGGTGGGTATCAACATGCTTATACAGACAGGCAGTTTTCACTATCTTGTTCACAAGACACAGCGATGCTAAAGGGCGCCCCCGACCTTATCGCGCAAATGTTTGATAAAATTATTTCTAACGCGGTCGATTTTAGTCAACCCGACGACATCATAGATGTAGCCGTTTATACCAAAGACAAAAGAATTGTCCTCACTGTGAGCAACCCTGGGCCCCTATTGCCCGAAGGCATGAAAAAACAACTCGTACAATCAATGGTATCGGTTCGCCCTGAGTCTGAGGCGGCGCAATCAGCAGGTTCACCACATCTAGGTTTGGGGCTTTATATCGCTGACATTATTGTCGCTTTTCATCAAGGTACGCTCGCCCTGGCCAACCGAGATGACAAACGCGGAGTGATTGTTTCCGTTAACTTCCCAAAGATCTGATGCGCTACGCTATTTGAGGTGGTTTGAAAACCACCGTCCCTTTGCTGTTATATCCCCTTTTAACGCAGTCCTTTAAGTTTTTCTAAAAAACCTCTAAAATAAATTACGGGTGAGAATTGTTCTCATTAGTATTTACATTCATTTACTACTTGAATACACTTCGATTCCTAAACACACACAGGGAATACACACACAATGAAAAATAAAACGTTAACGATGGGTGCACAAACCATTGCTGCGGCCTTAGCTTTCGGACACGGCGCTGCAATTGCACAAACTCAAGAAACTGAAATCTGTAAAGATAAAACCGAAGCGGAGTGTAAAGCGCAACAAGACGAAATTGAGCTAATTCGCATCCATGGTGTTCAGCAGTCTATCTATCGCTATGACAAGTCTGGCGACCCGCGTCGTTTAGCCGACCTTGTTGATACACCACAAACCATTAGTGTTCTTACACAAGACCAAATTCAAGAAAGTGGTAAAACTGACCTTAAAGATATTCTTGCTGCGCAAGCCGGTGTAACTCTTGGTACAGGTGAGAATGGTAATGCTTTTGGTGATCGCTATGTAATACGTGGCCACGAAGCACGCAGCGATGTTTTTGTTGATGGTTTGCGTGACCCAGGTATGACTACCCGTGAAAGTTTCGCCACCGAACGTGTTGAAATTACTAAAGGCCCAAGTTCAACATTTGCTGGCCGCGGTTCATCAGGCGGTGCGGTAAACAGCATTACGAAAAAAGCCTCTACTAGCTATAACTTTGGTCGTGTTGATGCCGCCATTGGTACCGATGAGCACACGCGCTTAACGGTAGATTTGAATAAGACCTTAACGGAAAACAGTGCAATTCGTGTTAATGCACTTACGTCTCAAGAAGACAAGCCGGGTCGCGAAGGCATTGAACGTGGACGTGATGGTGTTCAGCTTTCTTATGTACTAAACCCTAACGACAGACTGTCTTTCATTGGTGATGTTTATTACCTTAATGCAGAAGATAAGCCTGACTTAGGGAGCTACTACGATCGTGACGCGGGTTATCCGTTAGAAGATATTCCTGTTTATGCACAAGATGACGACTTCCAAAACTCAGAAGTCACCACTTTTACCTTCCGTACCGAATACGAAATTAGCGACAATGTTCGTTTTTATAACGCGACTCGTGCAGGTAACACTGAAAACGAATACGTAACGACCGGTATGAGTGCAACAACCCGTGATGATTCTGATGAAACAGCACCAGGTGTAGATACACTTCGACTTAGCACGCACCAAGGCTGGCAAGAAGTAGATTACTTCACGACTCAATTTAACCTTTTCTGGGACACGTCATTTGCAGGCTTAGATCACCGTTTAGTATTTGGTTTTGAGTACAGCGATGAATCGGTTGATAACGGTGTTTTTGATATTGAAAACCTAAATACTAACTGTGCAATTGGTGGTCGTCGTGGCGTATCACAAAGCTATTGTATCCTTGATGGTGATGGAAACCTTATCGATAACATCGGGTCATTAATGGACAGAACCATTGAACGTGGTGATGAAGATGCCCTTTTCGATATTGAAACCTATGCCATTTACGCCATGGATACCTTTGCGTTAACCGATAAGTTAGACGTGTTCTTTGGCCTACGTATGGATAGCTACGACTATAGCAACCAAACTAGTAGCGACCTTTATGAGTTTTCTGATGAGTTGTTTAACGGGCACTTAGGTTTAGTATATGACATTACTGAACACGGTAATGTTTACGCCTCTTACAGCACAGCAACGAACATTAATGGCGGCGAGTCTGACCTAGGCGCAAACTGTGGTTACGGTGGACTATGTGGTACGCCTGAGCAAGCTGCGCAAGCTGATCCAGAGCATGTTGAAAACATCGAAATTGGCACAAAATGGATGCTATTTGATGAAAAATTGATGGCAAATGCATCAATCTTCCGTATTACAAAAAGCGATGTACATGAAAGTATCGGTGAAGATGACTACTCAACCATTGGTACATTAAACACGGGTGAAAACCGCGTTGAAGGTGTTGAGTTTGGTGTTAGCGGTGATATTACTGAGAAGTTTAGTGTTCAAGCCTCAGCCGCCTTCATGGACTCAGAAGTACTAGATTCATTCACAGAATCTAACATTGGTCTTACATTAAGTAACTTTGCTGACGAAAGCTTCTACTTACAACTGCGTTATCAACCCAATGAAAAGTTCGCTTTTGGTGGTGACTATACGTACAAGTCTGAAATGTTTGGTGGCCAACCTGACACTGCGGCAGGTTACGATGCTGATACGGGTGAATACTCAATTGTCGTTCCTGACTATCAAGTATTTAACTTGTTTGCGAACTACTACGCGTCTGAAAAACTAACGTTCCGTGTTAATATCGGTAACTTGTTCGATGAAGAATACTGGACTGCCGCTTATCGCTCTGGTGCCTTCATGTACATTGGTGACGGCCGTAACGTAACCGGTACGGTAAACTACGAGTTCTAAGTTAGTTTAAAGAGAAACGCAAAAAATGATCATTATTGATAACCTACTAGACGCTGACCAAGTAGAGCAATATCGGGCTGCTTTAGCCGATGTACCATTTAACGATGGAAAAGCGACCGCAATGGGCATGGCAGCAGGGGTTAAAAATAATGGTCAAGCTGATGCGCAGCACGCTACGGTTCAAGCCCTTGCCAACAACTTGTTGGCAAGCCTCGGCAACCACCCGCAAGTAGTCTCTGCTGCGCTACCTCAGCGCATTTTCCCTCCTTGTTTCAACCGTTACAGTGAATCACAAACCTACGGCTATCATGTAGATGCCGCAATCATGCGCATTCCCAATACCCCCGATGTTTTGCGTAGCGATATGTCGATGACGGTGTTTTTATCTAGCCCAAGCGATTACGAAGGCGGAGAGTTAGTTATTCAGACTGGGTTCGGCGAGCAGAAAGTCAAAGGTAACCTAGGTAGCGCTGTACTCTACCCTTCCTCAAGTTTACATAAGGTTACTCCGGTAACTCGCGGCGAGAGAATTGCCGCTATTACGTGGATGCAAAGCATGATTAGCGACCAAACTATTCGTGAAAGCTTGTATGAGCTAGACCAAAGCATTCAGTCTTTGGTGCAAGGCGGTAAAGCCAACAGAGAAGAACTCGATAAACTTCATCACGTATACCACAACCTCATTAGAAAATTCTCCATCGTGTAAACTGGACAAAACCTTACCCGTTGCGCAAGGTTATTCTTGTAGGTATGTTTTGACTGTGTCGATCTTGCCAATAGTATTTTATTGAGCGTTTTCCTAACTCATTAACATGTGACGCTTAGAATACTGTGAAATAAACCAGCTTTACCTCCGGTCTCTATATGACTGAAAAAAAAGCTTTTAGCAAAAGATAGGGTTACTCTTAGATGAATGAAATAATGTGTGGAACGTGCTTTTTTACACCTAACACTTGCTGGATTAAGCGCGTGGCGAAAAACGTGAATAAGCTTGCTGTGCTAGCCGCTCTTGCCTCTGTAGCTTTTATTGCAATGCTGGCGCCATTTAATGCGCTAGCAAATAATGTAACCGCATCAATAACGCTATTAGACGCCGAGCAGTCCCCGGTTAAAGACGGCGTTGTTATCTTCACCCCCTTATTTGATTTACCCAGCACAGAAACTAACCACTCAGAAGCAGAATCAACACCTAAAACTGCGATTATGAATCAAATCAATAAGCAGTTTGCCCCTCATGTACTTGTAGTACAAAAGAACACAGAAGTTACCTTCCCTAACGCCGATAACGTGTTCCATCATGTTTATTCTTTTTCACCCACCAAGCAGTTTGAGCTAAAGCTCTACAAAGAATTTACTGCCGAACCATTGTTCTTTGAGCAAGCTGGAATTGTGGATATTGGCTGCAACATTCACGATTGGATGCTAGGTTACATCGTTATTGCTGATAGCCCTTATTTTTTAAAAACCGCAGATGACGGAAATGCTGACATCTCACTTCCCACTGGCAAATACAGTGTTGAGTTTTGGCACCCTAACGCGCCAAACGAAACGCCCTTTATTGAAACTGAAATTGAGTTGAACAGCGATAAAAACTTCACGCTAACGTTATCGAAAGTGATAGCAAGCGATGATGATTTTGATGATGGTTTCGGTGATTATTAATGCTGAGCCGTTGTATTTTCGTTGTTTTTTGCTTCATCAATTTTCACGCTTTTTCAGATACAAGGTTGTTGCTTAGAGGTAGTATTCTTTCAGCAGATAATGCTGACACATTTCAAACAAATGGCGCCTCCCACCAGCGCTTTGAAAATAACGCAGTTGCGTTATCTCAAGCGGTGCTAGCGTATAATAAAGTGTTAAGCGATAATTGGCAGTTTCATGCTGTGGCCAATGGATATAGCGATGGAGAACAAAAACTCGGGGTTAGCCAACTCTATACTCAATACCGACCACTCACTGCATCCACCATTAAACCAGAAGTTAAGCTCGGCTTTTTCTACCCTGCAATTTCTGCTGAAAACACCGACATGGGGTGGCTGTCACCACACTTTTTATCTAATTCAGCCATTAACAGCTGGATAGGCGAAGAGCTTAGAACGTTTGGTGTAGAGGCAAGCTTAAGACAAAACGGAAGGCAAGTTAGACGTGACTGGTCATGGAAAGTAATAGGGAGCCTATTTAAGGGTAACGACACCACAGGCACCTTGTTATCATGGCGCGGCTTTGCGCTGCACGACAGGCAATCGCTGAACAATGATAGAGTAAAATTCACTCCTATTCCTGGCGTGGTATCGGAAGCGGGGATCGGTGCTCCAGCATGGACAGACCCCTTTCGTGAAATTGATACGAAAACAGGTTATTACGTGGGGGCGCATTTAGCCCATAAGCGCCGTTCAGAGTTACGTTATTATTATTACGACAACCGCGCCAATCCACTCATTTTCGACCCTGACAAAATATACGCATGGCGCACGCGATTTCACGCATTAACCCTTCGTCATATGCGTAACCGCAATGTCACCTTTTTCGGGCAAGGGCTGATAGGTGACACTTTGATGGGGGAAGACATTGTTAATAACGACTTTTACGCGGCCTACATTGCTGCAACGTATACCCATGAAGCACATCAACTTTCTACACGTTTAGATTGGTATCAAGTGATAGATAACGACAGCACCATAGATGACCCCAACAACAGTAGAGGGGAAGCCATTACCGTTAATTACACTTATGCTATGAGCTCGAAAATAGCAATATCAGCCGAGTGGCAAGTGAATCGAGGCCGCCAAGAAAATCTACGATTTTTAAACGCTACATCGGTATCTAGTGAAACCTTCCACGAAAACCTGCTTCAGCTCGCAGTTACCTACCGCATCGACTGAACAGAACTAATCATCGTTACCATTAGATTTAGACTTATCGAGCGACTTATCGAGCGACTCATCGGGTACGTTTTTGACCATCATTCGTTCTTTGCGGCGCGTCATCATTTTCGCCAATCTGCGCATACTTACCGTTGTGTCTTTTTCATCAATAATATCTACGCCCAGCAAGCGCTCTAGCAAATCTTCAAGAGTAATCACCCCTTCCAACCCGCCATACTCATCTACCACTAAAAGCATATGAACATGTTTATCGATAAAATGGTCGAAGGTTATCGACAAAGGCATAGAGCCTAATATGGTCACCATGTCTTTAGCATATTCTGACAATGGTTTATCGGTATTCCCGCGCGCTTGCGCCACAAGCAAATCTGAACGCATGACATAACCGGTGATGTTTTCCGAATCTTTGTCTTCATAAACAGGAATTCGTGAATACTCAATATGCGCGTGTTTATGGAAAAACACTTCTACCGTCATCGACTCTGCCACTGAAAACAACACTGTACGATGTGTTATGGCATCTTTTACTTTTAATTCGTGCAAGCTTAACAAGCTTTGTAAAAATACCGCCTCGTGGTTGGCCAACTGCCCTTCTTGACCTGATAGCTCGGCCATGGCGTGAAGTTCTCCGCGACTTAACCCTCGAAGTGGGCTGTCATCTTTAAAACCACGGGTAAGCAATTCAGACATCACCACAAAAGGTTTAAGAATTATAATTAGATACTTGAGGAAATAGGCTGTCACTGGCGCTAATCCACGCCAATAGGTTGCACCGACGGTTTTAGGAATTATTTCAGAAAAAACCAAGATAAGCAGCGTTAATACCGCTGAAATCACACCTAAATATGCTTCGCCAAACACACTAGCAGCCTGTGCACCCGCACCAGCAGCACCCATGGTATGCGCAATGGTATTCAACGTTAGAATTGCCGATAGCGGCGTATTGATATTATCGGTTTGCTTTCGTAGCAATATGCCGCTAGGCCGATTCTCTTTTTCTAAAACAGAGATATAGGCTGAGGACACACTTAATATGACTGCCTCAGCAATTGAGCATAAAAAAGAGAAGCCCAAGGCAATCAATACATAAACGATGAGTAAAAACATGAGTCCTTTCCGATAATCGGAGTATGAAGCAAACGACCATTATGCAAGCCTTAACCGGACTTACAAGAGCGCAGGTGAATTAAATACGAATACCGAGTAATTTACTCATAAATACAGGTATCCATATACTAAATTACCTAACCATTATTACCTTTGTGTTAACCACAACAGTCTTGATGGTTTTCTTCACGCTGTGCCAACCTAGCATTGACTTTTTTAACGCCCAATCGAGCCATTAGTGCAGCAAGAAGAATAGCGCACGCTGCATAGAGCGCTTGAATGTTAGCACCATGACTGTGTAGTTGGCTTTCCATATGAATTAAGCCTTCTAATGACAATGCTGACACCGCGTAATTAAGCAAATAGCCAAACCCAATACTGGCTGTGATTACACTAAACAAATACAAACACAGGGTTCTAAAACCCATTTCTTGTTTGATCATGCCCATGGTAGAAACATTAGTAGCCGGCCCTGCCATGAGAAATACCAGCACCGCGCCAGGAGATAACCCAGCAGCTAAAAAACCCACTGCAAGCGGCGTAGATGCCGTGGCGCAAATATACATAGGAATGCCAATGATGGCCATGACCAACATAGCGATAACCCCATCACCCCATTGAGTGAGAAAGTCTGTTGGTACCCAAGTTTTGATGGCTGCGGCTAAGGCTAGGCCAATAAGTAGCCATACCACAATATCTTCCAGCAATTTACCCGAGGCATAACGAAGCACTTGGGTAAGTTTGTTTGCTTGTTTTACTGATTCACCCTGAGTAGTGGCCGTGCCATCGCAACAACGTGTGGTTGGCTTTTCACTAGCACAACAACTCGTTTGCGCTTTATCCAACGATGCGGCTTCTTCTTGCTCTGGAGCTACAGAGGATTCACTTGAACAGCAAGATACACTGCCCGCGTGTTTATGTGGGTGCTGATGAGAGCCTTTATGAGAGTGAGTATGTGAATGTGCCGGTTTCTGAGACTTAGCGCCATCAAACCATCTCACCATAAGACCAGCATAGATTGCGCTAGCAATAGCGGCTATTGGCCTAACGATGGCGTACAGGGGGCCTAGTAATGCGTAAGAAACAGAAACACTGTCAACCCCTGTTTCAGGCGTAGAAACTAGAAATGAAATTGTCGATGGTTTAGAGGCGCCACTTCTACGCAGCCCTATCGCAGCGGGAATAACGCCACAAGAACATAAAGGTAATGGAGCACCTATTACCGCGGCTTTCGTGATAGAGGCGGTTGAGCTGCTTCCCATGTGGCGCTCTAAAAAGCTGACCGGCACTAATTCGTGCATAATACCCGCCACCAGCAGGCCAAGTAACAGCCACGGAGCAGACTCCATAAATAGGCTGATGAAATTTTGCACTAATAGCATTAGGTCAGTCATACCACTCCAAACGAACCGCGTTGAACATTTATATTTTTCACATGCTGATTTGCTTTGCCGACTTGCTATCCGACTTCCAGCTTAATGTGCCAATTTACTTGGCGGTAAATCTACCAAATCAGGCGAATGCGTATGATAGCAAATTTACGCGCCTACCGTGAATGAACGAGAAGTAATCCACCTCATCGAATAACCCGATTGCCTACAAAAAAGCCGACGCAGAGAATAACGCTCTACGTCGGCTTTGTATAAAGCTAGCGCTCAACAATGTTGTGATAGCGGCTAGCTACTATTTTTACCGCTGTTGCTATTCCTTCTCGCCCACTTCGTCTTGATGTCCGCTACGAAGTTTAGCCACAACAGACCATGCTTCGAGCATCACCAACACAGACACCACTAGCACCACAGCATCTAGGAAAACTAATAGGTAATTTTCAGCAAGATAATATTCTTTAAGTTTAATTAGCCCAGCAAAGAAAGCCATGACCAAAACGAATACCATGGGTATTAATGTGTAACGGGCTGGTCTTCCCATCTTAATCAGCATGACTGAAATAACCAACAAGGTAAGACTAGCCAGTATTTGGTTTGTAGAGCCAAACAGCGGCCAAATGATCATACCGCCACCGCCTGAAGAACCACCTGCGCCGAACGCTAGCAGTAAGCAACAAGCAACCGCTAAGAAAGTGGCGACCACACCATTTTTAAGTGCTGACAATTTATAAATATCGCCCCACTCTTGAATAATGTAGCGCTGAAGACGAACACCAGAATCCATAGTTGTGCCCGCGAACAACACGACCATTACCGCCAGTATGGTTGATGAGAAAGCTTCCTGCAGCCCCCACCCTTGATGAATAAGCGCCGCGCCGCCGCTAATAAACGCACCTACGCTACCTGCACCTAAGTGACTGTAGACTTCATGCCACTCTTCTGGAGAGGCCGCAAACGCCACACCACTAACCGCAACAATGGTAATTAACGCCAAAGAACCTTCACCGATCGCCCCTAAATAACCCACGAAGCGTACATCAGTTTCCTTGTCTAACTGCTTTGAGCTGGTGCCTGAAGCCACAATACCATGAAAGCCTGACACTGCACCGCAGGCTATAGTGACGAACAATAAGGGAATTAAGCTAGGAGAGTCCATGGCCGTCTGTGTATTGAAAGCTGGCGCTGTAATGTCTGGCATAGCAAAGAAGACCGCGCCATAAAGTAAAAATAGGCCAACCAACAGCTGCATACCGTTAATAAAGTCACGGGGTTGAAGCAACATCCACACGGGTAATAAAGACGCAATGGCAGCGTAAATAAACAGGATAACGATCCAGTTCGCTTTGTCAGCTAAACCGAACATGGTTTCAGGCAAGCTAATCGGGATATAGCTACCAGCATAAACCGAGGCGTAAAGCACCACGATACCCACAAGGCAAAGAGGAATTAAACCAAAGTTACGTTTTAATAGCTGGCCAATAACAAGCGCTACGGCAATGGCTGTCCAGGCTGGGAAAACCGCATTAGGCTGAGAGACAAACGAGTTTGCTATCACCACGCCAAACACGGCATTAACCATTAACAGTACTAAAAAGATAACAATCATAAACAATGAACGAGAACGCTTGCCGATAACACTTTCAGACAAAGCTCCCATCGATTTACCCTTGTGACGCGCACTCGCCCACAAGGCCCCCATATCATGCACACCTGCAAACAATATGGTACCGAAAATAACCCAAAGTACGGCAGGCACCCAGCCCCAGTACACAGCGATAGCTGGCCCTACAATTGGCGCAGCCCCAGCAACTGACGTAAAGTGATGCCCCCAGAGCACCACTTTATTAGTAGGTACAAAATCTTTACCATCCTGCAGCTCGTGAGCAGGCGTAGTGAAGTTATCGTCTAGTTTAAATATTTTCGTGGCAATAAATTTCGAGTAAACGAACCACCCGAGGAGCATGCCCACGATCCCGAGTAATACTATGGCTATTGACTGCATATTATTGTCCTGTGTCGATGTTGCACCGCATTATTCAATTTCTTTTTTGAACGCATATACAACGCTTTTCTGTCGTTAAAAAACGCTTATTTAAACATTAAAACATTATTTACTTTTTCACGTCGCCATATTAGACCAAAGTCTATTGTGGTAGCAGCTTTTTTACACTGCTCGTACCATGCTAGTTTTGTGGCTTTTACCAATCATTTACAACAAAAATAGCAGGCTTAAAGAAAATAGCTGCTAAATATAGCGTTAATCTTACCTACACCCTTCAAATACCGCTCAGTCTCGTTTATAAAGGCTCATCAATAAATAATTCTATTAATAAGCAGTTATGGCATCACCAAAATTTCATATGGCCGTCCGTAAATATCACCGATGGTTAGGCTTTTTCTTAGCAGGCATAATGGCAATCTATGCTATCAGTGGCGTGTTACTCATTTTTCGCCCCACCGATTTCCTGAAATTCGATAAAACTGAAGTTCGTCAGTTGTCTCTAGACTTGAACGGAAAACAGGTAGCTTCGAAGATTAAGGTAAAAGGTTTAAAGGTAGTTGAAGAGAATGACAGCCAAGTTGTGTTAAATATGGGCAGCTACAACAAAACAGACGGTGTCGCTACTATTACTCGTAAAGACTACCCTCTTGTGCTGGCAAAAATGGTTAAGCTTCACAAGGCGACGAATAACAGCCCATTATTCTGGTTGAACATTAGCTTTGGCGTTGCGCTTTTGTTTTTCGTCATCTCTGCATTTTTGATGTTTATGCCTAAGCTGCCTATGTATAAAAATGGGCTTAAAATAGCGGGATTAGGTGCAGTAGTGGCTGTACTTGTGGTGATGTTCGGCTCATAACTTCACGTGTTCGAACCGCTGTGGTGTGGTTCGAACACTTTTTAGCACATGCTTGAACCCTGTGGTAACGTATCTGAATAGTAACGATCTCGTACGCTCACTATCAGGGAAGATTTATGCCGCGCCACTATAACCATCTTTTCGCTGTAAGCACGCTTGTATTAGGTGCTCTCACTTCGGCTTTACTCGAGTTACAACGCACTTCAAAGGTAGCAGCGCATCTGCACGGTGAGCGTGTATGAACTTTGTCGATTTCACAGTAGTGGCTATCTACCTCGTGGGTTTGTTAATCATGGGGTTTGTGTTTCGAAAACAGGTGAGTAAAAAAGATTACTTTCTTGCTAATCGGCAGCTGGGCTGGAAGCCTCTCTCCCTTTCCATTATGGCCACGCAGCTATCTGCAGTTAGCTTTATTTCGGCCCCTGCTTTTGTGGGGCTAAGAGAAAATGGTGGCCTTATTTGGTTGTCATACGAGCTTGCCCTTCCCCTTGCCATGCTAGCCCTACTCTATTTTATCTTGCCTACCTTGTATCGCTCAGGCGTAGTCAGCGTCTATGACTTTTTAGAGCAACGCTTTGGCCGCTCTTCTCGGGTGCTCATTAGCGTGGTGTTTCAAATAAGCCGTTCTTTTGCCACCGCCGTCATGATTTATGCGATTTCTATCATACTGCAAAGCACCATGGGCTTAGCGTTCTGGCAAAGCGTGCTGTTAATTGGGGTTATAACCCTCATTTACTCCTTACAAGGTGGCATGAAAGCCGTTGTGTATGGTGACGCCGTGCAAATGGTATTGATAGTCGCAGGGGCGTTGGTGTGTTTGGGCTTTGGGCTATATCACATAGGCGGTTGGACAAGCTTTCTTGAGCAAGTTCAGCCAGAACGACTCTCTACATTAAACACCGCATCTTATGGGTTTGATGGTGAAGGTTTCGGCCTGCTGCCCATGATTTTTGGTGGCATCGTGTTATACGCTTCGTATTACGGCTGCGACCAATCAGAAGCCCAGCGTTCGCTGTCGGCCAAGAGCCTAGCTGATTTGAAGAAAATTATCATGGCTGCCAGCTTCTTACGTTTCCCTATCACGTTAATTTACTGCTTTGCAGGGTTAATCATTGGCACATTAGCGCTGACCACCCCAGAATTTCTTGCTCAAATTCCTGACGACCAACCCGATTGGCTGATGCCTATCTTTATAGTTAACTACCTTCCAAACGGAATTTTAGGTTTGTTGTTAGTAGCCATTTTAGCCGCGGCCATGTCCTCTTTAAGTTCAGCAATTAATAGCTTAGCGGCGGTATCTGTTGAAGATTATTGTCGAGTTGCGGGCAAAACACTGTCACCAGAGAGTACCCTTCAGGTTGCTAAGTATGTTGGCATGTTTTGGGGTTTGCTTACGTTGGGTTTGTCCTTTGTGGTAGATGATATTGCCCCTACTATTATTGAGGCCATCAATAAGATTGGCTCTGTATGTTACGGGCCTATTCTTGCGACATTCTTTCTAGGCGTGTGCACAAAACACCTTTCGGCAAAGCAGGTGAATACTGGGCTTATTGCTGGCGTGCTTTTAAACATCTATCTGTGGCTAGCCCAACCAGATGTATTTTGGTTTTGGTGGAACGTGATTGGTTTTTCAACCGCGCTTGGTGTTTCACTGGGAGTGTATTGGCTTAGTCACAAAAAGGTTAAACAGCCCTTTATTAACACCCGCCAGGATGTACTCACTAAAACCAATATAGCGGCACTCATTACTTGGTGTGTTGTGCTGATTGGTATTTGTATCGCATTACCTGTGATGCTTAGTCAATAACGACACGACCTATGTCGGGCTGTTTATGTTGCTATCTGTCATTATCGGCGGTTAGTCGCTACTTTTAGTACACACGCTTAGTAGAAATTGCTTAAGCTCTTGGTATACAGAGTGAGATTCTGGGGTTTCATAAGCAACAACGTAATCGGCATGGGATAACCCTTCGAAAACCTCTAACTGGGTGCGTACTTGTGCATCACGTAGCTTACGATTCACCCGCACCGTATCGCTTAGAAACATATCTCGCGTGCCAGATATTAAAAACGTAGGCGGGAAGCCATCAAAATTGCCATAAAGAGGGGAAATAGAGGAGTGGGTTAAGCTTTCGCTTCCAGCATATAGATTAGCCGCTGCTTCCAAAAACCCTTGGTATGTCACCAAAATACGATCAACACCTTCATTGGTATAAAGGGTATCGCCGGTTTTCGTCAAATCAGCCCAAGGGGTGCCCGCATACACTGCTGCTGGCAACGGTTGCTTGTCAGCAATAAGCGTTTGCACGGCAGCAAGCACTAAACCTGCTCCTGCAGATGTGCCACCTATAAAAAGATTCTGTGCGCCATGTTCTGCAGCCACGCTGCTATAAACCGACACTACATCGTTAAGTGCTGCTGGAAATGGCGCATGAGGTGGCATGCTATAATCGATACTAATCACTGTAATACCCACTCTATGGGCAATTAACAAGCTTTCTTCTATGCTGGGCAGCCCGGAAAAAAACACGTAAGCGCCACCGTGTACGTCAATAAATACCTTGTTTTTAAATTCAGGGGCAATGGTCTTTGGCGTAAGTCGCCTGACCGGTACGCCATTAATTTTTTCCAAAGACACATCAACATCAAACTGCTTGCGCATTTTTTTGATTTTCTTTTTCTGATCTGCATTTCTTATTTGAATCAATTCACGCCACTGCTCTATAGATTGAGGCGTGTTGTTAATGACTTCATCAACTGACGGCATGGGGTATTGAGAAATCGCGCTTTTAAGTTCATCGCTTGAAGCACTTGGCAGCGGTAACGTTTTAGCTGGCACGGTTAACGGAGATTCATTAGAGATTTTGACTGTATCGGCCTTTTGTTTACTCGCACTGGCCGTATCAGTGTTGTGGGTAGAAGCCCCAGATGTAGAAGCCGAAAAGGTCATTGATACCACCAAAATGAAAAAGGCGAAGGAAAAGGTAAGTAGGTTCATGCGTAAAACGCTTTTATATTATCAAGATTGTTATAACCGATAGACTCACCCGTATATTGTTACTTTTCAACAATAATCACTATTATTAATAGTTACGCGAGTGGCTTGCACGAAAAAAGCTATGGGCGATTGCGACCATATTCATCATGACTGGATACCCACTCATCTGCCACTACCGCCGCACCTAACGATAGCTCGCCGCATAATACAGTAGCAGCAATGATCTCAGCCAACTTATTCACGCCACCTTTGCCATAACACCCTAGCGTTTCTAAGCACTCTCGCTGCGTAGCTAACCCTGTACCGCCGCCATAAGATGCTACGACGAGTGAAGGGATAGTAATAGAAAAATAATAATCGCCATTCGGCGTAATTTCACTGTAGGTATACCCTGCTGATGATTCGGCTACATTTGCGACATCTTGGCCGCAGGCTATAAACAGTGCGGTAATCCCATTGGCAAAGTGGGCTCCATTGCTCACGCTGCCTGCCACAAATGCCCCCATGTTAGACAACTGGCGTTGCTTGAATAGCGCTTCAGGCGAGCAATGCATTAATGATTTCATTAAATCAGCAGGAATAGTGGCCTCGGCCACCACGCGCTTACCTCGGGTATGTAGCGAATTCACAAAAGAGTGTTTTTTGTCGGTATCTAAATTACCCGATAGGGCAAAGTGTTCAAGCCCAGCTATGTGTTGCGCTTGCATCCATTGGCAAGCATGTCGCGTGGCCTTGCTAACCATGTTCTGCCCTGCCGCATCGCCACAGGTAAAGTTAAAACGTAACCAACGCATTTTTGATACGGCATACTGCTCGATATCACGCAGCTTACCTACCGAAGTCGTTTCTTCTGCTTTGGCTTTAATTAGTTCGAAGTTGTCAGTTACCCACTTCCCGAAAGCTAGTGCAGCGCGCGCATCTTCAAATACAAATACGGGAGCCCGCTGCATGGCATCATCAATAACGGTAGTTTTAACGCCCCCCGATTCAGCAGTTAACCGCATCCCCCTGTTATAACTGGCAACTAGCGTCCCTTCGGTAGTTGCCATTGGAACATAAAACTCCCCGTGAGCATCTACACCCTCGATGATCAATGGACCTGCTAACCCAATAGGCACTTGGGCGACACCGGTGAAGTGCTCTATATTGCCCGGCAAAGTATCTGGCTCGATTGAAAATGTACCGACATGATTCATTTCAGCGCCAGTTTTTTCTTTCACGAATTGACGCCGAGTTGCCGCCATCTCTGTGCTGTACTCACTGGAGTTCTGGTCATTGGATTTGCTTCGTGGGATCTTAGCCATAACACTTGCTTGTTAATTTAATGTTAACTCATTATGTTATGCCTTATGCTTCTATACCAATCAACCCTGTGTATTTTTACTCATAGCTATCCGCAATAGTATTATCTACACTTTCGTAACGCGTTTATTAAAGACGCAATTGGCTGGCATATTTTGGAGGTATATTTTGGAGGTAAACTTTTAATAGTTATAAACGCATAGGAGATGTTGACGGTGATAAGCGGATTTTTAGTTTTAATAAAGATCTCTGTGATAACGACCTTTATCGACAAGCATACTGTAGTACTGTTTACCAAGTACATCCTGTAAGGCAGCATCAACCCCCTTACCCATTCCTTCAAAATGACCGCACACATAAATTTGCGCGTTGCGACGAGCCTCAAAATTCACACCGCTACTATCATTAACACCTAGGAATACTTTCAAAGCATCAGCTTGTTCTACTATCAAGTGTTGTACATATTGATTTGGTGCAATATTTGGCTCTAAAGAAGGCTTTGAAAAAATCACAGAGCGTTTATGAATACACGATGCATTGTGAAAAGGAGATAGTGCTTTGGGCAAAATGTCATCTTTTTCTGGGCTTCGTTCACCGTAAAAAATCCACACTGGGCCGCCATCTTTAAGCATGGCTCGTTTAGCAAGTTGCGCTCTAACGCCTGCAATACCGCTTCCGGCCGCTATAAGCACTAATGGACACTGCGTATCGGTGATAACCGCATTCGTGTTTTTACGTATTTGCGCATAAACAGGCTGGTTCATCGGCAATTTGCTCGTTAAAAAACCAGAGCCATAGCCTAGTTCACCATGCTCTTTTCGTACTTCTCTTACTATCAGCTTCAAGTCATTTTCTTGCGGTGCCGACGCAATGGTGTACGAACGTCCTATTCGTTTTCTTGGGTGCCCGCTCGAGGGTTCTTTTAAGTGTCCGCTCGAGAGCTCTTTTAAGTTCTCGCTCGAAGGCTCTCTTAAGTTCCGGCTCGAGGGCTCTTTTAAGTTCCGGCTCGAGGGCTCTTGTAAAGAAAGGTACCCTTGCGTCATGTCAGGGTAGATATCAATGATATCCCCCGCTTCCCAAGTTAGTGGCACTTTACCAGCCTCACGGGCTGATGGCGGCTGCTTTAAGGTTATTGCATATAAACCACGGGTATCGTCTTGATTGAGCTGTTTGCGGTGTTCTAATACCCAAGGTTGCATTTGTTCAGATAATTCAGTCGCTAAAGAATCAAGATGGACTAAATGTTCACCTTTTCCACTATCTAATGTGGTGAGTGATGTTAATGGCGTGCCGCCCAGTAAGCTTACGTTCTCATAAAGAGCCACTGCAAAACGGCAAAACTGTTTGTATTCCCGACTTCCCAAACCGATAACTTCGTATGACAAGTTCGATAAAGGTGTGGCCCCACTCTTTTTGGCTCGCTGCAAAGCATGATAAAAGCGAGTGCCTGCATCTGGCGGCTCACCCTCACCATAAGTGCTAACTACAAACAGCGCCTTTGATACATTGCCGAGCATCGAAAGGTTTAACGACGCCATGGAAACCAAAGTAATCGTTTCATGCTCAGCCAGTGCTGCAGCTTTAGCCCGCGCAATCTTTTCTGCGGTGCCGGTTTGGCTGGCATAAACAATAAGGGTTTGATTTTTACTATCGCGGCTATTTACATGTGTATTGTATGTTAGAGGATCGGTGACGGAGCGCTTTTTCCTATTCCTATAAAAAATCACCGCTACCCACAACACATAAAGCGTGATGCTAGATAGTGCAATAAGTAAACGGTGAGTTTCAGTCATGGTACTTTTAAAGTATCTCAGTAAATGCTTAAGCTTATAGCGGTAGCACTTCGAAAGTACCTGAGTAACTTCCCGTTCTTACCGTTGCTGGCTTTTCAGCTTTATCATCTTTATAACCAATTTCGATAAAATACATGCCTGCTTGTGGCCAAGTAACTTCAAACTGCCCTTCGTCATTAGATGTTACCGAAATCGTTTCTTGGTCATTTCTGTAACGCATACCACCACGAACAACTTCAACCTCTGCACCCACTGCTGGTTCGCCGTCGATAAGCAAAGTAAAGGTAGCGGCTTCAGTAGCAAACAAATCATTCGGGTGAGTTACTGGGATAAGCTCTAAGCCTTCGTTAGTTGGTGTAAATACCTTTTCTGAAGGCTCACCAAGGGTTACAAAGGTTTCCACTCGACGAGAGCCTTGGGTAATACGTAAATCTGTTGCCTCTTTCGGTACTGATGTAGCAAACTCTTCAGCCACATAAGCTTCACCACGACCAGGCCACATTTTGCGCTTACCCTCGTCATCTTTCCAAAAGGCACGTATACCAGAACTGAAAGACGTGATCTTATAAGTGCCTTCCTGCTCCAGCTTTACATCGAAAGTGGTGCGATATTTCCCACGGGCGCTATTTTCAGTCTCTTTTGTTTCGCCGTTTGGTGCAGTCACGACTAAGTCGTCAGTATTCATTGCGAAATGATCTGGGTGAAAGATAGTATTTGAGATAGCGGCATCAAATGTTACGTACGCTTCCTCACCCGATAGTACAGTTGAACTTGGTAATACCCATGCGCGGTGAGCGCTGGCAGAAAATGACACTGCTAATGTTGCGGCTATTGCAACGAATGATGTAGTAATTGATAATTTTTTCATAATGTTCTCTGAGAGTTTATTCATCTTCCAGACGCAATGAAACGCGCCCAATTTCTGATTTGCCTTCCACCGTAACGGGGAGTATTTTCGCTGATAAAGGGAGACTAAATGGAATAGACAATACTTCTCTGCCGCCCACTTCACGTGATGCTTCTACTCGAAGGGTATAATCTCCGTCACTCAACTTCGCTAAGGCGCTATTAAGTTGAGTATCGATGAGGTGCGTACCAGGACCTTTCGTCGCGCTGGTTAAACCGTCGAAAGGTAAATCTAAACTTCTACCACCACGACGCCACCATTGTCTAAGATCTTTAAGCCACTCTTTACCTTCGTGCTCACGCATATCGACGTCATACCACACCGCCACTTGAGTCGATTTACGCTTATTGTTTTCAATCCATACAGCCACGTACGGTTTATGATACTCAGCCACATCTAGCTGAGGTAAGGCTATATCAAGCGTTACTGACTGCGCAGCCATAGAGACTGACGAGGCTAACATAAGCCCTAGCGCACCAGACGCTATCGCAAGACCATTTCGCACTTTCATTTTTTCACTCCTTTTCAAGTTCACGCCCCAAAACCGCTAATGTACAAATAACAGCAAAATGACAAATGGGATTAATACGCCCAGAACAGTTACAGGCCAAGTTGAAGCTCTACTGGGTGCATGTCGCATAAGTAACTGCAAACCCGTGACACTAAAAATAATGCAGGCAACAGCAAAAATATCGATAAACCAAGGCCACACTACTCCCGTATTTCTACCTTTGTGCAGATCGTTGAAATACGAAATCCATCCTCTATCCACGCTTTCAAAAGTGACCATTTTAAGTTCACTATCTACAGCCACCCAACTATCTGTACCCGGACCAGGCCACGACGCATAATATTCAATACCGTCCCATTCACCCACCACCGAAATAGGGATAGCAACACCATACTTATCAGATACGAAATCCACCAAGACATCAGGAATAACAGCGTCACCCTCTGGCAACGCCACAAAGTCATCTATTATAGATGCAGGCAACGTAGCTTCTATTTCAGTCACTTTTTTATTGGCAGGAATATCTGCAGCGTGATTAAGGGTTATACCCGTTAAGGAAAACAGTAATATGCCGACAAGACACCACGCCCCACTTATCCAATGCCATTGTCTAATACTGCCTAATGAGAAGCGCATAAATGTTTTGCTATTCCTTATTCATGGCTATTTAATCTTTCGAGGCGATAGATAATACAGATTTTACGCAGCGACTCAATGCAAATGAGATTTATTCTCGTATTTGTCAGATACATGGGCCTGCCGTTATGACCTTCTTGACAGTATAAGTGCTTTGGCTGAGGCCTCATGGATGGGTTATCCCCAACTATACCAATAGTAGATGCTGGCATTTACAAGAGAGGGAGTATCCCCCATCTACAACCTCCCACAGCATAGATGCAGCTGCACAGGCTCCATTGATCGATTCACGCCGCGTTTCTGATGGGATTAATCACTATCTGAGTACGATGGCACGTTTAGAAGGAAGGACTTCGTGCGCCTCGGAAACTCTCTACAGCATAGATGCCGTAGCGAAGGCCCCATGGATGGGTTTACGCCGTGACCTTTACCCTACCAACAACAGTCTACTGTGTTGTCAGAGGCGGC